>JBQNAL010000014.1:0-50679 GCA_052170475.1 Schwartzia sp. (in: firmicutes)
ATGAGGGGCAAAGTTTAACACAACAATGCGACAATTAAACTTGCAATCTACCTTTTGTGAAAAGTCTTTGCATTCCGATGGCAGGGCAAGCATAAATGTGGTAAAATCTTGGGGAGGCATGGTGAATTCTCCTTTCGATGTTGGGGTGGTGACTACATTGTAGCAGAATTTTCCATGTCTTTTATTGTTGAATAAAAAATAAATGTTGTGGATGATATTTTTGTCATACCACAACATTTATGATAGAGCCCCAATTTTTTTTTTATATTTCTACTGCCTCTTGCCGAACGTCACATCATGCTCAGAGATTCACTTCCGTCAGGTATGCCTCCTCGTCTGCGTCTTTATCGCCGACCGTCAGCGTCACCAAAGGAAGCTGAGCGGAAAACGCGCGCGCCCAAGGACTCAGGTCGATGAAACCGGTAAGCCCTAGGACATCGTGGCGGCGCTGGTAGGCAAAGATGCGGTCGATGGCGTCCGCCGACGTCTCCCAGCCCACCGCTTCTCTCGTCTGATCGCCCGCCAACAGAAGATCGAGGATCGTGGGCGCATCAAAGAGGCCGATCTGTTGGTGCAGCGAGAAGATCGTGATCAGCTCCTTCGCCCGGAGAACGTCCGCCCGCACCTCGGCATTTTGAGCCGTGTCGATGATGAAAAGGCGATGACCTTCTATCGTGCCGAGATCCATGCCCCCATGACGATTGGTGAGCGATACCCGCCCTCCTGCGGTCAGGGATTGAATGTTGATGGTCCCGCGTCCCGTATGGCTGACGTGCGCGTTGTCGCCGAACTGCACCGTGCCGAAGCGAATATCGCCGGAGCCGTTATGTTCGACCCAGCCCGAGCCGCCGACCGTCGCCGTATCGACGACCAAATCGCCGCTGCCGTTATGGGTGCCCGCGAACGCGCCGGCCTCGATGTTTTGGATCCGCATATCGCCCGATCCGTCATGCTGCACCGTCGCCCGTCCCTCATGGGCGTTGAGCGACTCAACCGCCGCATTGCCCACGCCGGACTTCTCCACGGTCACGCCCTGTCCATTGACATTGGCTGCCGCGATGTCGCCCGTGCCGCTGTGGTGCATGACGGCCTGTCCGCTGCCCGCGTTTACGGTCTGCACCTCCGCCTTGCCTGTGCCGGACTTCTCCACGGTGACGCCCTGTCCGTTGACGTTGCCCAACTGCATGTCGCCCGTACCGCTCTGGCGAAGCACGACCTCCCCACCGGCGTTCACTTGCCGGAGCCGGAGAGGATCGCTGCCGCCCGCGGCGATGCGGACAGCGCCGCCCGCCCGCGCGGTATCGTTGGCCAGCGTGACGTTTCCGCCCGCCGTGAGGTTCATATCCCCCGCCGTTCTTGTGGCATCGTGCGTAACGGCAATATTGCCGCCCGCCGTGGCATTGAAGTTTTGCCCGGACTGCACGTTCGCGGCAACGACGTCGCTTTGCTTCGATTGGAGTACAATGTCACCGCTGTCCGTCTTGACGGTCTGCACGTTCACCGCGCCCTCCGCCGCAGCGGTGGCAGCGCCTTTCGCCTTGATGTCTCCCGTGGCGCGAACGCTGCCGCCCGCCGTGGCGTTGAAGTTTTGCCCCGACTGCACATTCGCGGCGACGACGTCGCTCTGTTTCGACTGGAGTGCAATGTCGCCGCTCTCCGTCTTGACGGTCTGCACGTTCACCGTGCCCTGTTCTGCCGTTGCGGTGGCATCACCCTTCGCTTTGATTTCTCCGGCGGAGCGAACGCTGCCGCCCGCCGTGGCGTTGAAGTTTTGCCCCGACTGCACGTTCGCGGCGACGACGTCGCTCTGTTTCGACTGGAGTGCAATGTCGCCGCTCTCCGTCTTGACGGTCTGCACGTTGACTTCGCCCTCCGCCGCTACCGTGGCAGCGCCTTTCGCTTTGATGTCTCCGGCGGAGCGGACGCTGCCGCCCGCTGTGGCGTTGAAGTTTTGCCCCGACTGCACGTTCGCGGCGGTAACGTCGCTTTGCTTCGATTGGAGCGCGATGTCGCCCGTGTCCGTCGTGACCTTCTGCACGTTCACTTCGCCCTCTGCCGTCGCGGTAGCAGTGCCTTGCGCCCTGATGTCTCCGGCGGAGCGAACGCTGCCGCCCGCTGCGGCGGTAAAGTTTTTCCCGGCCTCTACGTTCGCGGCGGTAACGTCGCTTTGCTTCGATTGGAGCGCGATGTCGCCCGTGTCCGTCGTGACCTTCTGCACGTTCACTTCGCCCTCCGCCTTGGCGGCGGCAGTGCCTTTCGCCCTGATGTCTCCCGTGGCACGGACGCGGCCGCCCGCCGTGGCGGTAAAGTTTTTCCCGGCCTCTACGTTCGCGGCGGTGACGTCGCTTTGCTTCGATTGGAGCGCGATGTCGCCCGTGTCCGTCGTGACCTTCTGCACGTTCACTTCGCCCTCCGCCGTCGCGGCGGCAGTGCCTTTCGCCCTGATGTCTCCCGTGGCACGGACGCTGCCGCCCGCCGTGGCGGTAAAGTTTTTCCCGGCCTCTACGTTGGCGGCGACGACGTCGCCTTGTTTCGACTGAAGCGTGATGTCGCCGCTGTCCGTCTTGACGGTCTCTACGTTCACGGCGCCGCGTTCGGCTGTGGCGGTGACGGAGCCGGCCACGTGAATCTCGCCCGGCGCGCGGACGCTTCCGCCCGCCGCCAAGTTGAGATGCTCCCCGGCTCTCAGCAGCGCCCCATTGTTCGCCGTCACATCGTCCCCCGCCTTGAGGGTCATCGTCTTCCCGGCCTCCAAGACGGCACCGGCCTCGGTCAAGAGGCTGCCGCCCGCCGCCAACGACAGATTCTCCGCAGCCGTGAGGTGCGCCCCATTCTCGATGGTCACGTTGCCTTGCGCTTGCGTCGTCAACTCTTTATCCGCATTGAGCATCGCGCCATTTCGCACGCGCACGTCTTGTCCAGCGACGGTAGAGAGATTCCCCTGCGCCGTGAGATTCGCGTTGCCCGTCACATCAACCTTGCCCTTGGCGGCGGTGGTCAAATCTTTGTCCGCTTTGAGTGTCGAACCGTTCACCGTGACGTCCTGTCCGGCGGTGGAGAGGTTCCCCTTCGCCGTGAGGTTCGCGTTGCCCTCGATGGCGACATTTCCCTTGGCGGCGGTGGTCAAGTCTTTGTCGGCTTTGAGCGTAGAACCGTTCACCGTGACGTCCTGTCCCGCAGTGGTACCCAATGTGCCGCCCGCCGTGAGGTTCGCGTTGCCCGTCACATCGACCTTGCCCTTGGCGTTGGTGATCAAGTCTTTGTCCGCTTTGAGTGTCGAACCGTTCATCGTGACGTCCTGCCCGACGGTGGAGAGGTTCCCCTTCGCCGTGAGGGTCGCGTTGCCCTCGATGGCAACATTTCCGTTGGTTTCGGTGATCAAATCTTTCCCGGCTTCTAAGGTCGCGCCATTCACCGTAACGTCCTGTCCGGCCGCAGTCGCTAAGGATCCGCCCGCTTTGAGCGCGGCGCCATTGTTGATGGTGACGCTGCCCTTGGCATCGGTTTCCAAGTCGCTACCTGCCGTGAGGGATGCGCCATTTTCCACGTTGACGCTGCCGGTGGTCTTCGTCCGCAAATCCTGCCCTGCGTTGAGGATGGCATTGGACTCTACCGTGACGTCGCCTCCGGCGGCGGCGGCGAACGTGCCGCCCGCTTTGAGGGAAGCGCCATTTCCTATGGTGATACCGCCCTGCGCTGCAAGCCCCATGTTTTTGTTGGCTTCATAGGCGGCACCACTGGCGATGCGCAGAGCACCGCTGCTGGTGAAGGCGATGCCGGTATTTTCTGCCTTGAGTTTGCCGCTCAAGTTGAGGTCCTGCCCGGGGGCGACGTTTTTCACACGCACCGCTAAGGGATCGTCAGGTGCACCCGTCACCCGCAGGGTGCCCGCACCGCCCGCGCCCGCGCCGAAGGACGCCGTGAGGCCGCCGTCGGCCTTCGAGACGAGGGTGATGCCGCCATTTAATCCCGCCGCTTCATCGACGGCCAAGACCTTCGCATTCTTGAAGGTATTGGCTTCGGAGGCGATGTTTACCTTCCCACCGGCCTTTTCCGCTTTCCCGACGGTAAAGGTCGCATTTTGCGCCGCGATGACGGAGTTTTCGTCCTTCTCTTGGAGGATATTTTCCGTGGCCGCGACATGCACCTCATCGGCACGCAGTGTGCCGCCCGTGAGATTGGCGTTTTTGCCCGTCAAGCGCACGGTGCCCGTCTCGACGTTCCCCCGCGTTTCGCCTTGCGCACCGTTCGCTTGACGAGAGAGCTTGATGGTGCCTTCGCCCGCGTCGGCGGTGACGGTGCCGCTTGGATTTTCGGTACGGATTCGGCCTAAGACGAGATCGCCGTTCTTTTCTCCGCGGAGATAGACGGCGTTTTGCGCCGCAGCGTGTACCGCCGCGCCGTTGGTCAGGACACGAACGCCGTTATCCGCCTCGCCCACGTCGCCCCCTGCCTTCAGGAAGATTTCGTTCCCGGCGTTCAGGTAGGAGACAGCGGCTCCCGCTTGCGGCGCTTCCATGCGCAGATGACCGCTCGCCTCAAGATGAAGGTCACGCCCCACAGCGATGGCGCCAAGGGTCAGGTCATGCGCGCTCGTCTGATTGAGGTAGAGGGAGCCTTCCGCATTGGCGCGGAGGATGCCGGTGAGTGCCGTCTTGAGCGCCTGTCCGTCCTTGCCGATGTCCCCTGCGCCGCCGTAGAGGGT
Organism: Schwartzia sp. (in: firmicutes); assembly: GCA_052170475.1. GTDB lineage: Bacteria > Bacillota > Negativicutes > Selenomonadales > Selenomonadaceae > CAJPQU01. The sequence goes on from JBQNAL010000014.1 coordinate 4,706, forward strand.
GAGATTTTTCGCCGTGATGGTGCCCTCGGCGGTGATGCCCCGTCCGGCCATCAGTTTGACGTCGTTGGTACCGGCGTTGATGCCGCCCTTGACGCGCAGGGCGTCGTCCTTCGTGCTGCTCAGGTAGACGTGTCCGTGGCTATTCACGGTGACGCCGCCATCGGCCGCCGTTTTCACGGAGACAGGCGTCTGCCGACGCACCGTGAGGCTTTCGAGATGTCCGTCGGCGTCCATGTTCTTCGTGATGTCCCCGGCCTGTGCTTGGGAGAGGATTTTCAGGTTTTCCTCGTTTTTCAGCGCCGCTTTGGGAATGGTGACCGTACTCTCGGCGCCGATGTTTGTCCCGTTCAGCGTGATATTGCGGCCGCTGATATTCGCCGTTTCGCTCAGGGTGACTTCCCCGGGCTTACTGTTGATGATGCGATCCTCGATGGCGTAGAGGAGCTGGTTTTTCGTCCAGCCGTAGTTGTTGTCCGCACGGGTCACTTCGGCGTAGTGGACGATGGCGGTCTGTTCGTCGGCGCTGTATCCCTTGCCGGCGAAATAGGCCGTCTGCGCCGCCTGATATGCGGCCTTCGCCGCCGCGCGATCTGCGTCCGTCGTAGCGCTCTTCATGGCGCTGATGTAGGCGGTGCGCGCCGCGGCCATGCCGGCGTCCGCGGTGTATGCAGCCGCCGCGTTTTGATAGACCGTCACCTTCCCACTGTCGCCGTCCGCCAACTGCTCGAGGCGGTTCGTCACGGCGTCCTTGCGCATTTTCAATGCCTCGGCTCTGGCGTGCGCGTTGTCGTTCGCCGCGTCGTCCTTGTGGATGAGCTTCGACGTCGTCCAGATACCCTGCCGGTTGGCGGTACTGGCCGCCGCTTCCTCGGAACGCGCCGATACGATGTCGCCCTGCGCCTTGAGGAACACGTCTCCCTCGGTGCTGGTGATCTGATTCACCCGCATATTCCCGGTGGTCTGTTCCAAACGAATGTCCCCGCGCGCCGACGCCGTGACGCTCGCGGTGGTGGGATCGCCGCTGATTTGCGTCTGCCCCGCCGTGATGCGAAACGCCTGTCCCGCCGCACCGATGGTTCCCGTCTGGCTCAAGAGTTCGACGCGCCGCCCAGAAACGCTGTCGCCGTTATCGTAGTTGGTCAGATTGCCGTAGGCGTCGATACGGGCGTGTTCCCCGGGCATCCCAACGGTACCCGCCCACGCCTTGACCGCGACATTCCCCTTCGTCGAATGAAGATCAATGGAGCCAGTGTTGGTGATCAGATTAACTTTCGCCGTATGGCCGGGATCGAGCGCCGCCTGTTGGAGGTCGATGTCTTTCTTTGCATGAACGTTCAGATCGTCCGTGTGGATGGCGCCGCCGCCCCGGACGCTGCCCTCCTCGGAGCGGAGCCGCACCTGCTTATTCTCCGTCGCGCGAATGCTGCCGCCCACGGTGACATCGCCCTTCGCTTCGACGTTGATATTGCCGCTTTCCGCCGTCAAAAAGCCGATGGTGACGGGGTTCGAGGCCTTCAGGCTGTAAGTGGTGGTGGAGGACGAGGTATCGTATTCCGTCCATTTGTAAACGTAGTCGGAGTGAATGAGCCCCCAGATCCCGTGTTCCTCCTTCGTCGTCGTCATGTCGCTTTTCGCGTGGTCACGCAGCTTCCACTCGCCCTCGATGGCGTAGGGACGCAGTTGATTCCCCTCCACGAAGTAGTGGCCGGTGCCGAGGGAAGCCCCATCTTGGGTGCTGCTCTGAGACTGAATTTTATCATCGGACACTTGGGCTTCGATTTCCTCGGGCGACTTGAACCGAATCCCGAACCAACTGTCCTCCTTATAGGTTTTCGTCGTCACCGTACCCGTCGATACGCCGCCCGTCCACTGGTAAAGCAAGTTCTGCTTCGGCGTAAAGGTGAAGGATGTGCCGGACGACGTCGCCGCCGTTTCCGGCTTGCCGATGTCGTAGACCGTGGACTGCCCGTTGGTGTAGGTAAAAACCTTCCCCTGCAAGTTATCCGTGATGCGCACGAAGCCTTTTCGATTTTGATTTTCGATGGAGGAGAGGAGGACGCCGCGGTTCACGGCCTTCGTGTGGATGGAGATGTCCGCCGCCCCGTCCGCCGCTAAAATGCGGCCTGTGCCGGTGTTGCCCACGTTGCCGGAGATGTAGACCTGGCCGCCGTCGGCCTTGACGCTTTCCGTCAAGAGCTGCTTTGTGGAAGGATTGTAGTAGACCGCCACCCGGTACTTATAGGACTGACTGGCCGCATCATAGTAATCGCCGCCCGCCTGCACGAGATACGCGTCGTTCCCCCGCACGGCGCTGTCGGAGAGCGCCGTGGGCGCGTTCTGCCACGCCGCGTCCAACGCGTCCACTTTCGTCTGCGCATCGCTGCCTAATTCGGCGCGGTACGAGTTGTAGCCGCTCTGGACGAGGCCATTGAGATTGACTTCATACCCGTTGATGTAGACCGCCTGTCCGGCATGGATGCCCACCTCGGGCGACGCCGCCGGTTCGTCCGGCAGGATGATCTCACCATTCGATATTTGTCGGATCCATCTCTTATAGTCAGCGTAATCGACGAACGGCGTCCGTGTGCGCCCAGAAAAGCCTTTGTAGTGGCGATCCAATAGCTTTTGGATCTTATCGGCGGTCGTCTTATCGATCATGTAGTGGGTGATCGGATCTTGCCCGATGTTGATGGTTCCCGTGGGGTTATTCTGCACCACCGCGCCATTCGGCGCTTTGATCGTGACCGTGCGCCCGCTGACCGATCCCGTACCGCCCACGAAAATGCTGCCGTGGTCGTTCTGGATGAGGACGTCGCCGTCGGCGTTGCGCACCTTCCCGCGAATGTCAATCGTGGGGGAGAGGCCGCCCTGCTTTTCGCCCGTGGACTTGATGGTGATGGTGGAAGCGTTGCCGGCTCCGGCGTCGGCGCGGATGTGATCGAGGCCGGAGATGCCCTCGATCGCCGCCGTGCTGCCCGCCTCGGCGGAAATGTTGCGGCTATTGTAGTACACGCGTCCGCCGTCGCGGCTGACGACGGTATTCCCCACCATCATGTAGAGGGGCGTCCGATTCGTGATGGAGATCTCGGGCTTTCCCTGCGCCGTGAGGGTGCCGTTCACCGTCAGGCTGTCCGCCTCCACGGTGACGTCGCCCCCGGCGGCGGTGAGGGACGGCGTCTGCAGCGCCGCCACCTGCCGATAGTGGTAGACGACGAACTGCTTCTCGCCCGTAGGCTGCTTGTTCGCGTCTAAGACGTCTTCCTCGTCCGCGAAGCCCTGCGCTGCCATGACGCGCAGGAGCTTGTCGAGCGCCTTCTTATAGCCTTTGTATTCTTCCGTATCCTTTGGATATTCTTGGAGATGCTTCGTGATGTCCTGATACTGCGCCCAGCAAGTATTTTCGAGGGTCACCGTCTGCGCGGTGAAGTCCTTCGCCGTGACGCCGCTCCCCTCGCTGACGGTGACCTTGATGCCGCTGTAATCCGCCGTGCCGTCGTCCTTCTTCTTCACCTCGCCGGTGATCTCCACCGTCGTGCGGTTGTGACGACCCGCCGTGACGGAGCCGTTCACCGTCGCGCCGTTTTGCCGCGCGATTTGTGCGGTGCGCTTTCCCTCCTCCGTCGTCGAGATCTCCGCGTCGTCCTGCCCCGTGTAGACGGTGTAGATGCGGGCGCTCTGCTTCATCGTCTCTTGGGCGCTGTCGGCGGCGAGGCGGACGTCGCCGATGCCCCGCACCTCCGTCCCCGCCGCCGTGGTCACCGTGTTCTCTTGGGAGACGCGGCTGTCGAGCCGCGGCGTCGTGGCGAAGGGAATGAGGGCGCGATTGTAGACATCGGAGAGGACATGGTAGGTCAATGCGCTCTTTTCTCCCTCAAGGCCGCGCCCCGCGTAGAGGTTCACGGCTCCGCTTCCGTCGATGCGGGCGCCATCGGCGATGTCCACGGTATTCTTGCGGTTGAGTGTCGTATTCAAATGCGTCACCGCCGCGCCGCCGAGGCCGTACTGATTGTCCGCCACGGCGGAGAGGGAAACACTCATATTTTCGTGCGCCGCCAGCGTGATGGCACTGCCGCTCCCGCCGTCTTCGGCAAGGTCGGTGGCGATCTTTCCGCCCTTGACCAGCACCCGATTCTCGTAGGAAGTCTTGATGTCGGAAAACGCGGTGGTCGTGGAAACGGCGCCCAATCCTGCCAAGCCGTTCTCCGCCGTCATGCGGCCCGTGGTCAGAGCCAACGCGCCGATCTTCCCCTTGGCGCTGAGGTCGGCGTTCGTCAGGCTGACCTCAGCGGCATACGCGCGCTCCTGCGCCAAGCGGGATGAATTGACGCCAAGGCCGCCGAAGCCCGCGGTGGAAATCTCCGTCTTGTCGTCATCCAGATGATTCGCGGCTTCAAACGTCTGGCCGCCCGCCGTGCGGATGGCGGCGTTTTCGACGCGCACGGTCGCCCGCTGCGTATCCCGGCTGTCGATCCCCGCGCCGCTGCCATTCACGATGGCCGCGCTCGACGTGTCCGACAGGAGGTCAAACTTCTCCCGATTGACCGCCGACGCCTTGATGTCCCTCAACAAGTTCCAGCGCCCGGTGAGGGCGGTGTTCGTGATATTTTCCGCGCGATGCGTCAGCTCCGCCGCCGCCACGCCGAGGAGAACCGAGCCGCCGAAGCTGCCGGACTTCCCGATGAAGGTCTGGCTGCCCGCCGCCGAAATATTCGCGTCGCGAAGGTAGCTGTCCGCCGCCATGCCGTGCGCGGAAACGTCGGTGTGGAACACCTCCGCCGCCGACACCTTGTTGTTGGCGATGCCCGTCAAGTTGAATTTCTCCGTCTTGGCATCCACTTCATGCCGGACGGTATTTTTCCCGGAGAGGGAGAGGCTGTACATCTCCCTTTGCTCGTTCGTTTGCTCGTCCTTTCGCCCGCGGTAGGTGTTCTCTCCCGCCCGGACGGCGACGTCGCTGTATACCTCGCTCGCCGCGTGATTGATGCCGAGACTCGTCGCGCCGATGCTCATGCCGGAGAGATGAAGCGTATTCGACAGGTTCGCCTCCGCTTCCGCCGCCAAGGCAGTGCCGATGAAGGTGTTGCCGCGCCCGATGGTGAGGCGCGTCAAAAGCGCCCGATCCTTCGAGCCAAAGTCCGCCGAAGCGTAGGCCACATCCCCGGACGCGAGGGCGAGATTGCCGATGGCCGTCTCCGCTTTGAGGGATTCCTGATTCTTCGCGGAGAGCGAAATGGCGCGGCTTCCGGCGTCAAAGGTATTGCCGTCGCCGATGTCCACCGCCGTCGTCCCGTGGCTCTTCGCCTCCGCCACCATAATGGTGGCCGCGCCGGCCCCCACCGTGCGTGAGGAAGCCTTCACCTCGCTTTTCGCTTCATTTTTGGCTTCCACGATGATTTTGGATTCCGCGGGAGGGTTCTTCCCGGCGGCGCGCACCGTATTTTGCCCCGCGAAGCGAACGCGATTTTCGCCGTCCACATCCAAGATGGCCACAGCGCCGTTCACCGACGCGCCCGAGGCCGACCCTTGGTGGGTTTCTAACTTCGCTGTGCCGTCGATGAGGGAGCGCACCTTGACGGCGTCACCCAAAAGCTGACTATTCTCTATCGTCACGGCGGAATTTCGCGCCGCATTCACCACCAGCACGCTGCCGTTCACCGACAGGATACTGCCCCCGTTCTTCCGCTGCACTGCCTTCAAGTTGTTCGTTTCCTGACTCTTGATGGAGAGTTCCCCGCCCGCCGAAAGCACGGCGTCCGTAACCTTCGCCTCTGCCCCGGAAAGGCCGCTCTTCTCGCCGCGGCCGAGGGATACCGCAGGACCGTCCACGCCTTTCCCGAAGGCGTCGGTTGACTTCATGGCGTTCTGTTGCAAAATCGCCGCAGCATCCGCATAGGCTTTCTTCATATCGGCCTTCGTCTTCGTGGGCGTGCTGCCGTCCTGCTGCTTCGCCCCCTCGCGCTCGTAGGCGTCCTCGACTTCGCGCCCCGAGGTGATCACCGCCGTGTTGACGGTGACCTCTCCGCCATTGATTCCATAATTGGCCACGGAAAAATTCACATTGCGATCTTCCTGCGCCCGTATGGAAAGATCCTGCGCTGCATAAAGGCCGCCGCCCGTGACGGTCGCAGTCGTACGGCTGTCTAAGGTCGCCACGCGTACCCCTACGGAAACGCCCCCAATACTGACGGGGATCTCCTTATCGTCGGCGGCGGCCTTCACGACATTTTTCGCTTCGACGCTGACCGTCTTCGCCCGCTGATCCGCCGCGCCGATGGTGGTATCCTGAAGCGACGCCGCCACACGGTGCTTGAAATTCGCCACGCCAACGCCTGCCGCACCGCCGACGATACCGCCACCGGCGGCCAAGGTTCGCCACTCGCTGTCAGATCGGTTAACGGCTTTCACCGACGCATGGGAAACATCGTTCGCGGTAAAAGCGATACGGGACGTTTTCGCCGCCGCTTCTGTCTCGCTATGATCCTGCACCACGTTCACCGACACCCCAGCGCCCACGGCGCCGATCCCTGCCGTCCCCGTGATCAGATGGAGGTTCGCCTTGCGATTCGCCTCGAGGTTGAAGTTCCTGCTGAGAGAAGCATTCACATTGGAAATGCCGGCGCGGGTGCGCCCCGAGAGGAGCGCCACGTCGTTGGCATTGGCGACGCCGACCGCAGCGATGGAGCCGGCGACGTCAATGCTCGCGATCCCATGATGTGCCACAGCTTCCACGGTGAAATCCCGCGCCTTGATGTCGTTGGCGGTGCGGTTTCTTCCCGTCACTTCCGCCACCGTGTCCCGGTTGATGGTGGTGGTATTGCTGGCGATGCCCACTGCACCGCTCACCCCGCCTATCGACCCCGTGCCTAAAGCGCCCATGTTATTGGCGTAATCACGGGCGATCACCTTGACGTCCTTGTCGCTCGTCACCTGCGCCTTATCGATCCGCGCGTTGGTAGCGCCGCCGATGGTGCTGACGGTCACGTTGCCGCCAACACCCACGCCCATAGCCGCTGCACCGACATTGCCCGCGATGACGTTGATTTTATTCGTGCTGGACGCGGACACCGCCACGCCCTCATACGCCGACGCCTGCCGTGGGATATAGGTGGCGGGCTGCAGGCTGCTGGTATCGTTTACATAGTCGTGAAGGATTTCATTATCCGCCACTTTGTCCTGCACTTCGGCGGAAACCCTCGTTTCCGTCGCGTCGTCATAGGCCGCCCCACGCGCGGTGACCGCCGTATCTTTTCCCTCAATGGCGGCGTTCGTCGTCGTCTTGATGGTATTCACGGTGGTGGAAATCCCCACCGCCCCGCCAGTGAACGCAAAGGTGCCAACACCAGCGTAAGTATCCACGGCGCGATCCGCCGTCGCCGCGACGACGACATTGTGCGCCGACGTGAGCTGCGCACCACCGGCGATCTTCGCCGAGGTGTCCCCCGTCTGCACGTTCACCGCCGCCGACCCCGCTACACCGGCCGCGCCGCCCCCAGCGCCGCCAATGCCAATGGTGAGGATCTTATTTGCCGAGCGGGCGCGGACGCCGACGCCCCCCACGTCCTGCGTACCGCCGGAAAGGAGCGACGTCGTGTTGCCCAGTGCCGTGGTGATGGCGAGGCCGCCTCCGACGCCCGCCGTGCCGGCTCCGGCACCGACAAAGGCGTTGCTGTAAAGCGCTCCCGTCGAGGCGGAGGAGACTTCAAGCGCCGCTTTCGGCTGCGCGGCGACACTTTGGACATTCGTCTCCTCCATGGTCGCCGACACGTCCTTCGCCACGTCGGAGGTCACCGCCGCGCCTTCCACCGCCGCCGTGCCCGCGCCGCCGATGCCCAAAGCCGCCGTGCCTAATGTAGATTTATCCTCCGCCTTGACCGTGATGGCCGATTGATTTCCAAAGGAGGTGATGTCGGCGTGATTGAGCGCCGCGCTCGTCTGCTGACGCCCCACGCCCCCGATCTCGTTCCACGCCACCGCACCGCCAACCGCCGCCGCGCCAGCGCCTTGCAGCCCTCCGGCCACCGCGGCCTTCGTGCTGTCGTCTTCGGCCTTGACCGAAACTTGATTGACGTTTCCCAATTTCGAGCGCTTCTTTTGGTGGGTGGCGGGGTCGATGACGCCCTCGCTCTCTTCGACGATGGCGCGGGTGTCGTTCTTCCCCTGATTGATCGCCACCGAGCCGTTCACCGCCGCCGTCGAAGCGGCGCTGACCCCGGCGCTGACCGCCACGACGGTGCCGCTGGTTTTCGCCTCCACCGCCGTACGCCCACCGTTCGAGCGAACCTCACTGCCCCGGAGGGCGGCCTCAGTATTGTTCTTAATGTGGTTGAAGGCCACCGCCAGCCCGGCGGCGTTCTGCCCAACGCTGACCTGCCCGGCAACGTTCACATCCACGTCCGACGTTTCGGCTTTAACGGTCACATCGTGCGCCGAGACCTGCGCATCCTCCATCGACGCACGAGTATCGTTCGCCGTGGACTGGACGCTGACGGAGCCGGCTCCGCTGAAGTTGCCGCCCCCCGCGGCCGCGCCCGCCGCCGTATTCACCATGACGGCATGGCTCTCCGCAGAGGAAGTCACCGCCGACGCCGGATCAAGGGCAGTGATGGTACTCTTTTTGATCTGCGCCGTCTTATCGTTGTCGAGGACGCTGACCGCCGCCGATCCGGCGAGCCCCACCCCGTGTCCCGCCGTGCTGATGGCGGCGGTGAGCGCCGTGGTGACGATCGTCGTGCTGCCCGGCGCCGGGTCAATGGGGTCAACGCCTTGGTACGACTTATTCTCCGTGTTCGCAGCGTCTTTCGTCGCCGCGTTCTTTTGCGCGTTCGCGAGACCGGCCTTCCCCTTCGGGTCGAGGCCGTCCTCCACCAATTCATCGTCGAAGTGTTTCGCCAAGTGCTTCGCGTCGTAGGCGCGATTGTCCACGCTCTTCGCCCCAATCGTGGAGCCTTCGATGATCGCTTGGCTGTCGTTCTTCGTATTGGCGAGCGCGAGCGCCCCGTTGAAGGCGACGCCGGTCTTAGCGCCCACCGCCGCGCTGACGCCGATGGCCGTGGTGATCTGGTTGTAATCCGTGACGGCGAGGTTCTTGACGTCGCCTTGGGCGTCAAAGCTGCTCCCCGCGATCTTCGCCGTCACCGCGTTGTGCAGATCGTTCACCGCCACGGTGCCGCCGCCGCCCACCGACAGCTTGCCGCCGAGGAGCAGCTCGGCATTGACGCCGCCCGCGACTTGCGTATCGCTGTTGTAGGCTAAATTGGAAACGCCGCCGCTTTGGTTTTTCAGCGTCACGCGCTCCATACGCGCCGACACGTCGTTTTGCGCCTCATTGAAGGAGAACGCGCCCGCGCCGCTAAACGACGACGCTTCCGCCCCCGCCTTGGTGAGGGAGAGCGCCAGCCCCGCCGCCACCGCCGCGCCGTCCTTCTGGGCGACATTATGCACCGCGTTGGCGTTCTCGATCGTGGCATCGGCGATCTTCGCCGTGACGTTCTGCCGGGAAACATTGAGCGCCGCCGCCCCCGCTAAGGCCACATGTACTTTAGAAGCGGGATTCGCCTCCGGCGCCTGCGGGTTTGTGGGCGCAGGCGCCGGAGCATTGGGCGCGGGGACATTGGGCGTCCCCTGCGCCGCCACCTGATTTTGAAGGATGTCATTGCCATCGCCATCCTTATTGGTGACATTTCCGGCAGCATCCTTCACCGCTTGGGTGGCCTTCGACTGCTTCCACGTCGCCGCCGCCGCGCCGCTCCACGCGCCGACGAAGGACGCGTCCTCCGCCTTCACATGCACATCACCGGCAGTCGCATCACCGACATTCTTTTGCAGCGTCACCTTCGCCTTTTCAAGAGAGGCTTCCGTATCCACGTTGAGGACGTTGAGGGCAAAGCTCCCCGACCCGGCGATGTGTACCTTGGGCGCCGGTTTGTTTTTCGCCTCATGCTGCTTGATGGCGGCGCTGTTATTGCCCCCCTGCTTATTGTTCTCCGTCTTTTCTGCGGCGTCTTTCGTGCCCTTATTTGCCTCGGCCTGTGCTTCATCGGCCTTCTTGTCCGCCTTGTCCTCAATCGCCTTAACCTTCGCGTCCTCTTGGATCGCGTCCGCCGGAGCCTGCGCCTTCGACGATGGCGCTTTCTCCACAGAGAGGGATCCGGCGATGGCCAAGGTATTGATGACGCCATCCGTCAGGGCGTTCACGTCGAGCGAACGCCCGACGTATGTACCGCCCGCCGCGATACGATTCGTGACGGCGTAATCTGTCACCGCCCCCGAGGCTCCAACGGACGCCCCACCAGAGCCCCAAGCCACGGCGCCCACAAGGTTCGTCATGACGGAATTGGAGCGGTTCAGAAGATCAATGGCGCCAAATTTCCCCGCATTTGGCCCGCCTAACGTCTTTGCCGTCAAGAACGCCCCCGGGGCGACGGTGATGCGGTTCGTGCCCTTCCCGCCCAGCCACGAGAATAGCCCGCTAAAGCCCGCGCTGCCGGATTTTCCCGCACTGTACGAAAGATCCGTCGCCACTTCGTGCCGATCCGTGTGAAGGTCAATGGCAGCGCCCGTGATCTGAGCGCCTTTCCCCACGGTCACGGTGCTTTCCGTATCGTGCAGCGCCACGCCCAAAGTACCGCCCAAGGCGGCCGGGGCTTCCGTGTTCGCGCGCACCTTGATGAACTGATCCATGTTCTTGGCCAAAAGCGAAGGATTTTTAGGATCTTTCACAAGGCCCTTGACGAGATCTGCGATGCCCGCTAAATCGATGTTGATGTTCGGCACGCCGTTCATGATGACGTTGCTCTGCTTGACGTCCGACGAGAGGGACACCTTGCCCCCGAGCGCCGTGACCTTCGCGCCCTCGCCCACCTCGACAGCCGCGCGATTGGTGAGCAGGTTGATGTTCGCCGCCCCGGCCACCGCTAATTCGGACTGACTGTCGCCCTCCGACTGAACGGAGGAACTGGCGGCAAAATTGGCGTAGTTTTCAGGCTTTGCAAACAGCAAAGCCTGACCTGCCAAAGAACGAACCAAGGTGGCGAGCTCCGTCTTGCCCTTCATGGACTTGGAGGAAAGAATCTTTTCGATCCCGGCGGCGGTGGAGAGCGCCTGCCGCAGGATATTCGTCACGCTGATCGTCTCATTGGCGAGATTTCCGACGTAATCGTCCACGTTCAGCCCCGTGGATTTTTTCAGCGCGTTGCGCAGATCGTTGAGGAGGTTCCCTAACTGTGCCATCTTCGTCTGGTATTCGGCGTTCTCCTCGTCCGATAAGCCGAAGAGGGTCTTGGCGTCCTCATAGGCCGTTGCATAATCGCCATACAGCTTCTTGAGGTCGTCCACAATCCCACCCAAACGGTCGTACACTTGATAGCTTTCCGCCTTCATGTCCACCACGCCGCCCTGAATGTCAGCATGATCCGCCGCCTTGACGGCAGCTTCGTTTTCCAGTATCGCCACGGCGGCGGCCGCCCCGACCAAAGCCTTCGTCCCCGTCTGGGGATTCGCATTGACGATCTTCCCCATGGCAGCCACATGGGTATCCTTCAAAAGCGTCTTGGCGGAGAGCTTCACCGCGCCCGCATTCGCGCGCAGAACGCCCGTCGAGCCTACATGCACCGCAGCGGTATTCTTCTCGACCCCGACGGCGAGGCTCGTCCCCACGGAAAAGAGATCCGACGCTTTCTTCGTCCCCTCCGCGATCTTCCCTACGCCCTTGGATAGCTGCCCTTTGAGCGCCTGCAAATAGCCCTTGAGGCCGTCCGCTTTCACCAAATCCTTCGACTCGGCCTGGGAAGGCGCTTGGGTCGGGGTGTCGTCAACGGCGGAGTTATCGGCGGTGATGTTGTTTCTGAGGTGCTGGTTCAGCGCCGTCCCCGCCACGGCTTTTTTTCCTTCCGCACGCCCGTTAAACGCCACATTGGCCTTACTGTCGTAGTCCAAAACGGAGATGGCCGTGCTGCCGAGAGCTTCATCGTTTGCCAGCACCATAGCGCCCACATCAACGCTGTTGACAGCGATGGCCGTGGCCAAGACGCTGCTCTCCGTACTCTTCACCGTGGAACCTTGCGCTAAGGTCACCGTGGCTTCATTGTGTCCCGTCGCCACGGACACCGCCGCATTGAGGGCGGGCGCGGTGCCGGTTTTGCTGCCCTTCATGCCGTTGTCCACCGCCTTGGCGATGACGGCATCGACGGCCTGCGCCTGCATGTTGACGAGGCCCTTGGCTTCGATTTTCCCTTTGACCTCGATGGCGGCCTTGTTGTCCGTGCCGTTATAGACCGCCGCCGCACCCAAGAACCGCTGCGTCTTGGGGAGCTTTGCCGCCTGCTCCTCCGTGCGCTTCCCCTCCGGCTCCTTCTCCCCCTCCTTGACAGGCTGCTTTTTGGGCACGATGGGATTCGGATCGGCACTCGACGTCGCGGCGGTGAGGACATTCTTCACGGTACTGTTGGCAGTGAGGGAGACGGCGGGGTTCTGTTGATCCTCTTTTAGTGCCTCTGCCGCGTCCGGGTTCGTCGAGACCTTCCCCTTTGCCTTGAGCTCGGCGCCTTCACCCACCGTGACCGTCGCCTCCGAGCCCATGTAGCTGTACATGACATCGACGTTCAGCGTGTCCTGCAGCTTCTTGATGGCGCCGTAGCTTTTCCCGAAATGGCCTAATTTTTGTATATCCCCCGCATAATTGCTGAGTTTCGTGGAATCGTTGTTGCTGATGTACACATTGTCCGCCGTGGCCGAAGCCTTGATGGTATCCGCGTCCACCTTACCGTTTAGCTCGACGGTGGCCGAGGTGTAGACCACCTGCCCCAAGGGATTGTCGATGGTGCCGATGAACTCCATGACGCTGTGGTGCATCTCCTTCGCCCAAGCGTCGTGGTTGTTGGACGCCGTGGCGGTAAAGAGCGCCTGCCCCCGCGCCGTGACTTTCGTGTCCTTCCCCGTCTTCACGGCGGCGGCGACCTCTCTCGCCGCGAAGTCTTTGAAAATAGCCGCTTCCCCGGGCGCAGCGGCTTGGGAGAGCGCCACCGCTTCCAATTTGATGTCGCCGCTGGCCGTGGACGTGGCCACGAGCGTACCGCCCGTGATGCCGGCATTGGCGATGATGCTGCCCTTAGCGTCGGTGTTCACCAAGTTGGAGAAGTCGAGCGACTGGGCGCTTTGGAGTACCGCTGCGCCGCCTAACTCCACCGTCCCCGCCGTGAGCGCGATGCCGTCCGTCGTGTTCATGTGCCCCTCGACGTAGATGGTGCCGGCGGGGTTGATGTAGACGCCTTGGCGGGACACCTTTTTCGGATCAAAGCTCGACCCCATGCGCCCATGGAGTGCATCGTAGCCGGTCTCCGTCGGCGTGATGACGCTGATGCTGCCGGCGTTCACGACGCCCTTCGCGCCCACGGTCATGCCGTCCACGCTGATGAAGTAGAGATTACCCCCGACATTGCCGTCTTTGACGGCGTTCACCGTGCCGTTGATGTCGATGCGGCTTCCCACGAAATTGAAGAGGTTCGCTGCCGCTGGCGTCGGCACTCCCGGAATTCCCGGCGTCCTAAAATGAAGGTTGGCGATGTGGTTCTCATCGAGGGAAAACTTCTTGAAGGTATTGAAGGCGTTATCCCCATACTGCTCGTCCGCCAAGATGTTCGTCACATTCCCCGCCGTCGTGATGGTCCCCGCATGGCTCGGATCCGCCTTTTCAATTTCGTTCGCCCGCGCCAAGGGCGCGCCGAGGGGCGTCAGCATGACGCTCGCCGCCGTCAATCCGGCAAAGAACCGCCGCGCCGAACGGTGCGCGCTCTCGTACCGCTTCATCTTCCGCAAAAACCCTGCCATTTTCCTTCATCCTTTCCCAAACACCAAACCCTCTATCCATAACATCAACCTGTATGCGAAAGACATTCGTCGCCGCCAAAGAGGCGCCGATACAATGAAGTCCGTCAGATTGGTGCAAATTTTTCTTCCGCTCTTCCTTAAAACTGCGCCGTCATCAGCAGATGAACCCTCATCTTGTCCACCGCCGTGGGCGCGGCATCGTACCCAATCGTCCGACAGAGGGGCATCCCCACGGAAACGTCCATCGCGCCCCAGTCAGAGAAATTCGCCCGCAAACCTAAACCGACGGAGGACAGGACGTGATGATCCGGCACGTTTTCTCCCCAGAGGGTGCCGTAATCGAAGAAGCCGTAAAGGCGCAGATCCGGCTTTTTCATGACGGGAACCGCGTACTCCAACGTGGCGGAAAAGCCATTGGCCGCCCCGAGGGCGTTCTCCTCATAGCCGCGGACGCTGTACACGCCCCCCAAGTAGAACTGCCGTGAGGGGCGTATGTCCTCATTGGCGCTGATCTGCACGTTCGTCCGCGCCGTGAAGATCTGCCCATGCGCCGCCCCCTGCTGGTAGACGGCGTTCAAGGCGTAGAAGGTGTAATCGGCAGAAGGCTTCGCCAGCCGCGTCAGGGAAGCGTTTTCCCAGTGACCGCGCGTGAATGCGTGGCGATGGTAAAAGGCGCGCCCCTTGCCGTAATGGGTGAAGGCGAGTGCCGCCGTCTCCTGCGTGAAGGTATCGTCGATCATGGGGAGCCGCGCCTCGGTCATGTCGGTGACGGAATGTTGGCGGCTGAGGGTCAGCGACGCCTCCGCCTTTAAGGCGGGCGTCACCCAAAGGGGCTGCGTGAAGGACGCCTGAATGGCGTCCGCATGTCCTATCACGGGAATCCCCCAATTCCGATACTGACCATTCACCACCTCCGTGGCATTGGCGCTGTAATCGAAGGACAATCGCCCGCCGCGCCGCCCCACAGGGATGGAATATCCGGCGTTGAACGATTTTACCCCTTGCGTGTGGAGGAAGCCAAGGGTCAGGCGATCCCGCCAGTCAAAAACGCTGCGGTTGGTATAGTAAACACCCTTTCGCCACCGCCCGGTCGTTTCCCCTCCGGCGTTATCTCCGTAGAGGGTAAATATCTCATTTTTCGGCTCCTCTGCGGTGAGGGTAAAGTCCGTCGTCCCCGGCGCTTCCCCCGCCTGGAGGGCGAGGCGGAGCTGCACGTCGTTCGTGGCGTTGAACCAGCGAATCGCCTCGTCCATGTCCTGATAGCGCGGGATGTCGCCCGGCGCTATCTCCATGCGGCTCGTGAGGTAAACGTCTCGGGTGTGGCCGTTCCCCCGCACCCGCACCGCGCCGACGCGCCCCTCAAAGAGGGCGATGTGTACCGCGCCCTCGTGAATGGTCTGCGGCGGCAGATACGCCCGGCAGGTGAGATAGCCCCCCTTTTGATAGCGTGCATTGATCTCTTCCACAATCGCGTAAAGGTCGGCCACCGTCACTTCTCGCCCGAGATAAGGCGACGCCGCCTCCTCCCCGACGCCGGCGGGAAGGACAGCGGATGCGTCAACGGTCACGGTGCGCAGGGTAAAGCGCAGCGGCGGCACCGTCTCCGACGCAGGCGCTTGGGGCGTGCCTTCGATGGCGCCGCCGCCCCCCGGCGCACCGGCCGCCATCTCCTCGGCCAAGCGGGCGCGCGTCTGCTCTTCCTGCTGGCGGCGCAGCTCCACGCCGCTGTCCGCGCCGGACGGAATCAGCGAAGGCGCCGCCCAGCCCAGTGCCGGACAAGAAAGCCCCACACCGCCCAGCAGCAGCCCTGCCACCATCTGTCTCATCCTGTCCCGCATCATCCACCGCGCCTCCCCATCGAGCCTCACGCCCCACGCCGTCACCGCCGCAAAGCGCGCGGTCAAAAAAACCTAAATCTTCTTTTTTATTATAACACGTGCCCCCCCTGCGAATCTACGAACCCGCCCTAAACCAGGGATTTCCTACCTAAACGGGAGTCCTTTTCAAAAAACGTGCCGATGGCACCTCGCCCATCCGCACAAAGGGGAAAACGCCCGCGCCGCCAAACGCCGTCCCGTGTGCCGCGCCAAAAAGCGCAGACAAAAACCTCCGACGGCGAACATCGGCCATCGGAGGTTCTTCTTGGAAAACTTACTGCACCATTTTCAAAATGGATTCCTTGGGGATCACGCCCACGGACTGTTCCACCTCTTGCCCGTCCTTGAAGACCACCAAGGTGGGAATGCTCATGACATCGAATTGCGCCGCCAAATCCGGTTGTTCGTCGATGTTCACTTTGCCCACCTTGACGTCCGTCAGCGCCTCCGCCACTTCATCCACCACCGGGGAAAGCATCTGGCAGGGGCCGCACCAAGCCGCCCAGAAATCGACCAGCACCGTCCCCTTGGCCTCTATGACCTCCGCCTTAAAGTTCTCCTGCGTCAACGTAATCGGCTTCATCGCGTATCGCTCCTTTCTCTTTCCCGTAGTGTAGCACGATTTTTGCATGGCGTCGGTGAGTTTGTCACACCCGCAAACATTTTTCCTTCCCTTCGCAAAAGCGCGGCTCGCCAGCGCCTCCCATAGACAAAAAACGAGCCGCCCCTCTGCGGGATCAGCTCGTTTCTTCGATGTGTGCCGGCGCGGCACACTCCTTCTCCATCGAAAGGCGTCTTTTCTCGGCACTTTTTAGCCGCGCCGCTTGGCGAACCAGCGGCGGAATTTCCAGCGAAGGTACCCGGTCAGGCTTTCGTTGTAGATCGCCTGAAAGAGATCTCGATCCGCTACCGACAGGCGATCTTCCGCCAACAGGCGGAAACGGTCGGTATCCGAGGACAATTTCTTCTTGTCCCGCTCCAATTCCCGAATGCGGTTCTTCGCCGTTTCAAGCTGTGCGGCGTAGTCCGGCACCCATTGCTTTTCAGCGACGGTGCGCTTCGCCGCCGCCGTAGCCAGCCAGTCGCACCGCTCGTTCATGGGGTTGCCGTTATGCCCCTTGACCCAGAACCATGTGATGTGGTAGTTCTCCGTCAAGGCGGCCAATTCGCGCCAAAGATCGTTGTTCAGGGCTTTGGCGGCCTCCTCCGGCGTCCACGTCGTCCAAATCTTCTTCGTGACGCCCTGATAGAGGTATTGGCTGTCCGTGTAAACCTGCACCCGCTCGCCGTGCGCCGCATAGCTTTCCAGCGTGCGCAGCGCCGCTGCCGCCGCTAAAAGCTCCATGCGGTCGCTGCGCGTCATATCGACGCCGCCGGAGATCTCCTTGCAGTTGCCGTTTGGGAGGCAGATGACCGCCGCATACCCGCCTGCGCCGTCCTCGTGGACGAGGCAGCCGCCGTCCGTATACACCATGATGGGCTGCAAGGCGGACTTCACCGCGCCGTTCGGAATGAGTGCCGAATGTGCGCCGGGATGGGGCTTTTCCTGCCGCCCGCGAAGATGGCGCGGCGCGCGGGCGACTTGGTGGCGCTTCACGGGACGATTCCCCGGCCTAGCCACGGCGTGCGCCGGGCGCGTCGGCTTCGGCGCTTGCGAAAGGTACGCTTTCGCCTCGTCGAGCGTCGAAAACCTTTGACTCTGTGCGCCGGTAAAGCCGCTGACCTGCGCTTCGCACTCGGCGGCGCTGTGGTAAATCCCGGGTTTTCGCCCGCGCCGCACGGCGTAAATGCCCTGTTTGCTGGGTTCTTCGCCCGCTAAGTAACGCTTGGCCGCCGCTTCATCTTGGAACCGGCGACCCTCCGCGCCCGGGAACCCGTCCACCTGTTTTTGATATGACTCCACATCATAGTAGAGTCCGGGCGCGTGACCTTTTCTTACTGCGTAAATCCATGCCATAAATGCGCTTCTTTCACCTCCTTTGGCCCGTCGCCCTTCCTTGCGCGACGGTTAAGCGCGCGCCATCCGGCAGATCGCGTGGGAGGTTTCGCTCCTATCGCGAAGCCTCAAAACAACTCTTTTTCCAGCACGATGGTCTGATCGCGGTTCGGCCCGACGGAAACGATCCCTTGGGCGATGCCGGTATATTCCGCCAGCCGCTCCAAATAGACCCGCGCCTCCGCCGGAAGATCTTCGTAGGTGCGAACGCCGGTGATGTCCTTCTTCCAGCCCTTGAAGGTCTCGTAGACCGGCTCCACCTCCGCCAACACCTTGAGGCTGGCGGGCATTTCGTTGAGAGGTGCGTTCTTGTACCGATAGCCGACGCACATCTTGATCTCGTCAAATTGGTCAAGAATGTCGAGCCGGGTGACGGCCATGTGAGTGATCCCCGAGAGACGCCCCGCATAGCGGACGACAAAGGCGTCCAGCCAGCCGGTGCGGCGCGGGCGGCCGGTGACGGTGCCAAACTCATGCCCGGCTTCTCGGATCTTGTCGCCGATCTCATTGAGCTGCTCCGTGGGGAAAGGCCCCTCGCCCACACGGGTGCAGTACGCCTTGACGACGCCTACGATGTTTCTAAGCTGCGTCGGCGCGACCCCCGCGCCGACGCCGATGCCCCCCGCCACGGGATGAGAGGAGGTCACATAGGGATACGTGCCGTAATCGAGATCCAGCATCGTGGCCTGCGCGCCTTCAAAGAGGACGCGCTTTCCCGCCGCCAGCTCCTCGTGCAGGAGGGCGATGGTGTCGCAGACATACGGGCGCAGACGCTCCGCGTAGCCTAAGTACGTCGTCAAAAGTTCGTCGTAGTCGAGGGGCGCATGATGGTACATCCGCTCCAATTCCATGTTCTTGAAGGTGAGATTTTCTTTCAGGCGCTTGGCAAATTCTTCCTCATCCATGAGATCGCAGACCCGAATCCCCATGCGCTTGGCCTTGTCCTGATAGCAAGGGCCGATGCCGCGCTTCGTGGTGCCGATCTTTTCCGCGCCGCGCAGCTCCTCGCCGAGGCTGTCGATGAGGCGATGGTAGGGGAAGACGATATGGGCGCGATTGGAGAGACGGATCCCGCTGATGTCCACGCCCCGCTTCGCCATGGCGTCCATCTCTTCCAGCATGACCTCCGGATCCACCACGACGCCGTTGCCGATGATGCAGCGCGTCCCCGCATAGAGGATGCCCGACGGCAAGAGGCGCAGCTTATACTCCTCGCCGCTTACCGTCACCGTATGGCCGGCGTTGCTCCCGCCGCCGTAGCGCACCACCGCATCCGCCTGACTCGCTAAATAATCGACGATCTTGCCCTTCCCCTCGTCGCCCCACTGACTGCCCATGACGACCAATGCTGCCATTTTCCCATCGCTCCTTTTCGTCCTGCTCCAAACGTCCGCCGCTTCTCCCCCGCGCCCTTTCCCCTATGGGAGCGCCGCCCGCCTTGGCAAAATGCCCGCGCCCCAAAGGAAACTCAAAGCCCAAAGCGGGCGAAGATCATGTCCACATGGCGGAGGAACCACTGATAATCAAAGCACGCCTCAATCTCCTCTTTCGTGAGGTAGCGGGTAATGTCCGAATCCTTCTCCACGTTGGTGCGGAAATCTTCCCCCGCCATCCAGCGTTTCATCGCGTTTCGCTGCACCCACTGATAGGCGTCCTCGCGGAGAACCCCCTTGTCCACAACGGCCAAGAGGAGGCGCTGGCTGTAAATGAGCCCTCCGGTCTTATTCATATTCTCCAGCATCGCCTCGGGATACACCAAGAGCTTATCCATGATGTTGGTGAATTTCCTGACGCAGTAATCCACATTGATAGTGCTGTCCGGCAGGATGACGCGCTCCACGGACGAATGGGAGATGTCCCGCTCGTGCCAGAGGGTGATGTCCTCCATCGCCGCCACCGCGTTGCCCCGCACGAGGCGCGCCATCCCCGCCACCCGCTCGCAGGTGATCGGGTTGCGCTTGTGCGGCATGGCGGAAGAGCCCTTCTGCCCCGGGCTGAAATACTCCTCCGCTTCCCGAATGTCGGTGCGCTGAAGGTTTCGGATCTCCGTGGCAAATTTTTCAAACGAACTCGCGACGATGGCCAACGTCGTCATGTACTCGGCGTGACGATCCCGCTGGATGACCTGCGTCGCCAAGCGCACCGGCGTCAACCCTAACTTTCGGCAGACGATCTCCTCGATGCGCGGATCGATGTTGGAATACGTGCCCACCGCGCCGGAGAGCTTGCCCACCGCCACGATTTTCTGCGCGTGTTCCACCCGCTCGATGTCCCGCTCCACCTCCGCCATCCAGAGGAGGAGCTTGAGGCCAAAGGTCATCGGCTCGGCGTGGATCCCATGGGTGCGCCCGATGCAGGGCGTATGCTTAAATTCCGCCGCCCGCCGCTTCAAGACGTCATGGAAGCGACGCAAATCTGCCAAGATGATGTCCGCCGACTTCTTCATCATGATCCCGAGCGCCGTATCCTTTACATCGCTGGACGTCAGTCCCCGGTGAATGTACTTGGAATCCTCGCCCACATACTCCGCCACATTCGTCAAAAAGGCGATGATGTCGTGATTCGTCACCTGCTCGATCTCATGCACGCGGGTGAGGTCAAACTTCGCCGTACGGCGAATGTTCTCCGCCGCCTCTGCCGGGATCTCCCCCAGCTCCGCCATCGCCTCGCAGGCCGCAAGCTCCACCTCGAGGATCTCTTCAAATTCATGCTGCAAGGACCAGAGCTGTCCCATCTCTGGATTCGTATAGCGTTCAATCATGTATCTGTACCCCCTCTGCCCAAATAGCGGCGAAAAACAGGCAACGCCAACAGGTTCATCATATCATTCCCCTTTTTCCCTGTCAATGTATGCGACACCCGCCTTGCCCCAGCATAAAAAATGGTCGGGAGCCTTAGCTTCCGACCAAACCTCACGCAGAGAAACCCGCACGCCTCACATCGCCGGCTGCGACTCCGGCAGCCCGGACATGCGCGTCGCCATCTCGCTGCGCCCTTGGAACACGCCGCCGTCAGCGATATTCAGGCTGCGCACCTTCACGTCGCCCACCAGCTGTCCCGTCGCGTAGATGCTGAGATTCCCCTCGATCTCCGCATTTCCGGTGACGCTCCCGGCCACGATGAGGCTGCTCGCCTTGACATCGCCATTGACACAGCCGCTCTCGCCGATGACCGCGTCGCCGCTGACGGAGATCCCCCCGTCCACGCGCCCGTCCACGCGAATATTGCCGCCGCCTGAGATCTGCCCGGTGATGACCGTGCTGCGCCCGATGATCGTCTCAATATCATTGCTGATGGAAATATCGACCTTCTTCTTCATGCTCTCAAACATCAAGATCACCCTCTCTCAACAAAAACCGCTTCACACTGCTCTTTCTGCCATCCCGTGGGCAGATATAGGAAGATCCGTCGCGGCTTAGAGATACCCCGACGGATTGACTGCCTCGCCATTGATGCGCACTTCGTAGTGAACGTGCGGACCCGTGCTAAACCCCGTACTGCCCATGAAGGCGATGATCTGTCCCCGAGACACCGTCTGTCCTGGGGTTACCACCACTTCCTCGGCGTGACCATAGCGGGTCACAACGCCGTTGCCATGGTCGATGTCCACCATGTTGCCGTAGCCGCCGGAATTCCATCCGGCAGCCACCACGATGCCGTCTGCCGTCGCGGTGATGGGCGTCCCATAGTCGTTGGCGATGTCGATGCCGGGGTGGAAATCACTGCCGCCCCAGCGCAGTCCGTAAGGGGAACTCACGTCTCCGCCCGCCGGCCAGCCCGTCGGCGTCATGCGGCTGAGCTGCTCTTGATACAGCCTGTACTGCTGCTTTTCCACGAGCGCCGAGCGAATTTCTTCCAGATTCGCCCGACTTCTTTCGATCCGCTGCTGGATATTGTCGAGCGCTTGGCGGACATGTTTGACATTCGGTGCGATCCAAGGGCCGCCCTTCCCCTCATACGCCACATCGCTGACCGGCTGCAAAGGCAGCGGATCGACGTAGGTCGGCGCTGCCGGCAGGGACTCCTCCGCTGCCGCCCCCGCCGCCGCGCTCTCTTGCGGCAGCCCCTTCGGCTGCGGTGAGCCTTCGACCGTCGCCTCCGACACAGGTAACCCGGAAAGCCGCTGCAACTCCTGCTCGATCTGACTGAGCGCCTCCATCTCATCTTGCAGCGCGTTCGCTTTTTTCGCCAACTGGGAAAGCTGCTCCTGCTGCATACGGTTCACCTGCTGCAGCTGCCCTATCTCCGCTGCGCTCGTCCGTCCCTCCAAGGCGCTGTACGTCGCATAGCCAAAAGCGCCGACAAAGAGAACGGCGCCCGCCGCCAAGGAAGCGATCCCGTATTTGAACACACGAAGCGGCAGACGGATGCTGTGGATCGTCTGCCCCTGATGCGGAATGATCTTAATCGTGTACTCCCGGTGATCTTCTGGCTGTAAATGCCCTTCCAAAAGAACCCCTCCAACCCATCACACAAAAAACCCGGCTATGCTCACTACGTTCGCGTTCTGCGCTCACGCAGCGCTCATATTGCCTCATATTACACCGTAACCACTAAGCGCAGCCTTCGCTTCGCTCGCCTTTGCTAAGTGGTTAGGTATATGTTCTCACTAAGTTCCCGCTTCCCTTCGGTCGCGCTCACTAAGTGTTCACATTACACCGTAACCACTAAGCGCAGCCTTCGCTTCGCTCGCCTTTGCTAAGTGGTTAGGTATATGTTCTCACTAAGTTCCCGCTTCCCTTCGGTCGCGCTCACTAAGTGTTCACATTATATCATACTTAGGGGGAAAAGAAAAACCTGCGCTGCACCGCGGAGCTTCCGCGCTCGCCAAGAAAAGACGCCGGTACAGCAAGGCACGCCCTTTGCCTAAACTTTCCTTAAAATTCTCCAAGATAAAACAAAAGTACCATGCTGCGGGACGCGTCTACCGATCCGGGAGCTGCCAATCCACCGGCGTTTCTCCGACACGTGCTAAAAAGGCGTTGACCTTGGAGAAGGGACGGCTGCCAAAGAAGCCGTAGTGCGCGGACAGGGGGCTTGGATGGGGCGATTCCACGACAAAATGGCGGGCGGTATCGATCATGCTCTTCTTTTTCCGCGCCGGCGTCCCCCAGAGGATAAAGGCCAGCGGTTTCTCCCGCGCATTTAAGTGCGCGATGATCTGATCGGTGAACCTTTCCCAACCGCGCCCCCGGTGAGAGTTCGCCTCGTGCGCCCGCACCGTCAGCACCGTGTTGAGGAGCAGCACGCCCTCTTTTGCCCACGGCGTCAAGCAGCCGTGATTGGGGATACGGCAGCCGACATCCGTTTGCAGTTCTTTGAAAATATTGCGAAGCGACGGCGGCGGCGCGACCCCAGGCTGCACGGAAAAGCTCAATCCATGCGCCTGCCCCGCGCCATGGTAGGGATCCTGCCCCAAAATGACAACCTTCACCGCCCCGTAGGGCGTATAGTGGAGGGCGTTAAAAATGTCATACATGTCGGGATAGACGCACCCCCTTCGGTATTCAGCGATGAGAAACTGCCGCAGTTCCTGATAGTACGGCTGTTTTAACTCCTCATCGAGGTACGCAGCCCAATCGTTTTGAAAAATCTCCATGAAAGTCCCCCCCACCGGCTTTTCTGTACGGCACCACGCCCCTTTATCGCCTGCATGTCGTGGGTGTGCTATAATGTAACCACTTGACGAAAAGGAGTCTTCCTCGTGAAAAAAGAAGCGATTTTGACGCGCCTGCGTCACCTCTACCGCACGAATCCCTTCGTTCACCTCTTGGACATCGTGATCGACGACGCTGGCCCCGGCTGGGCGAAAAGCCACATGGACGTAGCGCCGCACCTCGTCAACATGGACGGTCTTCTCCACGGCGGCGCACTCGGCACGCTCGTGGACAATCTCTGCGGCGTCGCCGGGCGCACCCTCGGGTACAGCGTCGTGACCCAAAACATCTCGGCCAGCTACATGCGGAACATCCCCACGGGAAGCACCGCCCATGCGGAATGTGAAGTGCTGCACCACGGGCGCAGCACCATGGTCATGGCGGTCAATGCGTACAGCGCGGATCGCCGCCTGCTCTGTCAGGCCATCGCCACGATGTTCATCGCCAGCGCAGACGAAAAATTCCAAAACATATGGGAGGAGGGCGACGCCCCATGAATGCGGAAAACTGCCTCGCCATCATCCAAGACATCTTCAGCAGCAATCAATTCGTCAAACATTGCGGCATCCTCATCGACGAAGTGGGCTGCGGCTGGGCGAAGCTCCACATGCCCATCTCGGACGAGGTGCACACGAATCTCACCGGCTTCGTCCACGGCGGCGCACTCTCCACCTTGGCGAATACCGCCGTCGGCGTCGCCTGCTGCACCGTCGGCGCACGCACCGTGACGCTCAACATCGTCACCGACTTCATCAGCAATCTCCGCGCCGGGGACACCGCATGGGCCGAGGCGAAAGTCACGCACCATGGGCGGCGCACCATCGTCCTCAGCGCCGAAATTTATGACGACGCGCACAATCTCCTCTCCAAGACGATGGCCTCCATGTACGTCAAGGGTGAGGACGACCGCATTCCGGCGCGGTGGTAACGGAGCCTTCTCGGATGATACGCACAATCTTTGCCGCCGCCGCCCTGAGCGCCTCCCCCGTGTGCGTCGCCATGAGCGCCGCCCGCAGGCGCGCGCTGCCCCGAGCAACGGTGGGATAGCGGATGGCGGAAAGGAAGATGCCTTCCTCGTAGAGGCGCTGCGCCACCGCCATCGCCCGACCTTCGTCGCCAATGACGATGGGGACGATGGCGGAATCGCTCTTTGCCTCAATCCCTGCCGCGCCCAGCGCCGCACAAAAGATGCGGGTGTTCTCTGCCAGCCGCGCCACCCGCTCCGGCTCTTCAGCTAAGAGGGCGAGCGCCGCTTGTGCCGTCGCCAAGGCGGCTGGCGCAAGGCTGGTGGAAAAGATGAAGCTGCGGGCGGTGTTGCGGAGATAATCGATGAGAAGCTGCCGCCCGCAGACGAAGCCCCCTTCGCTGGCCAGCGCCTTGCTCATCGTCCCCATGAGGATGTCTGGCGCTTCCCGAAGGCCGAAATATTCCACGATGCCCCGCCCCGTTTTGCCGATGACCCCGGTGGCGTGCGCCTCGTCCATCATCACCAAGAGGCCGTATTTTTTGCCCAATGCCATGAGCTCCGGGAGCGGCGCGATGTCGCCATCCATGCTGAACACAGCATCGCTGACGATGACGCCGAAGGACGGCGCCGCCGCCTGAATTTTTTCCTCCAAATCCGCCGCATCGCCGTGACGGTACACGATGGTGCGGGCGTGGCCGAGGCGGCAGCCGTCGATGATGCTGGCGTGGTTCAGTGCGTCGCTGAAGATCACCGCCCCCATCGACGCCAACGCCGACAAGATCCCCACGTTCGCCATGTAGCCGGTATTAAATAGGAGGGCGCTTTCCGTTCCCTTGAACCGCGCCAAGTCCTTCTCCAAACTTTCGTGCAGGGAGAGGTTCCCCGTGGTGAGCCGCGAGCCGCCGCTCCCCGCACCGTAGCGCGCCAACGCCTCCTGTCCCGCCGCAATGACCCGCGGTTCATCCGTCAGCCCTAAATAGCTGTTGGACGCGAGCATGAGGCGCGAACGCCCCTCCGCCGTCACCTCTGCCGTCTGGGGCGACGAGATCACCCGCATGGTACGGTAAAGGCCTTCCGCCTGCCGGCGCTTCAGCTCCTCCTCGATCGGCTGCCACGGATCGGGCGCAGCGCGATGGACGGGGGAGAGCGGCGCATTTTTCACCAAGACCTTCTGCTTTTCCAAGTAACGGATGGTCTCCGCCGCCTCTTCGGCCTTGCCCCGATAGAGGAAAATCCGACCGCCGTCGGGGCAGCCCGGTTCCTTCAGCTTCGTGATGCGCCGGTACCCGATGGAGGGGGCGGCCACGTAGCCCGTCACATAGTCGGGATCGTCCGACATGCAGATCTCTGCGACGATGTGCGGCGCATTCACCACCTTGCTCGCCAAGACGATGGCCTCCTGAAAATGATTTTTCTCATCGCTCGCGGCACGCTCCGCCCCGTGCGCCGCGTCCATGTAGGTAGCGCGAATCCCCCGCGCCATGTCCGGCTCTAACCGCGCCAAGGTATCCACGTCAAGGAGCATAGCGCCGCGCATGGCGTAAGTATCGCGGAACTTTTCCATGATCGCCGCACCGCTTGCGATGCCCAATTCCGCCAACGCCGCGATAATCGCCGCCCGCCCCTCCTCCGGCGTCGCCACCTCCAGCGTCGAGACGGGCAGCGCCTCGATATACATGATGTCCGCCGCTTTCGCCGCCTCGATCTTCAAATTGATGAAATCCGCTTCCCCCTTCGCATGGTGCAGCGCCCTGCCGATGAGCGAAGCGGCATTCTCCCCCAATTCCCTCTCCGACAAAATCTTCTCCGCCCCGGAGATATGGACGCTTTCCCCGCCCTCCGTTTTACTGGCACGCATTTTGAGACTGTACAGCACGCAACGTCCCTCCCCTTTTTGTCCTCTTCCTCCATGATAGCCACGCGGCGCGCCGTTGTCAACCACCGCACATATCGGGTTGACAAAAAAGAGGTGCGGCGTGCCTTCGAGCAACCGCCCCCGCACACAGGGTACCGCAGGGTTTGCCCGCTCGACGCAGCGCACGTGCCGCGAAAAAGCACGTGCCTTGACACTTGGCCGACGGCCTTGCTATAATAGGCGCGTATTGGGAGAGGTGTCCGAGTGGTTTAAGGAGCCGGTCTTGAAAACCGGTGATGCAGTCATGCACCGTGGGTTCAAATCCCACCCTCTCCGCCATAGATTGCAGGATACGCAGGCAGGGCGTTTCTCCCGTACGCTCTGCTTTTCTGTATGAGCGTACGGGCGGCGAATGAAGGCGAGCAGCGTTCAGGCGCTGTCGAGGGAGGCGCACGAACGAAGGAGCAGCATGGGCAGCATCGATTTACACACACATTCGACGGTTTCCGACGGAACGTATACCCCGGCGGACTTGGCGCGTCTCGCAAGAGCGCGGGGACTCCACACTTTCGCTCTGACGGATCACGACAACGTGAGCGGCCTTGACGAAGCGGAAGCCGCGGCCAAGGCGGCGGGGGTATCCACCCTCCCCGGCATGGAGCTGACCGTCGATTTTTCCGGCCGTAAACTTCATGTGGTAGCGCTGGGATTTGATCGCCATCATCTGGCGTTTCAAGACTTTTACCGCGCCGTCCGCGAGAGCAAGGAAGCGGGGATGCCAGAGCTGATCGCGGGCATCCGGAAAAAGGGCGTAGACATCACGGAAGAAAAAGTGCGCGATCTGACGCCGGGGAAGCTCGATCGCTACGCCGTCATGCGGTATCTCGTATCCCTCCGCCTCTCCGAGTGGGTGCAGCCCCTCTGGGACGAGTATCTCGATCCCGTCTTAAAGCAGATCGGCGGCTGCGAAAATGTGCCGGCGGAGGAAGCCTTTGCCGCCATCCATGCGGCGGGCGGCGTCACTTCACTGGCGCACTTCCATAAAAAGATCGGTCTCTTGGGCTTGCCGCGCGAAAAGCAAGCCGAGATCATCACGGCGCTCCACCAAAAGGGCTTAGACGGCATGGAGGGCTGGTACCCCTCCTACACGGCGGAGGACAGCGCCTTCGTCGAAGGCATGACGGCGCGGCTCGGACTACTCCGCACCGGGGGTACAGATTTCCACGGTGCGAACCGCCCCGGTGTGGAGCTGGGCACCGGGCGGGATCATAACATCGCGGTGCCAGAGGAAGCACTGACGCGCCTTCGCGCCGCCATCGACGACGCGCACCGGCGGGCGGGCATCCTCCGCCGCAGCTGAGGGCGAAGCTTTGGCACATCCCCTTGACGAAAGCAAGGCAATTTTTGCTTGCCATAACAAAACAAACAAAGCGAGGAGGTGGCACAATGAAGAAGTGGGTTTGCGGCGTTTGCGGCTGGATCTATGACGAGGCGGCGGGCGATCCCGACTACGATCTCGCCCCCGGCGTTCCCTTCGCGGATCTGCCGGATGATTTCGTCTGTCCGCTGTGCGGCGTCGGAAAAGATCAGTTCACGCCGGAAGACGCATAGGGAAAAGAAGCGCAAAAAGACCGCCCCCGAAGGGGGGCGGTCTTTTCCTATGAGCAAAGACGTCTCTTTCGCCATGGGCAGGAAGACGCCGCTATCCCCGCGCCTCGATCCAAGCGCGCCAAGGGATGGCAAAGCCGTTTGGCCTTTGTTCTTTCACATAGTCGTAAAAGAGGCGCAGCATTTTCGCGCGGCGAGCGATTTCCGGGACGTCGCTCGCCGCCAAGAGATCCGCGCCGCCGATGGCGCGATGGTGTTCGGCGATGGCCTCTAACGTTCTCTCGGGATGTTTCAGGATGTCGAAAAAGACGAGGTAGGTCGTCGTGCGGCCATGACCGGCATGACAGTGGAAATGGAGCCACGCCCCCTCGGGGAGCGTATGAAAGAAGCGCAGGAACGCGTCCACCGCCTCCGGCTCGGGAAAGCGCTGATCGGAAGCGGCGAAGCGCACATAATGGAAGCCTGCCGCCGTCGCCCAGACCTCTTCCGATGCCGCGTCAATGACGCGCGCCGCGTAGGCCGTAAGGTTCTTCGTGTCCGTCTTCCCCAAGGGAACGGCATATAGATCCGCGCCAATGAGAGCCGAAAGCTGCGCCTCTTCCCGCGCTCGGACGGTCGCCGCGTCGCAGCCTATGTTCGCCCAATTATGGGGTTCGTACCAACTGACCGGCACCCCGTCATTGACAAAGCCATGGGATTCCTGCCGCAAATCTACGAGATAGAGGGATGCGCCCGCGCCTGCCGCTTCTCGAAGATGGGCATAGAGCAGGGAAAAACCCGCCCCCGAAGGCTGTCCGCTGCCGGAAGCGGACAGCGTATCGAGCCCTCGGCGCGTCGCACGACTCGCCTCCGACAAAAGCTCCGCGCCGAAGCGAAAATTCCTCGGCATCACCGCCGCCGCCGTCCCGTCCAAGCGCCAGCCGGTGTAATTTGCCGCTTCCCCCGTCACCGTCAGCAGCCAAAAAAGAACGAGCAAGAAAAGTCCCTTGCGTACCCCGCGCCTCCACTCCACGCGCCTCATGTCTGCTTCCCTCCCCCGAACGCCTCGGGCAAAAGCGCCTCTAACGTCATCTCCCGCACCTCGCCCGCCACATTCGCCATGAGGATCCGGGGCACGCGAAACTCCGCCATGACTTGACGGCACGCGCCGCAAGGGGATACCGGCGCCGCGCCCGCCGCCACCACCGCCAGCGCCGTGAAGGCTTTTTCCCCCGCTGCCACCGCCTGAAAGATCGCCGTGCGCTCGGCGCAGTTCGTCACCGAAAAAGCGGCGTTTTCCACGTTGCAGCCGCCGTAGATCTTCCCCGATGCGCCCCGCACCGCCGCCCCCACCGCAAAGTGCGAGTACGGCGCATAGGCAAAGGCGCGAAGCCGCCGCGCTTCCTCTAAAAGCTGCTCATCGTCTTTCGTCATCCCGCTCGCCTCCTTCTTCCTTCCACGGCGTCAGCCACTCCACTCGCTCCTTCGTCACACGCGCGAAAATGAGCGGCCGCTTTTTCGGCGGCTCTGCGCCGCCGCGGATCGCCTCGCCGAAAATGCGCTGCGCTTCGGGTAGCCTTCTTTCGTCGCTCGTATGCAGCACCGCCAACACGTCGCCCTTCTTCACGAAATCGCCCGGCTTTTTGAGCAGCGTGATCCCCGCCGCCAAATCGAGGGGATCCGTGAGCGTCTCGCGCCCCGCACCAAGCGCCATGGAAGAAAGCCCCACCTTCTCTGCGTCCACGTGCGTGATGTAGGCATCCTCCGGGCAGACGACGCCGCAGTTGCAGGGCGCCAAGGGCAGCTTCTCCAAGTCCCGCAGC
Organism: Schwartzia sp. (in: firmicutes); assembly: GCA_052170475.1. Taxonomy (GTDB): domain Bacteria; phylum Bacillota; class Negativicutes; order Selenomonadales; family Selenomonadaceae; genus CAJPQU01. Next base: position 34,292 of record JBQNAL010000014.1, read on the forward strand.
ACGGATGCGTCGCCGCCCTGCGCCTCGGCCATGGCGCAAAGTTTTTCAAACGCGGTGCCATCGGCAAGCGCTTTTTCTGCCGCTGCGCGGGTCTCCTCCACAGAGCCGCGCCCCGCAAGGTGCAGCATGTGCGCCGCCATGGAGAGCGACACTTCCCGAAGATCCGCCGGCCCTCCGCCTTTGAGGACGTCCACGGCCTCCGCCACTTCGAGCGCGTTCCCCACGGCACGCCCCAAGGGCGCGTCCATATCGGTGATGAGCGCCTCCGTCCTTCGTCCCGCCGCCTCCCCGATGGCCACCATCGTTTCCGCGAGCCGCAAAGCGTCGGGGAGCCGCTTCATGAAGGCGCCGCTGCCCACGGTGACATCGAGGAGGATCCCGTCCGCGCCCCCGGCCAGCTTTTTACTCATGACGGAGGACGCGATGAGCGGAATGCTGTCCACGCTCCCCGTCACATCCCGCAGGGCGTAGATCTTTTTATCCGCCGGGACGAGCGCCGCCGATTGACCGATGACCGCGAGACCGCACCTTTTCACGACGTCAAAAAATTCCGCCTCGCCGAGCGAAGCGCGAAACCCGGGAATGGACTCCAATTTATCCACGGTGCCGCCCGTATGGCCAAGCCCCCGCCCCGACATCTTCGCCACCACGCCCCCGCAGGCGGCGACGAGAGGCGCTATGATGAGCGTCGTCTTATCTCCCACCCCGCCCGTGCTGTGCTTGTCCACCTTCCGCCCGGGAATCGCCGAAAGATCCGCCTGCGCCCCCGTCTTGAGCATCGCCAGCGTGAGATCCGTCGTCTCCCGATCCGTCATGCCCCGAAACCAGACCGCCATCAAAAAGGCGGCCATCTGCTCCTTCGGCAGACGATCTGCGGTGAACTCCTCCACGAGATAGGACAGCTCTTCCCGACTCATCTCGCCGCCGCGCTTCTTCTTGACGATCAAATCGTACATCCGCATCCGCATTTCCTCCCGTTTACCGCCGCCCGATCACGACGCGCCGAAGGGGACGCTGCCCGCCCCCGCCTCGCTCTTCTCTTGCCACAGCGGCAAAATTTCTGCGCCCCTTACCATGCGATCTCCCGCAAAAAGCTCGTCCCCGGCGTCGATAGCGAAAGGCCAAACATCTCCGCCGCCGTCGCCGCGACATCGGCGAAGGAAGTGCGCGTGCCGAGGTTCACCCCCGCCTTCACCCCCTGCCCATAGGCGAGGATCGGCACGTACTCTCGGGTATGATCCGTCCCCGGCGCCCCGGGATCGCAGCCGTGATCGGCGGTGATCATCAGGACGTCCTCCGCCCGCATTCCCGCGATGAACTCGCCGAGCTGCCGGTCAAACACCGTCGCCGCGTTCGCGTAGCCGTCGATGTCACGCCGATGGCCGTACTTCATATCGAAGTCCACCAAATTCACGAAGCAAAGCCCCGTAAAGGCCTCCGCCAGCGTCTGGATGGTCTTCGTCATGCCGTCCTCGTTCCCGTCCATCGGGATGTGGCGGCCGACGCCCCGCGCCGCGAAAATATCCGAAATCTTCCCCACGCCGATGGTCGTAAGCCCCGCCTTTTGGAAGGCGTCCAGCATCGTATCACCCGGCGGCAGGAGGGAGAAATCATGACGCCCCGCCGTGCGCTCGTACTTCGGATATTCGCCGATAAAGGGGCGAGCGATGACGCGCCCCACGGCGTAATCGCCCGTGCAGACGGCACGCGCCTTGCGGCAGTAGTCGTAAAGCGCATCGCGCGGCACGATGCGCTCATGGGCGGCGATCTGAAGGACGCTGTCCGCCGACGTATAGACGATGAGCGCCCCCGTCGCCAAATGCTCCCGCCCGTAATCATGAATGACCGCTGTCCCGGAATACGGCTTGTGGCAGAGCGTCTTACGCCCCAAGGCCGCCTCTATCTTCTCGATGAACTCCGGCGGGAACCCCTCGGGAAAGGTCGGCATCGCCCGCTCCGACACCAGTCCGGCGATCTCCCAATGGCCGGTCGTCGTGTCCTTCCCTCGGCTCTTTTCTGCCATGCGGCCAAAGGCACCGGCGGGCTTTGGCGTCTTTTCCCCCGCGTCCACCCCATCGATATTGAACAGCCCCAGCCATTCCAAATGAGGCGTCACATACGACGGCGACTTCACGATACTCCTCAGCGTATGCACATCGCTCGTATCCCCAAACTCCGCCGCGTCGGGCAGCGCCCCCACGCCAAAGCTATCCAGCACGATGACATACAGTCGCTTCACGTTCACAGCCTATCCCTCCTTCAATACAGGTTTCTCTTTCTGCCGCGCCCGATACTCTCGATCCAAAATGGCCAAGATCACCAAATTCTCGTAGTGATCGCCGACCCGCAGCGTCTCCCTGAGCAGCGCTTCTCGCTTTAAGCCCAACGACTCGTAAAGGGATAGCGCCCGTTCGTTGTAGTCCTTGCAGTCGAGCCACCCCCGATGAAAGCCTAGGTCGTCAAACGACCAAGCCATCAAAAGCTCCATCCCTTCTCGGCCGTATCCCTTGCCCTTGGCGGTGATGACGATGCGCCGCCACTCGATCTCCCCGTCGGGATTCGTCAGCCCCGCCACCAAAAACGCGCCCACGGCTTCCCCGGTATCGCGACGCTCCACGATGAGGTACTTCGTATCTGGGGACGCCACGTTCCTCTCGCGCATCTCCCGCGTATCCTGCGTCACAAAGGCAGCGTTCTCCGGCGCGCCGTCGACCGCCGCCACATAGTCGATGTCCTCCGCCGTTCCTTCCCGCAGCCGGAGCCGCGCCCCTTCCTTCACGATATGCACGCTTCCTCGCTCCTTTCTTCTCAAATGAAACTATTTTGACACCGCCCAAGAAAAATCCTGCCGCCCCGCCGCTTTTTCTCAAGCGACAACGTCCTATCCCCCGCCATGCGCCGCTTGACGAACCGCGCACAAATGCGTATAGTTACCATAAAGGAGGTGCCGGCATGATGACCGCCGAATTGGTGCGTTTACTCAAAAAACACGGCTGTGTATTCGTCGGCCACAACAAACGACATGACATGTATAAAAACCCACGCACCGGTAAAACCTTCATGGTGGGACGGCACCCCAGTGAAGAGGTGCGTACCGGCACGCTGCAAAAAATCCTAAAAGATGCCGACATAAAATAAACCCCTGCCGGGAAAAAATACACTCTAACATTGACGAAAGGACGAGGAAAATGAAATACATTTACCCTGCGATCTTCACCCCGGAACCAGACGGGATCAGCGTCGATTTTCCTGATTTGCCCGGCTGCTATACCGACGGCGCAACGGTGGAAGAGGCCTTTGAGAACGCCGAGGATGCGCTGTCGCTCATGCTTTGGCTCCTCGAAAAGGAAAAGCAGACCCCGCCCACGCCCACGCCGCCCACCGCGCTCCGTGCCGCCCACGGCGCGTCCATCGCGCTCGTCAAGGCGGACACGCTTCCCGTCCGAAAGCTCAACGATTCGCGCACCGTCCGCAAAAACATTACCTTGCCCGGCTGGATGGACACCTTGGCCAAGGAACACCATATCAATTTCTCCCAGCTCCTCCAAAACGCCATCCGCAAGGAATGTGGCATCGAAGGGTGAGATGGCTTGCCGACAACGCATAACGCCCCTAAAAACGAAAGGAAAACGCCATGATGATTGATCTTGCCCTGTCTTGGTCGGACGTGGAAGGAAATTTCCTCATTCCGGCACTCATCTTAAGCCTTTCCCTGCTCATGGGATTCATCATCAACTATCTTCTTCGCCGCTACATCGCCCGCCACACCGACCTCGCCCCGGATTCTGCCCTCGGCGTTCTCCTCCATGCGGTGCGCGGTCTGCCGCGCCTTTGGTGCTTCGCCATCGGCGTCTACTGGACGATTCACACCGTGGGGCTCATCGAGCCGGTAGAGCGCCTCCTCGCTTACATCCTCTTCACCATTCTCGTCTTCAGCATCACCCGGGTCATCGTCCGCACCTTGGAGCGCATCATTTCCCTGCGCACGGCGGAAGCCGGCTCGGCCGCCGCCACCACGTCGCTGCTCACGAATCTCGTTTCCATTACCATCTACGCGGCGGGCGCCATCATCATCTTGGGCTACTACGGCATCTCCATCGCGCCGCTGATCACCGCCTTGGGCGTCGGCGGCATGGCGGTGGCGCTCGGCCTGCAGGACTCGCTCTCCAACCTCTTCGCGGGGCTTCACCTCATCCTCTCCAAGCAGGTGCGCGTCGGCGACTACATCCGCCTCGACAGCGACAGCGAAGGGCGCGTCACCGACATCACGTGGCGCTACACGACCATCCTCACCAGCGCCAACAACACCGTCGTCGTCCCCAACGCGAAACTCTCCGCCGCGACCCTCACCAACTACGATATGCCAGAATCTCAGATCGCCGTCGTCCTCCCGGTCGGCGTCAGCTACGACAGCGACTTGGAGAAGGTGGAAGCCGTCACCCTCGCCGTCGCTTGCGCCGTGATGGAGCGCATCGAAGGCTCGGTGGTCAAAGCCCCCGCCGTGTACTTCCACACCTTCGGCGACTCCTCCATCGACTTCAACGTCGTCCTCCACGCGCGGCGCTTCACGGATCGCGCCAAACTCAAGCACGCGTTCATCAAAGAGCTGACCCGCCGCTACCGAGAGGAAGGCATCGACATCCCCTTCCCCGTCCGCACCATCCTGCGCCCGGACAATCCCCCTGCGTCGTGACCCCCACGCCCTCCTTTTCCACAGATAAAAAAAGTTATGCACATCGCATTTTGTGGATAACTTTTTCTTTCGCTTCCCGCCTCCTCGGGAAGCCTTTTTTTACGCCGCTTTCGTTTTTCCGATGCCCGTCCGTTTTCTTTTATGAATCTCTTTTCTTGTGGATAACCCGGGCAGCAAACAACTACATATAGTATTCCTGTTGACGCTCCCCAATAGATATTGTATAATCCGGGATAGAAACCACAGGAAGGGAAGCGAATCACGTGTCGGAACCTGCGATCACGCACATCCGCAAGCGAAACGGCGACATCGTCGCCTTTGATGCCGCGAAGATCACCGTCGCCATCCAGAAAGCCAACTTGGAATCGACGGATCAAACCTTTACGAAACGACAACTAGACGCGCTGACAAAAAGCGTCATCCTCAGCATCCGCGACCAAAAAACGCCGGGCGTCGAGTACATCCAAGACGCGGTGGAGCGGGCGCTCATCAGAAACAATTACGCCAGCACCGCCAAGGCCTACATCCTCTACCGGGCGGATCACACCCGCATCCGTGAGGCGGAAGTGGATCTCATGGACATCTACAACGATCTGACGTACAAAGCCTCCCGCGAAGCGGATCTCAAGCGGGAGAACGCCAACATCGACGCCGACACCGCCATGGGTACGATGCTGAAATACGGCTCGGAAGGCTCGAAGTATTTCATCATCCATCGCATCCTGCCGAAGGACATCGCCGCCGCCCATGTGAACGGCGATATTCACATTCACGACATGGATTTCTACATGCTCACGGAGACCTGCTGCCAGATCGACCTCTTGAAGCTCTTCCATGACGGCTTTTCCACCGGACACGGCTACCTGCGGGAGCCAAACGACATCCGCTCCTACGCGGCGTTAGGCTGCATCGCCATTCAGGCGAATCAGAACGAAATGCACGGCGGCCAGTCCATTCCCAACTTCGACTACGCGATGGCGCCCGGCGTCGTGAAGACGTTCCGCAAGCAGTATTTCATTCACTTGGGCGACTATTTTGCCGCCGCCTTGGGGATGGCCTTGGCGGACGCCCGACTCCTCGCCAAGGCCATCAAGGAGAATCTCCCGGCGGATCTCCGCTTCTCGTCCGCCGACGACTTCAAGCGCCGCCTGATGGACTTCCTGCCGGCGCACCAAGCGCGGGGCGGCTATCAGCCCATCAGCGCCGAAGCGGCGGGCGCAGCGCACGACTTTGCCGTCCGCGCCGCCACAGAAGCCACCGATCAGGCCACCTTCCAAGCGATGGAAGCCTTCATTCACAACCTCAATACCATGAACTCCCGCGCGGGGGCGCAGGTTCCCTTCAGCTCCGTCAACTACGGCACCGACACCTCCCCCGAAGCCCGCATGGTCATCAAAAACCTTCTCTTGGCGACAAAGTCGGGCCTCGGCAACGGCGAGACGCCCATCTTCCCGGTGCAGATCTTCAAGGTCAAAGAAGGCGTCAACTACGAGCCGGGCGATCCCAATTACGACCTCTTCCAGCTGGCCATGGAGACCTCCGCCAAGCGGCTCTTCCCCAACTTCAGCTTCTTGGACGCGCCCTTTAACAAGCAATATTACCGCCCCAACGACTACAATTCCGAAGTCGCCTACATGGGCTGCCGCACTCGGGTCATGGGGAACGTCCACGACCCGAGCCGAGAGGTCACCTGCGGGCGCGGGAATCTGAGCTTCACCAGCGTCAATTTGCCGCGTCTCGCCTTGGAGGCCAAGGGAGATTTAGAGAAATTCTACGAGGGATTGGACGAAATGACGGAACTCGTCATCCGCCAGCTCTACCACCGCTTCAAGATCCAGTGCGCCAAGCACGCCCGAAACTACCCCTTCCTCATGGGGCAGGGGGTCTGGATCGATTCCGAGACGCTGACGCCGGACGATTCCATCGCCGAACTCTTAAAGCACGGCACCCTCACCATGGGCTTCATCGGCCTCGCCGAGTGCCTCAAAGCCCTCCTCGGCAAGCACCACGGCGAATCCCCCGACGCGCAGAAATTGGGGCTTCAGATCGTCGGTCGGATGCGCCGCCACATGGACGAGGAATCGGCGCGCACCGGCCTCAACTTCACCCTCATCGCCACGCCGGCGGAAGGCCTTTCCGGGCGCTTCGTCCGCCTCGACCGCCAGCGCTACGGAAACACCAAAGGTGTCACGGATCGGGACTACTACACGAACAGCTTCCATGTCCCGGTCTACTACCCCATCGCCGCCGCCAAGAAGATCGCCATCGAGGCGCCCTACCACGCCATGACGAACGCCGGTCACATCAGCTACGTGGAGATGGACGGCGACCCCACGAAGAACCTCAAGGCCTTCGAAGCGCTCATCCGCTGTATGCACGACCACGGCATCGGCTACGGCTCCGTGAACCACCCCGTAGATCGCGACCCGGTCTGCGGCTACAACGGGCTCATTGATAATGTCTGCCCCCGCTGCGGCAGAAGCGAAGCCGAACACCGTCACCGCCGCGTCATCCCCCGCATCACCTGCGGGCACTGACCGGCTAAAAAATCTCAACAGAAGGGAAGATCAACCATGATCGTCAACGGAACAGAAATCATCATCAAAGACCTCGAAGGAGTATCGGAGCAGGAAGTCCTCGCCTACATGGACTACATCCATGAGGATAACCCCGACGATGAAATCGGCACCTTGGAACTCTCCCCCGCAGACGGCGGACACATCGCCTTGGAGTACACCCTGCGCCCGCCGAAATTTCAGCGCATCCGCCGCATCACCGGCTACCTCGTCGGCACGACCGACCGCTGGAACAACGCCAAGCGCGCGGAAGAGCATGACCGGGTAAAACACGATCTTCGCGAAGCCTCCGCTTCGTAACCTTCCGGCACAAAAACGCGCAGACGCTGCAAAAAGCCCGATTCGCCAAAACCCTCCTGCGCCGAAAAGGGTGCAGGAGGGTTTTATACTCGGTGCAACCATTTTCCTCGCGGAGGTAATCGCCCATGGAACTTCGCATCGCCGGAACCGTTGACGACTCCGTCGTCGATGGCGACGGCTACCGCTTCACCATCTTCACCCAAGGATGTCCCCACGCCTGTCCTGGCTGCCAAAACCCCGAAACATGGGACTTTGCCGGCGGGAAGCTCGTCGATACCGACGACCTCCTCCCCCAAATTTTGGCCAATCCCCTCCTCTCCGGCGTCACCTTCAGCGGCGGCGAACCCTTCGCCCAAGCCGCCCCCTTGGCCGACTTAGCCAACAAACTGCGCCCCCACGGCCTCACCCGCTGGGCGTATACCGGCTACACCTTAGAGGCGCTCATGGCGCGAAAGGAGCCCGCCATCGACGCGCTGCTCTCCACCTTAGACATTTTGGTGGACGGCCGCTTTCTCCTCGGCGAGCGCGATCTCACTCTGCGCTTTCGCGGCTCGAAAAATCAGCGGATCATCGACATGAACCGCACCCGCGCCGAAGGGCGGATCGTCCTCCAATACGACGATTGAGCGCGCAACGAAGCGCCCGCTAAGACGTCAACCATCAGGGTTCGTGCCATGGTATATCCTGCCAACCCCACCGTCACATCAAAGGAGGCTTTTCTATGACCTTTTCCCACACCCTTCTCCTCTGCACATCGCTCGTCCTGTCCCTCCTCGTTTCCGGCTGCGCCCAAGGTGCGCCGAAATCCATGCCCGTCGGCATCGTACAGAAAAATGTCCCCCAAGAGAACCAGCGGGAAATCTATCTCGCCGGCGGCTGCTTTTGGGGCATGGAAACGCTGCTGCGCCTCCTCTACGGCGTCGTCTCCGTCGAGAGCGGATACGCCAACGGCTACACGGAAAACCCCAGCTACCGCGACGTCTGCCAAGAGAGCGGCCACGCCGAAACCGTCCACGTCGTCTACGATCCCGCCACACTGCCCCTCTCGCGCCTCTTGGACGTCTACTTTCGCGCCATCGATCCCACGGCGAAGGATCGTCAAGGCAACGACCGGGGCGTCCAGTACCGCACCGGCATCTACTTCACCCGTGACGAGGACGCCGCCGTCATCGAAGAAGCGCTCTCAAAGCTCCAGCAGCGGTACGCGCAGCCATTGGCGATTGAGGCCACCCCCCTCGTCAACTTCTACCGAGCAGAAGAGGAGCATCAGGAATACCTCATCAAGAACCCTCAAGGCTACTGCCACATCCCCCGCTACCTCTTCGACGAAGCTTATAAAGCCAACCGCCGCGCACCGGGGCAAGGCGACGCCCCCGTCACGAAGGACACCGTCTACGAAAAACCCGATGCGGCGACACTAAAAGAAACGCTCACGCCCATGGCCTACGCCGTCACCCAGGAAGCGGCCACCGAGCCGCCCTTCCAAAACGCCTACGACAAGGAATTTCGTGAAGGCATCTACTGCGACGTCACCACCGGGCAGCCCCTCTTCGTCTCCACGGCGAAATTTGACGCCGGCTGCGGCTGGCCTGCCTTCTCCCGCCCCATCGAGAGCGCCCTCATCGAAGAGCGCACCGACCGCTCCCTCGGCATGACCCGCACCGAAGTCGTCGCCAAGACCAGCGGCGCACACTTGGGACACGTCTTCGACGATGGGCCGAAGCAGGACGGCGGTCTTCGCTACTGCATCAACAGCGCCGCCCTGCGCTTTATTCCGCGGGAAGAAATGGCCGCCCAAGGGTACGCCGCCTACTTAGTCCTTTTCGAGAACGAACCGTAACGCCATACAGAAAAAGCCTCCGCAAAAGCGGAGGCTTTTTCTTTGCCACCCATCTCTTCCCGTGCGACTTTCCCCGCTACATTCAACTGCGCAAAAATTCGGCTTCCTCCGCGATCTCCTTGGGTAGCGCCTCGCCCGGCTTTAAGCGCTGTACTTTCCGAATCAAGAGATCCAGCGCGTGAACCTTCGCACTCTGCGTCACGCCCCAGTGCTCCATGAGCGGCTGGAACTGGGGATTACTCGCCAAGGACTTACGGAATTTTTTCGATAAGGTGCAGTAGCGGAACAAAATCTCCCGCGCCACCTTATTGAGGCGCGGCAGCCCGAACGCCTCATTTTGAATGTAGCGCTCGTACTCCGCGACAAATACGCTCTTATAATCGTTGCGCGCCTTTTGCAGCGCGAGCTTGACGCGCTCCTTCATCTCGCTGGAGAGATTCCCGTTCTTCTTGTAGAACTGGAGATACTTCACATATTCCGACGTCAGCGACAACTCGCTGATGTCCGTATAGCGCACGCCTTGGAGGCGACGGCACATCTCCCAGCGGAACTGGGCGCACATCCTTGTGATCGTTTCGTCCAGCTCCTCCGAATGGAACACGGACAATACCATGTGCGCAGGCGTCGTCCGCTTCACGCCCTCGATCTCCTGCCACATCAGCCCCCGATTGCCGACATTCGGCATCAAGATCACATAGGGGCGCACCTCGGTATTGTAGATGAACCGCGAGATTTTCAGCTCGGGGAACTCGGTCAGCACAGGGCGATAGAAACAGCCAAAGTCAATGTCCGTCACCTTGGTGAGCGCCGCCTCGACCCGCGCTGGATCCGCGAGGCACTTATCCAGCGGACGAATCACATCCTGCGCCGTAAAGACGGGAACGAACGCCGCCATGCGCCCATTCGTGATCCGATTCGCGCTCTTGAACATGTTCTGGATCTCAAAGCGCACCATCGCGCGGCGATCCGTCATCAGCTCATCCGCCCGCTGCTGCGTGATGGAGGCCGTCCGCACCTCCTCCCGGAGATAATCCACCCAATCGTTATCAAACTCATTTTTGGACGGCATCGCCACCCCTTGATAAATCTTGACGAGCCAATCATAAAGCGACAGGATCCGTCCCGCCGGATCCGCCTCCCAGCCCACCGCCGCGCGGTACAGCGCCGCCGTATTGGCCTCTCCGGCAAGCCCTTCATCGGCAAAGCCAAACAAGAAAAACATCCGCACCTCAGCGGGCACATGCGCCGTCTCCATGCTCTTAAAAAAGGCGGCCTCGTAAACCTGATAGAACCCATCGGCGATGGAGCGGCGAAGATGGCGCATCTCATCCGACTTCGCCCGCCGATCCTCCATATCCATGAACTGTTTCAGATCGCGCCGGAACGCATCCGCGACTTCCATCTTGACAGAGGAAAACGCCAAGATCACATCGAGCGCATCCGTAATGGCGGGCACATCGTCCGATGCGCCCCGCGCCATGGCGTCCACCTTCGACTTGACATCATAAAAGGAAGTCATGAACGCTTCCGAGGCCGCCCGCGTCCGCCCGATAAAATCCGTCGCCGCCTCGATCTCCTTGCCGACCCGCCGCCCAGTCGTCGAGGCGCGCATGAACGCGTCCACGCAAAAGCGCACATCGAGCGCATAGAGCGTCTCCTTGAGCTCCGCCGCCCGCTCAGCGAACGCCCGACACACGTCCGCCTCCCAGCCAAACCCGACGCGCGACGGCTCAAACATCGGAAGACGTTCCACAAAGGCGAATTGCGTTGGCGCCATTTGCAGCTTCACGCACAGAAACTGGTAATCATTGTAATTGTACTTGATCTCCTTGCCAAGCTCCGTCGCCGCATCTTCCGTCGCCGACAGAGCCTCGAGCATCCGCTTCGTCAGCGCCATGCTCTCCTCCGCCAACGCGGGGGCGAGGTTCGGCACACTCAGCACCGCCTCCGCCAGATCCTCCGCCACCAAATAGGGAAAGGTCATGAGGGTGGTATCTTCGAGCGCCACATAATCGAAGGCGTATCCCTCCTTGGGCAGATAGATCGCCCCCGCCACGGTTCCTGCACCCAAACGAACCTCTACCTCATCCCCATCCGTCATCACCAGCGCTCCAGACAGCACCATCTCTACCTGCTGCACCCTTTCCCCTCGACGGTGAAGCACTTGTCCTTTTCCCAGCGTAACCTTTTCCATTAAGCCCATACCCTCCTGCATGTCCCCTGCCGGTGCGTCAGTCTCCATCGGCCGCGGGTCATATTTTTCTATCGTCAACGTGCGGCTCCTCGATGCCTCTCTTCCACAGCCCGCCTCGAGAACCGCCCCCTGAGAAAATACCTTCTTCTTAGTATACCAGCATACCACTCCAAAATACAAACGATACAAACGCCCTAATTTTGCACCGCTTCCGCCGCTCCTTTCGCGCTGCTCCACAGGGCGCCAAGCCCGAAAGGACGGCTTCTTTCACGTTCTCTTGCACAGCCGCGCAGCCACCACCCGCGCCTGCCGTTCAGTTGATATGTCCATATACCCATGTCCAAGCCAACGGATGGCATCTTTTACGGTAGAGGCGTGCTTCTCGCCCAAAAGGGCGCGATCCCCGCAACAAAAGCAGGCGTCCGCTCCGAAAAATCGAAACGAACGCCCGCTTTTTTCCCTTTCCCTATCGCCGCTCTCAATCAGCAGGTATGGCAGGTATCGTAAAGACCGTTTTCCTTTAAGACCTTCACCGCCAAATCGCCCATGGCCGCCACGGTCTCCGCCACCTCGATCCCGGCGGCGTTCAGCGCCTTGATCTTATCGGCAGCGGTGCCTTTGCCGCCGGAGATGATGGCGCCGGCGTGCCCCATGCGCTTGCCCGGAGGCGCCTGCTGGCCGCTGATGAAGCCGATGACCGGCTTTTTCATGTTCGCCTTGATCCACGCGGCCGCCTCTTCCTCCGCCGTGCCGCCGATCTCGCCGATCATCATGACCGCCAAGGTCTCCTCGTCCTGATTGAAGGCGTCCAATACCTCGATGAAGTCCATCCCCTTGACCGGGTCGCCGCCGATGCCGATGCAGGTCGTCTGACCGATGCCCGCCATGGTGAGCTGGTAGGTGACCTCATAGGTCAGGGTGCCGGAGCGGGACACGACGCCCACATGCCCCTTCTTGTGGATATAAGTGGGTAAAAGCCCCAAGCGGCACTCGTCCACCGTGAGGATGCCGGGGCAGTTCGGCCCGATGAGCCGCGTCTTCTTCCCCTCCAAATAGCGGCGCACCTTCACCATATCAAGAACCGGGATATGCTCGGTGATGCAGACCACGATGTCGATCCCTGCGTCCGCCGCCTCGATGATGGAATCCGCCGCGAACCGCGCCGGAACGTAGATGACGGAAACGTTCGCCCCCGTCTCTTTCACCGCGTCGGTCACCGTATTGAAGACGGGAATGGTCTCAAGCACCATCTCCCCCGCCCGCCCAGGGGTCACACCGGCCACCACGTTCGTGCCGTATTCCTTCATGATGTTCGTATGAAATGTCGCCTGCTTTCCCGTGATGCCCTGCACGACGACTCTGCTGTCTTTGCCTACAAAAATTCCCATCGCTCGTGTCCTCCTCAGGCCTTCACTTTAAGCTCGGCCGCTTTTTCCGCCGCTAATTCCACAGCTCGCTTCGCGCCTTCGTCCATCTTCTCCGCCATGTAGACGCCCGGCACCTTCGCTTCCGTGAGGATCTTGCGCCCCGCCTCCACGTTCGTTCCGTCGAGGCGCGCCACGACCGGCACGCGAAGCCCGACGACCTTCGCCGCCTCCACGATACCGGCGGCGATGACGTCGCATTTATTGATGCCGCCGAAGATGTTGACGAATACGCTGTGTACCTGATCGTCCGACTGCATGATGCGGAAGGCCTCGGCGATCTTCTCCACCGTGGAATCGCCGCCCACGTCTAAGAAATTCGCCGGCTCGCCGCCGTAGAACTTGATGATGTCCACCGTCGCCATGGCGAGACCCGCGCCGTTCACCATGCAGGCCACATCGCCGCCCAAATTGACATAGGAAAGCGCTGCCTTCGCCGCGGCGCGTTCCTTCGGATCCTCCTCGCTCTCATCGCGCAGCGCCTCGATGTCCGGATGCCGGTAGAGCGCACTGTCGTCGAAATTGAGCTTCGCATCGAGGGCTAAGACCTCATTCTCCTTCGTCACCACCAAGGGATTGATCTCCGCCAAAGAGCAGTCCTTCGCGACAAACGCCTGATAGAGGCACTCCATCAATTTGATCGCCTTATTCATGACGGCGGGCTTGAAGTTCATCTTGAACGCCATCCGCCGCGTCTGGAACGGCATGAGTCCCGCCACCGGGTCGATGAACTCCTTGAAGATCTTCTCCGGCGATTTCGCCGCGACCTCCTCGATGTCCATGCCGCCCTCTTCCGATCCCATCATCACGACCTGTGCCGTCTTGCGGTCGATGACGAAGCTCAGATAGTATTCCTTCTCGATGTTCGACCCTTCCTCGATGAGGAGGCGGTTCACCTGCTTGCCCTCTGGGCCGGTCTGATGCGTGATCAAGACCTTCCCCAAAAGTGCGGACGCGAAGGACTTCACCTCGTCGATGTCATGGGCGAGCTTCACCCCGCCGGCTTTTCCACGGCCGCCCGCGTGAATTTGCGCCTTCACCACGACCACTGGCGTCGTGAGATCCTTAGCGACCCGCGCCGCTTCCTCGGGGCTGAACGCCGCGTGGCCATTCGGCACCTTGACGCCGAACTCCTTCAAGACTTGCTTGCTTTGGTACTCGTGGATGTTCATAGACTTGCCTCCCTGTCTGAATGTCCCGATCCCGGGCCGCTGCCGGCGCAGAGGAAAGAGCGTGCCAAAAGCGCCCGCCCCGCGCCGCTTTTATTGTATCCTGTTTTTGCCATTTCGTCCACAAAATTCAGAAAAAGAAAGTCTATCGCTTTTTTTCGTCCTGCATCGCCTTGATCATCGGCTTGATGCCGCCGCTCTGGAGGATGTGCATGACGTACGGCGACATCGGCACCGCCTCTGCCGTCTGCCCGGTGGTCAGATTTTTGATCGCGCCGCGCTCGATGTCCACCTCGACCTCATCCCCCTCTCGGACGATCTTCGTGATGTCCCGGCAGCTGATGGCCGGTACGCCTAAATTGATGGCGTTGCGAAAAAAGATGCGGCCGAAGGATTCGGCCAAGATCGCCCCCACCCCGACCGCTTTCAGGGTAATGGCCGCATGTTCCCGCGAGGAGCCGCAGCCGAAATTTGTCCCCGCCACGAGGATGTCGCCGGGGCGAAACTTCTTGACGAAATCCTCGTCCGCGCCGTACATCGCATATTTCTTCACGTCTTTTACATCGGTGTATTCCACAAACCGCCCCGGATAGATCTGGTCGGTATCAACATTTTTGCCAAATACGAAGGCCTTGCCGCAGACAGCCATGATCATCCCTCCATTCTTCGCTTATATGTACGCCGTCGGATCCGTGATCCGGCCAAAGAGCGCCGAAGCCGCCACCGCTGCGGGGGACGCCAAAAAGATCCGGCCATCCACATGCCCCATGCGCCCGGGGAAATTCCGATTCGTCGAACTGATACAGACCTCGCCGCCCGCCAGCATCCCCTGATGAACGCCGAGACATGCCGCGCACCCCGGGGCGGTCACCGTGCAGCCCGCCGCCATCAAGTCTTCGATGTAGCCCTCTCTCATGGCGTCTTCCATCACCTGCTTCGATGCCGGAACGACGATCATCCGCGTCGTTTTCGGCACATGCCGCCCCCGCAGGATCCGCGCCGCGACGGCCAAATCCTCCAAGCGCCCGCCGGTACATGAGCCGAGGTACGCCTCGTCGATGGCCGTGCCGACATAGTTTTTCAGCGGAAAGACATTGTCCACACTCGACGGAGCCGCCACCTGCGGCGGAATCTCGCTCACGTCATACGTCAGCTCCGCTGCGTATGCGTAGCCCTCGTCCGTGTCGTAAATCTGATACGGGCGCGTCACGTTCTTGCGCAAAAAGTCCATCGTCACCTCGTCCGGCTGGATATAGCTCGTCTTGCAGCCCATTTCCGTGGTCATGTTGCAAAGGCACATGCGCTCCGAAACGCTCAGATCCGCCAGCGCCGGACCGGTAAATTCCACCGCCCGATAGACGCCGTAATCCGCCCCCAAATCGCCGATGATGTGAAGGATGATGTCCTTGGCGAAGACCCCCGGCGCACGCTTGCCCACCAAATGAACGCGAAAGATCTCAGGCACCATGAACCACAGTTTGCCCGTGATCATGATGGTGGCCAAGTCCGTGGCTCCCACGCCGGTGCCGAACGCGCCGAAGGCTCCGTGCGTCGTCGTGTGCGAATCCGTCACCACTACGATCTCCCCAGGATGCACCCAGCCCCGATCCGCCAGCACCTGATGACATACGCCCTGATCGATGTCCATCAGCTTCTCGATGCCCTGCGAAAAGCAAAATGCGCGGAACTGTTTGTGGTTCTCCGCTTGGGTGATGGTCGCGCACGGCGCGTAATGATCGAAAAACATCACGATCTTGTCGGGGTCAAACACCCGCTCGCCGCCCATCTCAAAAAACGACCGCACCGTCTGCAAATAGAGATCGTTAATCCCTGCCAAATCCACGTCGCAGTTGACGATCTCGCCCGTCTTGACCTCCTTCCGCCCAGCTTTTTCCGCCAGCAGTTTTTCAATCGCGTGCATCTTCTTCCGCTCCCTTCTCTGTTTAGCCCCGCCGCCCTTCAGGCGGACGTTTGTCCATCTCATCGCCATCATACCATAGAATACACGTGGAAAAAAGCGCCCGCGAAGAAAAATGCGCCCCGCGCCATGCCGCCGCCATAAAGAGGAACAGCGATGACATCGTATCGTGCGCATCCGCCACATCATGGACAAACCTACACCACCTCGGAAAAGAAATGGTAGATTGCAAGTTTAATTGTCGCATTGTTGTGTTAAACTTTGCCCCTCATGC
>JBQNAL010000015.1:0-47345 GCA_052170475.1 Schwartzia sp. (in: firmicutes)
GGTTTTTCTTCCTTCTCCTTGGTGGGATCCACTAAGTGGATCAAACGAATCATGAAGCTCAAGCCAATCAGCACCGCGAACACGATGGACATGTTGATCAGCATGATGATCAAAGGATTCGTCGTTACCGGTTGATGCATCAACAATCACCTCGTTCTCTTTCCTGAACTTACTTTTCTTTCGTCGGGTCAACTAAATGGATCAAACGAATCATAAAGCTCAAACCGATCAGCACCGCGAACACGATGGACATGTTGATCAGCATGATGATCAAAGGATTCGTCGTCACCGGATGTCCCATTCAGCTCCCTCCCCTCCCATCCGCACCCGAATTTACTGGCACGGGAATCATCAAAACCGCGCCCGCCCCATCTTGTTGCAACACAGTTTCGATGTCGCCGCTTCTGCCGCTGCGAAATATTCCAAACCAGCATTTCTTTTCGCAGCAAACGTCAACGGCCAATCCTCTTCTACGGTGCATTGGAACTCACAACGATACTGTCCCGCCGCACTCTGCCCTCAATTTATACCATTTCGCCATTTATGTCAATCTTTTTATTTTGTAGTCGCCAAACCGCCCTGCACATGCTATGAACGCCAAGCGATTGTAGCACGAATCAAAATTCCCATATCGGGATATATCGCCTCTGTGCAAAAGATTCCCATATCGGCATATATCGAGCGCAAAAAAGCCCCGTCGTTTCCGACGGGGCTGAACATTAACCGAGTTCTTGTTTTACGACGTCAGCGATGCGATGGCAGAGCGCATCGAGTTGCTCAGGATCCGATCCCTCCGCCATCACGCGGATGAGGGGTTCCGTTCCCGACGGACGCACGAGGATGCGCCCCTTCTCCCCTAGCGCCGCCTCACCCGCGCGAATGGCTTCCTGAATCGCCGCATTTTCCTCCCAACCTTCTTTCGAGGAAACCACGACGTTCAGCAAAAGCTGGGGATAGCTGACCATGAGGGCGTTCAGCGCCGAGGCCGGTTGATCGCTGCCCATGAGCGCCTGCAGTACTTGAAGCGCCGTCACCGCGCCATCGCCGGTAGTCGCAAAATCGGTGAAGATAATGTGTCCCGATTGCTCTCCCCCCAAGGCGTACCCATGGGAGAGCATATTTTCTAAAACGTAGCGATCCCCCACCTTGGTAATTTCCACATGGATGCCAGCCGCCTTCAGCGCTTGGTGGAAGCCAATGTTTGCCATCACGGTGGTGACGATGGTGTCCTTGGGGAGACGCCCCCTCTTTTTCATGTCAAGGCCGCAGAGAACGAGGATGTGATCCCCGTCCATGAGGTCGCCCTTCTCATCGATGCACAGGCAGCGATCCGCGTCCCCGTCGAGTGCAATACCGATGTCCGCCTGATAGCGCAGTACAGTTTGCCGCAGGGAGTCCAAATGCGTGGAGCCACAGTTGTCATTGATGTTCGTCCCATAGGGCGCCGCATGGATCACGGTGAGATCGGCACCCAATTCGCGCAAAACCGTAGGCATGACCTCATAGGACGCCCCATTAGCGCAATCCAAGACCACCCGCAGACCGTCCAGACGCGTATCAATCGTGGACTTCACGAAATCGATGTAGCGCCGCTGCAAATCTCGGCGCACTTCTACGGTCCCCACGCCGCCCCGATGTGCCCGGTACAGATCATCTTCCAATCTCATGCGTTGGATCAATCCCTCGATCTCGTCCTCCACCGGATCAGGCAGCTTATACCCATCTCCGCCAAAAAGTTTAAGCCCGTTATCGTAGAAGGGATTGTGGGAGGCAGAGACCACGATGCCCGCTTGGAACCCCATCGCTTTCGTCAAATGGGCGATGCCCGGCGTTGGGATGATGCCTGCTAAGACCGCCTGCCCCCCCGCCGAGCATATCCCAGCGGACAGCGCGGCCTCAAACATCGTCCCCGAGATGCGGGTGTCCCGCCCGATGAGAATGGCAGGGACTTCCCCTTCACCGCGCGTTTCTTCGCCGAAATAGAGCGCGGTCGCCCGACCCAACCGATAGGCCAATTCCGGTGTCAGTTCGAGGTTCGCCTCCCCCCGGATGCCGTCGGTGCCAAAAAGTCTCGCCATATGTGTTCCTCCCCTGTTGTCCTGATGAGAACTATTCTAGTACAGTATGACCGATTTTCGCCAAAAAGGCAAGGGCGGCGCGCAGCCCATCCACGGCAGCGCTCATGATGCCCCCGGCATAGCCGGCGCCTTCGCCCATGGGAAAAAGCCCCGGCGTGCACACTGCGGCAAACGTCGCCGGATCGCGCAGGATACGATACGGCGACGAGGAGCGCATCTCCACCCCCGTCAAGGGCGCGCCAGCGTCGGAAAATCTTGGTATCCTCGCCCCAAAGACCGGCAGCGCATGGGCCAGGGTAAGCGCCACAAAATCCGGCAAAGCGTTTCGCAAATTGGCAGGCACCACCCCCGGTTGATAGGTCGGCGTAACCAAAAAGTCTCGGCTCCCCGTCCTTCCCGTGAGAAAATCGCCCACCGTCTGCACGGGGGCGCAATAATCCGCCCCCCCGAGCTGAAAGGCCAGCGCCTCATAGCGCCGCTGAAAGGCAATGCCCCCCTCCACGGTTCCGCCGAAATCCTCCGGCGCCACCGTGACCAAGAGCGCCGCATTGGCCACCCCAGAATCTCGCCGGTAAAGGCTCATCCCGTTCGTGGTGAGATGGCCGCGCTCGGAGGCCGCCGCCACCACCTGCCCCCCGGGACACATGCAGAACGAATACGCGCCCCGCCCCGTCGCCGTATCCTGAAACGTCAGCGCGTAGTCCGCTGCCGAAAGCAGCGGATGTCCAGCATCCACGCCATACTGCGCCTGATCGATAAGGCCTTGCGGATGCTCGATCCGAAGCCCCACGGAAAAAGCCTTCGGCGCCATCGCGATGCCACGCGCCAAAAGCATCTGACACGTATCCCGCGCCGAATGGCCGATGCCCAAGAAAACCGCTTCCGTCCCGATGCGCACATCATCATTGACCACCACAGACGAGACGCCATCTGCGCCTAATTCGATGTCGGTCACCTGCGCCCCAAAGCGCACTTCACCGCCAGCGGAGAGAATCTCCTGCCGAAGCTGCCGGACGATCCCCCGCAGGCGGTCTGTCCCCAAATGGGGTTTATGGAGATAGCGTATTTCTTCCGGTGCGCCAGCGGCAATAAACGCCTCGAGGACGTCGGCGGTATGGGGATCGCTGCTTCGGCTCGTGAGCTTCCCGTCAGAAAACGTCCCCGCGCCCCCTTCCCCAAATTGCACATTGGTCGAAGGATCGAAGGCGCCGCCTTGCCAGAACCTTTCCACCGCTTCCCGGCGCGTGTCCACATCCGCGCCCCGCTCCAAAACGAGGGGGGAAAGCCCCGCCCGCGCCAAGACGAGTGCCGCCATCATCCCGGCGGGGCCAAACCCGACCACCACGGGGCGCAAGGCGCGGCCTTCCCCTCGCCGCAGGATTTCCCAAAGGGGCTGTCTCTGCGCCGGTGCCGCCACGACGTCCCGATCTCGGGAAAATCTCTCCAAAATCTTCCCCTCGCGCCCGGCGATCTTCACATCGACCGTATAGACAAAGCAGAGAGGCGCCCCGCGGTAGCGACGCGCGTCCACCGCCTTATGCACGAGCCGCACCGATTCCACGTCGGAGAGCGAAACGCGCAGGCGCCGTGCCGCTAATTTCTCTATGGTCGCCGTTTCCTCTAAGGGAACCTTGAGCCGCTGAATGCGTATCACGAAACCTCTCTCCCCCGTCCAACGTCTCCCTCTATCTTCGCGCGATGGAAACCATCACATTCACCGACCGATTCGGCGCCGTGACCCCTTCCGGCAGCACGAGACTGACGGTTCGCCGCAGCGGTGCGGTCGCCCCTGTGAGGGTGATCGGCGCAGTTTCCAAGCTGCTGATCTTGTCCAGCGCAGCCGCGTCCCCGGCAATTTCCAGCCGTGCCGGCTCGGCGCGGCTTTCCGTGACGGCGTACCCCTCCGCCGGCGTCCCCTCAAAGATCGGTTTAATCTCCACGACCTTCTTTGAGAGTCCGCGCGCCATCTGGACGTGAATGGAAATCTCCTCCGGCTCCATCGTCACCTCCGATACAGCGCGGCCATCCGCATCCACCGCCGACAAGGGAACACGCACATCAAAATCCGCCATGCGATCCCCGCCAAGCGGGACATAGCCCAAAACCTGTGCCACCGAATCCACGGCCGTTTCTGCGCCGTCAAGGAAAACATGCGTCGCGTCCGGCGTCATCCGGGAGACAGTAAAGCCCGCCCCCACCGACCCCGTGGAGATGAGGTGAATCGACTGGCGTTTGTGAACCAAGGGATCGATGAACACATCGACGTATTCCGGCTTTAGGCTCACCACCTCAAGCCCCGGGGGCAAAAGCGCCTGTACTGCCAAATGATGCGTGCCTGCCTCTTTATCGCTCAGATCCAAAACCGCTTTGATTTCCTCTCGACGAATCGAGGCAAAAGCAGAGCGCGGCCCACGCAGTTTCACCTTGATGTCCGAAGCGCTCGGCGTCACCTTGGCTCTCTCCGGCGCTCCGATGAAGGTCACCGGCACGGAAATGGTCGAATCCATCACCGGGTTTTGATCGCTCATCACAAAAAACCACAGCACCGTTGCCGCAAGGAGAGCGAACAACTTGACCACGAACTTATGGCGAAAGAGGTTCAATACGTCATCCATCATTTCTGCCTCCAATTCGTGATCATATCCCGAATACTCACGGACTCAGGCGAAAAAATCGGCGTCAAGTAGGATTTGAGCTGGTCGGGCGTCAGGCGGCGCGTGATGCGCCCCTCTTCCGCCACCGATACAATGCCCGTTTCCTCGCTCACCACCACAATCAGGGCGTCGCATTGCTCCGATAGGCCGAGCGCCGCCCGGTGGCGCGTCCCCAATTCCGAAGAGAGACGACGGTTCTCCGTGAGCGGGAGCAAACACCCCGCCGCCACGAGACGCTTGCCGCGCATGACCGCCGCACCGTCGTGAAGCGGCGTATTGGGAATAAAGACGTTCATGAGGAAATCCGCCGTCACTAGTCCGTCAATTTGGATGCCGGAGGCACATATATCGTTCAGCCCCATATTGCGCTCCACCACGATGAGCGCGCCGATCTTTTGTTCCGCCATCCGAAACACCGCCCGCGAAAGTTCGTTCACCAAGGAGCGCGCTTCTTCATCGTTCAAAAACACGGATCGGCCAAAAAATTTCCCCTGCCCCACATGTTCAAGCGTCCGCCTAAGCTCAGGCTGAAAGACGATGGGCAGCGCCAAGAAGAGGAGCGTGACGGTCTTTTGCAAAAGCCAAAAGATCACGTGCAGTTCCAGCCAGTTGCTCACCAAGGTCAGCCCCATGAGGATGATGAGCCCCTTCACCAAAGTAATGGCGCGCGTATTCTCCAACAGTTCATACATCTTATACAGGATGAGCGCCACCAATACAATGTCCAGCGCGTCCCGCAGTCCAATGGTCGAAATAAGCCCCCGGAGACGTTCGGGCAGCGCTAAGGAAGATACCACTAACTCATGTACATCCATCCACACCCCTCCTTTCCATCAAAAATCATCCGAAACGCCCCGCCCCTCGGCGATGCTCCCTGCCCCATCGCACTGCGCGAGGCACGGGCAAAAGCGCTGCCCCTCCCCCCGAAAAGGAAGCGCGACGGTCTTCGCGCAGTCAGCGCAGCTATTCAAGCGTTTGCTTCCTTCAAGCGCTTTCGTGCCAGCGGCAATTTCTCCAAAAGATCGCGCGCCACTAGCCCCTCCGCCTTTTCTTCCGCCGCCAAATCGCCCGCCGCACCGTGGAGGTAAACCCCCAAGAGCGCCGCTTCTTCCGGGGAGGCCGTCTGCTGCATCAATCCGGCGATGGCGCCAGAAAGGACATCCCCCGTCCCGGCAGTCGCCATCCCGGCGTTTCCCGTGGAGGTCAAAAAAACTTGCCCCGCTGGCAGTACGACAATGGTGCACTCGCTCTTGACGACCAAAATGGCCTGCCACTCCGCAGCGGCTTTTCGGCAAAGCGGCAAAAGATTCTCCCGCAGCGCGGGCACGGTAATCCCCAAGAGTGCCGCCATCTCCCCCAGATGTGGCGTCAAGACGCGCGGCGCGTCCATCGCTGCCAATTCTGCCGTATGTCCCACGAAGGCGTAGAGCGCATCCGCGTCAAGGATACAGGGCTTTTGCGCCGTTTTGACAAACGCGCGCACCAACGCGCCTGTCTCCATCGCACGTCCCAGCCCTGGCCCTATCAAAACGGCGTCATAGTCTGCCGCCAACTCCGTCAAAGGTGTCAAGGCTTTCTCCCCCAAAATCCCCGCCGCGCTCTCCGGCAAGGGCTCTGTCATGACCTCCGTCAGCTTCGCTGCCAATATCCCTTGCAGCCCCGCCGCGACGGCTAACACCGCAATCCCCGCACCGACGCGCAGGATCGCGTCCGCCGAAAGCGCCGCTGCCCCCGTCATGCCGCGCGAGCCGGCCACCGCCAAAATGCGCCCGCAGGAGCCCTTATGCGCGTCCAGCGGACGGGGGCGCAGCATCTCCTTCGCCCGGCGCTGGTCTAAATATTCCTGCTGGATCGTCGCCTCGGCTAAGAGCGGCGGCGGCAAGCTGATGTCGTCCACCACCAGTCGCCCTACATGGGACGCGCCGGGGGCAAAGAACTGTCCCGTCTTTGGGAGGCCAAAGGTCACCGTCACCTCTGCATTGACCGCCACCGTCCCCGCTTGTCCCGTATCCGCGTCCACGCCGCTCGGCACATCGATGGCCACCACCGGACGGCCGGACGCATTCACCAAAGAAATCAGCCGCGGCAACGGCTCGCGCAGCGCCCCTTTGAGCCCTATCCCCAAAAGACCATCCACCACACCGTCCGACAGGCGCAGGAGAATCCCCAGTTTTTCCCAGTCCCGCTCCGATTCCAGACGCTGCACAGGCAGCCCCAATCTTTGACAAATGCCGTAATGAAGCGTCGCAGCGGAGGACATTTTTTTCGTCTCCCCCACCAGCACCAGCTTGACGATGGCGCCCCGATTGAAGAGATGGCGCGCGGCGGCGAATGCGTCGCCGCCGTTATTCCCCGTTCCCGCAAAAACGCAGATGGTACGCCCCGCCGCGCCCCCGAAAGATTCCGTCGCGACGTCCGCCACCGCCCGCCCTGCATTTTCCATGAGAATGACCTCTGGGATACCAAACTGCTCCATCGCCAGCGCATCCATCCGGCGCATCTCCGCCGAAAACGCGATCTTCATCGCTTCATCCTCCCTCATCGAAAAAAGAGGCTGCCGCCCGTGACGACAACCCCCATCCTGCTTTTCGTTATCTTGCCACCAAGGTGCCTTCGGCCATCTGATAGGTACGCGCAATCAAGATCTCCACGCGGCGGTTCTGGGTACGCCCTTCCTCCGTAGCGTTCGGCGCCGCCGGACGGTACTCACTGTATCCAATGGCACTGAACCGCGCCGGATTGAGCGCCGGATTCGCGGCGAACAGCGACTTCATGAAATTCAGCGCCCGCGCCGAACTGAGTTCCCAGTTGGACGGGTACTGCGCCGTATTGATGGGGACATTATCCGTATGCCCGGAAATGATCACCCGCTGTGGGATAGCCCCCAAAAGCCCCGCTACCACAGGCCCTACCAGTTGTGACTCAGGCACCAATTCCGCCGAGCCGGAGGGGAAGAGCGCCTTCTCCTTAATCCGAATGAGAAGCCCGTCCTCCGTCATATTGGCCTGCAGATCCGTCTCCAAGTGATTCTCGCGGATATACTCATCCAATGTCTGTTGGAGTTGTTCCAGCGTCTGATTTTCTAGGATGTAAGCATTGGCTCCTTCCTCCATGGGACCGCTGCCCGTACCTGATGACGTAGATCCCGTCATTCCCGCCCCTGTGAGGAGCGATATGCCGCTCGACCCAACGCTGAACGCCTTGTGAAAAGCCTGCGCCAGCTCCGTCACTTTCTTATCGTCCGTCTGCGACATACAGAAAAGACAGAGAAAGAGCGCCAAGAGCAGCGTCATCAAATCCGAATAAGGTAAGAGCCAAGCCTCGCTGGCCTCTTCCTCATGCGGCGCACTATGTTTTTTCTTTGCCATACCTTACCCCTCCGTCTTAATGGCCGCTCTCTCAGACTGCGGAATGAATACCATCAGCTTCGCCTCGATGGCCGTAGGAGAATCGCCCGCCTGAAGAGACAGAATCCCCTCAATGATCATGCGCTTCTGACTGATCTCCATCTCGGAAAACACCTTCAGCTTGTTCGCGAAAGGCAGCCAGAGAACATACCCCGTATAGATACCCAAAATCGTCGCGACGAAAGCCGCCGCGATCGCGTGTCCCAATTTATCAATATCGTTCATGTTGCCAAGCGCCGCGATGAGCCCCACCACCGCGCCCAAAACGCCGAGCGTCGGCGCGTAGGTACCCGCCTGGGAGAACATGGAACGCCCCTCCATGTGGCGCGACTGCATGATGGAAAGCTCCGCATCCAAAACGTCGCTGACGAACTCGGGATCCATGCCGTCGATGACCATGCTCAGCCCCGTCTTAAAGAAGGGATCCTCGATCTCCTGTACCTTGCTTTCCAACGCCAAGATCCCCTCGCGGCGAGCGATCTGAGAAAGCTCAATGAACAGCTTGACCAATTCGTCGCGCTTTTGGAGCGCCGGCCGGTGCAGCGTCTTTTTCAGCAAGGTGGGAAATCTTTTCATGTTTTCCATGGGAAAGCCCGTGAACAGGCAGGAAAACGTCCCGCAGATAATGATCAGGAATGCCGCAGGATTGTTCAGCGACGAGATCGGCGCACCTTTGATGATCATGCCGACAAAGACCGAAATCAGTCCCATGGCCAAGCCGACAACGGTTGATGTTTCCAAAATAAGTCCCCCTCTTTGACTTGATACTTTCGCCGCCCGCAGCCATCCCGCTCAAAAAGGAACGGTCCGCCCACGCGGCTGACTTACGCGGTCTATCCTATCTCTTTCAGCGGATCGGCGTTCTCTGTTCTTGGCCTCTCCCCGCCAAAAGAAGTTCTGCTCCACACAAAGGCAAAACCAGTACACCTCTATTATTCCATAAAATCACTAAAAATCCTACCTTTGATTGAGAAAAATTTTGGAAATTTCCCTATATCTCAGCCACATTCTTAAAAATGGGAGTTTTTTCTCAAATTTCTCAGGGTCTATCCGCCCGTGTACCTTCATACGGAATTATTTTTCATTCACTCTACCACGATATAAAAAAAAATGCTATAATCTACCATATTATATAATCAGAGATTATTTTTGGAGGGAGCGACGCATGAAAAAACTGCCCGTTGAACTGCGCCAACTGGAATATTTCCAAATGGCCGCCCGCTTGCGCAACCTGACGCGAGCCGCAGAACGTCTCCACGTATCACAGCCCAACGTGACGGTCGCCATCAAGAAATTGGAACATGAACTTGGCATCCAACTCTTCGACCGCAGTCAAAAGCAGCTCTCCCTGACCCCCGAGGGCATCGTCTTTTTGAACCGGGCAGACATCGCGCTTCGCACCATTCATGATGCCATCATCGAGCTGGAAGACTACAAACAGCTGCAAAAGGGTACGATCCGCATCGGCATCCCCCCCATGATCGGCGCCTATCTCTTTCCCCGTATTTTCTCAAGCTTCCAAGCGCAGCACCCCCATCTCTCCATCTATCTCTATGAAGAAGGCTCCATGGCCATTCGGGAAAAATTGGAAGGGGATGATTTAGATTTCGGGATCGTCATCATTTCCAACGCCGCCCCCACCCTCCAAGTCGTCCCCATGGCGACCTGCCAAACCCTCGTGGGCGTACCTCCAGATCATCCTCTGGCGCAGAAGACCTCGCTGACCTACGCCGATATTGGCGGCGCGAACCTCATCATGATGAAGGACGGCTCCTTCCTGCGCTCCCATCTTTTGGATACCTTGCGGCACGCCGACATCACCCCCGACATCGTATTGGAATCCAATCAAATCGAAACCTTAAAAGCGCTGATCCGAAACGGCGTAGGGATCTCCCTTTTCCTTGACTTCGTTCTCGAAAATGCCCCCGGCATCGTCGCCCTTCCCCTCGATCCGCCGCTCAACTACGACTTGGGCATGGCGTGGAAAAAAGATCGCTATGTGTCGAAGGCGGCGCAAGCCTTCATCGATTTCTGCCGAGATTCCCTCATCCACTGACGCTCCCGTGCGGGCGGCAGGACAAGCACCCAACAAACATTCCCACTTTCTGCAAGGAGGTACCTCGTTCCATGGCCTATATCAATGAAAACTATCTCAAACTGCCGGGCAATTACCTGTTCGCGGAGGTCGCCCGCCGCGTCGCTGCCTTCAAGGAAACCCACCCCGAGGCGGACATCATCCGTCTCGGCATCGGCGACGTGACGCTGCCGCTGCCCGCCGCCTGCGTCACCGCCATGGAAGAAGCCGTCGCGGAAATGGGAAAAAAAGAGAGCTTTCGCGGCTACGGGCCGGAGCAAGGCTACGATTTCCTCCTCGATGCCATCATCGAGCATAACTACACGAGCCGCGGCCTCCACGTGGAGCGCGATGAGGTCTTCGTCAGCGACGGCTCCAAGAGCGACTGCGGCAATATCCAAGAGATCTTCGGCACGGATAACGTCGTAGCGATCACCGATCCCGTCTATCCCGTCTACCTAGATACCAACGTCATGGCGGGGCGTACCGGAAAGCTCCAAGAAGACGGCCATTTTGCCGGCGTCGTCTACCTCCCTTCCCACGCGGAAAACGACTTCTCCCCGGCGATTCCCAAGAAGCGGGTGGACATGCTCTACCTCTGCTGCCCCAACAACCCCACAGGAACCACCCTCTCCAAGGCGGCGCTAAAAGCGTGGGTCGAGTACGCGAAAGCGAATGATACGGTGATCCTCTTCGACGCGGCCTACGCCGCCTACATCACGGAGCCGGATGTCCCCCGTTCGATTTATGAGATCGAGGGCGCACGGGACGTGGCGATTGAGTTTCGCTCCTTCTCCAAGACGGCAGGCTTCACCGGCACGCGCTGCGGCTACACCGTCGTGCCGAAAACCGTGACCGCCCGCGCGAAAGACGGCGCTTCTCATCCCCTGAACGCGCTCTGGAGCCGCCGTCATTCTACAAAATTCAACGGCACCGCCTACATCGTCCAGCGCGGCGCGGCGGCCATCTACACCCCGGAAGGGCAGCGGCAGGTCAAGGAAAACATCGCCTACTACATGGAAAACGCCCGCATCATCCGAGAGGGACTCAAGGCATTGGATCTTACCGTATTCGGCGGTGTCAACGCCCCCTATCTGTGGCTCAAAACCCCAGACGGAATGAAGTCATGGGAGTTCTTCGACAAGCTCTTGACCGAAGTCCACATCGTCGGCACGCCGGGCGTCGGCTTCGGCCCCTGCGGCGAAGGCTACTTCCGCCTGACGGCGTTCGGCGACCGCGCCGCGACCGAGGAGGCCATCGAGCGGATTCAGACGAAACTCACGCTTTGAGGTTCCGATCGATCTCTTTCCCGCAGCAAGAGCATTACGATAAACCGTCGTCGCCCGTGCCAACGAAAAAAAGGAGCGCCCCAAAGGGGGCGTTCCTTTTTTATGTTGCTGATGAAGTGTAGCTGCACATGCACATGCTGGACGCGGCCGCCGCGGATCGGCAAGGCGCAAGCCCGCCTGCGCCCGCCCTCTTCCATGCCGTGATCCTTCACACGCTTTTTTCTCAGATCTGCCCCGCCAGACGCTTGTAGCTCAATAGCCGCGCCTTGGCGTCGCGCTCCGTCTTCTCGTAGAGCTGCTGCGCGATGTCAGGGAAGGCGCGTTTCAGCGAAGAATAGCGTACCTCGCCCTGCAAAAATTCTTGGAAGTCTGCCGTCGGCTCTTTGGAATCGAGACTGAAGGGATTCTTCTCCGTGCCGACCAGCTCGGGATTGTAGCGATACGTCGCCCAATACCCGGCCGCCACGGCGCGCTTCTCTTCTTCCTGCGTCTTGCCCATGCCGATGCGAATGCCGTGATTGATACAGGGGGCGTAGGCGATGATGAGAGATGGGCCATGGTACGCTTCCGCCTCGGCGATGGCCTTGAGCGCCTGATTCTTGTCCGAACCCATGCAGATCTGCGCCACATAGACATAGCCGTAACTCATCGCCATCATGCCCAGATCTTTCTTTTTCGTCTTCTTCCCGGTCGCGGCAAACTGCGCCACCGCCGCCGTGGGCGTCGCCTTGGAGGACTGCCCGCCCGTATTGGAATAGACCTCGGTGTCCAAGACGAGGACGTTGACGTCTTCCCCGGCAGCCAGCACATGATCGAGGCCGCCGTAGCCGATGTCGTAGCTCCAGCCGTCGCCGCCGATGATCCACTGGGAGCGCTTGACGAAGAAATCTTTCTTGTCGTAAATTTTTTGCAGGAGCGCGTCGCTGCCCTTTTCCGCCTCCAAGAGAGCCGCCATCTTATCTGCCCGCGCCCGCGTGCCTTCCCCTTCGGCGAGATTCGCCAGCCAATCCTCCATCGCGGCCTTGAGCTCGGCGCTCACCGCGCCCTTTTCCACGGCAGCACGCACGTCGTCCGCCAAGGTCTCCCGTACCGCCTTGACCCCCAAGAACATCCCCAAGCCGTACTCCGCATTGTCCTCGAAGAGGGAATTCGCCCAAGCGGGGCCATATCCCAAATGGTTCTTCGTGTAGGGCATCGCCGGCGCCGAAGCACCCCAGATGGAGGAGCAGCCCGTGGCGTTCGCGATCATCATACGGTCGCCGAAGAGCTGGGTGACCAACTTGACGTACGGCGTTTCGCCGCAGCCGGCACAGGCGCCGGAAAATTCCAAGAGGGGCTGCTCAAACTGGCTGCCCTTGACCGTCTTTTTGTTCATCGGATTGGGCTTCGACACCACTGTACCAACCCCGAAATCAAAGATCGGCTGCTTTTCGATCTGCGTCGCCAAGGGCTTCATGAGGAGCGCCTTCCCCTTCGGCGCGGGGCAGATGTCGGCACAGTTGCCGCAGCCAAGGCAGTCCTTCGCGGAAACAGCCATGGTAAAGTGCAAGCCCTTCGCCCCCATGGCAGGCTTAAATTCCATCCCCTGCGGCGCCTTTTCCTTCTCCTCGTCGCTCGTCAAAATCGGACGAATCGCCGCGTGCGGACACACGAAAGCGCACTGGTTACACTGGATGCAAAGATCCGCCTGCCACTCGGGCACGTCGATGGCGACACCGCGCTTCTCGTACGCCGCACTGCCGCTCGGGAACGTGCCATCCTCCATCCCGTAGGCAAAAGTGGAGACGGGGAGCTTCTCCCCTTCCTGCCGGTTCATCACGTCCTGTACTTTCGTGACAAATGCTGGAGCGCTCACCGCCGCTTTCGGCTCGTCCACCGCGTCCTTCCATGCCGCCGGCACCTCGATCTTGAGGAGCGCCGCCGGATCGATGCCTTTATCGATGGCGCCATTGTTCATGTCGATGACCTTCTGACCCTTATTGCCATAAGTCTCCGCCACGGAATCCTTCAAGTACGCCACCGCTTTATCCAGCGGAATGATGTTCGCCAGCTTGAAGAAGGCCGCCTGCATAATCATGTTGAAGCGCCCGCCCAAGCCAAGCTCTTGGGCAATCTTCACGGCGTTGATCGTGTAGAATTGAATGTCGTTCTGCGCGATGTAGCGGCGCATGGCGGCGGGCAGCTGCGTCTCCAATTCCTCCTTCGACCAAGTGGTATTGAGGAGGAACGTGCCCCCCTTGTTCAATCCCGCCAAGAGGTCATAGGAATGAACATAGGATTCCTTGGAGCAGGAAATGAAATTCGCCTTGTTGATGAGGTACGGCGAACGGATGACAGACGTCCCGAAGCGCAGGTGAGAGATGGTAATGCCGCCGGATTTTTTGGAATCGTAGGCAAAATAGGCCTGCGCGTACATGTCCGTATTGTCGCCGATGATCTTGATGGCGCTCTTATTCGCCCCCACCGTGCCGTCGGAGCCGAAGCCCCAGAACTTACATGCGGTGGTGCCTTCCGGCGTGAGATCGACGTCGCTCTTCACCGGTGCCAAGGAGAGATTGGTCACGTCGTCCTCGATGCCAATGGTAAAGCCGTTCTTCGGCTTCTCTTTGGTGAGTTCCTCGTAGACGGCGAAAATCTGCTCCGGGGTGACGTCCTTGCCGCCGAGGCCATAGCGGCCGCCCACGATGAGGGGCTTTTCCGCCTCTTCGTAAAATGCGTTCCGCACGTCTAAATAGAGGGGTTCGCCCAAGGCGCCCGGCTCCTTCGTGCGGTCTAAGACCGCGATCTTCTTCACCGTCTTGGGCAGCTGCGCGAAGAAATGCTTCAAGGAGAAGGGGCGATAGAGGTGCACCGTCATCACGCCGACCTTTTCCCCGGCAGCATTGAGGTAATCCACGACTTCAGCCGCGGCCTCGCAGATAGATCCCATGGCGATGATGACGCGATCCGCATCCTTCGCCCCATGATAATCGAAGAGATGATGTTCCCGACCCGTGATGGCGGAAAGCTCTTGCATCGTCTTTTCCACCAAATTGGGAATGGCTTCATAGTAGGGATTGACCGCTTCTCTCGTCTGGAAATAAATATCCGGGTTCTGACTCGTGCCGCGAATGACCGGGTGATCCGGGTTCAAGGCGCGATGCCGGAAAGCTTCCACCGCCTCCCAATCCAAAAGTTTGCCCAGATCTTCGTAGTCTACCACTTCGATCTTCTGGATCTCGTGGGACGTGCGGAAGCCGTCGAAAAAGTTGATGAAGGGAACGCGCCCCTTGATCGCTGCCAAATGCGCCACCGCGCCCAAGTCCATCACCTGCTGGACGCTGGACTCCGCTAAGATCGCGACGCCGGTCTGCCGCGCCGCCATGACGTCCTGATGATCGCCGAAAATGTTCAGGCTGGAAGTCGCCAAGGCGCGCGCGCTCACATGAAAGACGCCGGGCAAAAGCTCGCCGGAAATCTTATACATGTTGGGGAGCATCAGCATCATCCCTTGCGATGCCGTATACGTCGTCGTCAAGGCCCCACCTTGGAGCGAACCGTGAACCGCCCCGGCCGCACCGCCCTCCGACTGCAGTTCCACCAGCCGAACCGGCTGTCCAAAGAGGTTCTTGTGACCGTGCGCCGCCATTTCATCCACATGCTCCGCCATGGGGGATGAAGGCGTGATGGGATAAATCGCTGCGACATCCGTAAATGCGTAGGAAATATACGCCGCTGCCGTGTTGCCGTCCATGGTCTTCATCTTTTTGCTCATAATGTGACGGTTCCTCCTTAAACTGTATGTCCTAAAATACGGGACGGACGCCGGTAAAAATCGCCAAACGTCCATCGTCTTGATTATACACCGCGCCAAATAAATTGTAAACGAGCGAAAAAGGCTTGCGGAATGTATACATGGATGTCCCGTGTTGGGTATTCCTATTGCCATCTTCTGTCAAAGCCGATATAATGCCCATCCTTCTTTTCTTGGTACTCGCTACCGGGTTCATTATCGCCATAAACAAGAAATAACCGCCCCTCCGCACAAGGAAAGCGGTTACTTCTTGAACCAAATTCTTCCGTGAAGAGGTAGTCGCCTTGCGGTGATTTCCTCTTTTTCTTTATTTTAGCAGACACCGGCGTACTTTGCAAGGGATAGCGGCAGCCTTACGAAATATACGATAATGTACCATGGATTTCCCGTGCTGATTCCCCCTATTGCCATCTCCTGTCAAAGCCTATATAATGCCCATAAGGAAATCACCAAGGGCAACGGCGGCTACTTCTTCACCTCTTATCCTGAAAGGGAAGGGAGGTGGGCTTATGACTTTGTACGACGTACTTCTTTTTTTAGTAGTCGCTACTGGGTTCATTATCGCCATAAACAAGAAATAACCGCCCCTCGGACAAGGATTGCGGTTATTTCTTAAACCAATTTCCAGTGTGAAGAGGTAGTCACCTTGCGGTGGTTTCCTCTTTTTTTATTTTAGCAGACACCAACGTACTTTGCAAGGGAGAGCTGCAACCCAAATTTTCGCGAGAAAAGAGGAAAAAGCACGACCATCTCAGCGCTTTCTGGCCATGCCCGGCGCAATGAGACCGATGGTCATGCCGCGGCCGAGGCGAGCCAAATCGCTCTCCGTTTCCGCCCGCAGGACGTAGTAGCTACCGCAGACCTCGCAGGAGAGGACGATGGAACTCCCCCGAATATCCGCCGAGATGAGTCCACAGCCGCAGGGGCATACGACGTCGCCCTGCGCCGCCATCTCATGCACGCGATTGAGCGCCTCCAAGAGGATGGGCTGCTTCTCGATGAAGTTCTTCCCTTCGTGGGGATGCAGCGCTTCAAATTCCGCCTGATTAAACGCCAAGAGTTCCTCGATCAAGTGCCGCCGGCCGATATACCCCAACTCAAAGTGATCGTGCTGACAAAACACCTTCTCCAAGCGGATCTTGGGCAATCGCTTCAGGGGATAGGCGGCGCGGCTTTCCTTGCCGCAGAGGACGCAGCCGACGGAAAAGGCGATCTGCCGCCCGCCGTCGATGCGCGCGCAGACGACCTGCGCCTGGCCGCAGCGGTCACAGCGAAGCACGGTACGATGCGCCGCAAAGTAAGGAATATCATGCACATGCACCTTGCCGCAGCGCTGGCAATAAAATGCCGCCGAACACGCTTCCCGAATCAGCACCGCCGCGCCTCCTTCCCGCTCACTTACCCCTCAAATGCCTATGGAATAATTTCGCTATGGCGCTAAAAAATCCTTCTTGTCCACCGGTGAAAACGAAATTATTTTCCCAAAACAAAAGCGCCGAGCCAAACCAGCCCGGCGCAGGGGGCACGCCCCCTTCACTGCCCCCTATCCGAGGACACCATAGATGTCATCCCTATCCCTTCTGAGCGACCCGGAAAGTCTGCGCTCTCCCGCATCGCCCATCACAGCGCAAGGGCGGCGTCCACGAAATCGCGGAACAAGGGGTGCGGGGAATTCGGGCGAGATTTCAGTTCCGGGTGGAACTGGGAGCCGACGAACCACGGGTGCGCCGCCACTTCCACCACTTCCACCAGGCTATCGTCGGGCAGCGTCCCGGCGATGACCATGCCCGCCGCCGTAAAGCGATCCCGATAGGCGTTATTGAACTCAAAGCGATGGCGATGACGTTCGCTGATATTCTCGTCCCCGTAGGCCGCATAGGTATGGGTTCCTTCCCGCAGTTTGCAGGGGTAAGCCCCGAGGCGCATCGTGCCGCCTTTTTTCACGACGTTCACCTGCGAATCCATGAGCGCGATGACAGGATGGGGCGTCTCCGCGTGAAATTCCACGCTGTTCGCGTCGGAGAGATGGCAGACGTGGCGCGCAAACTCAATGACGGCACACTGCATCCCAAGGCAAAGACCGAGGAACGGGATCTTATTCTCCCGCGCGTACTGAATGGCGCGAATCTTCCCTTCCACGCCGCGATCGCCAAATCCCCCGGGCACCAAAATGCCCTTGCAGCCCGCAAAGACTTCAGCCAAGTCAATGTCCGGCGCTTCCAATTCTTCGGAATTGATCCACACGATGCGAACTTCCGCATCGTTGGCGATGCCCGCGTGATGGAGCGCCTCCGTCACGGACATGTAGGCGTCGGGCAGGGCGACGTACTTCCCCACGACGGCGATCTTGACCTTCTTCGCCGGATGGTGGATCTTGTAGACCATTTTCTCCCACGCTTCCATGTTGGCGGGGGAGACGTCCATGTTGAGCTTTTCCAAGACGATGCGGTCTAGCCCTTCCCGCTGCATCATCAGCGGCACTTCATAGATGGTATCGGCGGTGCGGTTCTCGATGACCGCGCTAACGTCCACATCGCAAAAGAGCGCTAACTTCTCGCGCATGTCCTTGGAGAGGGGCTTCTCCGCCCGACAGACTAAGATGTCCGGCTGAATGCCGATCCCGCGCAGTTCCTTCACACTGTGCTGCGTCGGCTTCGTCTTGAGTTCCCCGGCGGCGGAAATATACGGCACTAAGGTCACATGGATGTAAAGGACGTCGTTCTTCCCCACTTCCTTTTTCACCTGCCGGATGGCTTCGACGAAGGGCAGACTTTCAATGTCCCCCACCGTGCCGCCGATCTCGGTGATGACCACCTCCGCACTATCCGCCTTGGCCACGTCGTAGACCCGCTGCTTGATCTCGTTGGTAATGTGAGGAATGACCTGCACCGTACTCCCCAAGTAATCCCCCTGCCGCTCCTTGTTGAGTACCGACCAGTAAACTTTCCCCGCCGTAATATTGGACATCTTCGTCAAGTTGATGTCAATGAAGCGCTCGTAATGCCCCAAGTCTAAATCCGTTTCCGCGCCGTCGTCGGTCACAAAAACTTCCCCGTGCTGGTACGGACTCATCGTCCCCGGATCGATGTTGATGTAGGGATCAAATTTCTGGATGGTGACCCGAATCCCCCGGCTTTTGAGGAGCCGCCCCAAAGATGCCGCCGTAATGCCCTTCCCCAAGGACGACACCACGCCGCCCGTAACGAAAATGTACTTTGCCATACTGCCCCTCCTGATCGGATTGTCGTAAGCCCGCGCTGCGCGCCGCCTCTCCTGCCTTTCAGCCCACGGTCAGCCTTCTTGGATGCTCTCCAACAGCTTTTCCCGGCGCCGCGTAGACTTCGCCGCACCCGCCGCAGAGGTTCCCGTCGATGTCCCATGGGAGCGCTTTTGCTCCGGGGGACGCCACTCCGTCAGCCCCCAAAGGCCATCGCCCGCATACTGAAAGCGGCTGTCCATATTGATCAGGGTATAGACCTCCGAAATCGCACGGGCGAGCGACTGCACCGGCTTTGCTTTCTTCTCGATGACCTCCAAGATCAAATCCTTATAGTAACACGGTTCGTGCTTCTCCGCCAGAAGTTGGTAGGCCACATCCGTCTCGGTGCTCTCTAAATACTCCATATGCTCCGTCCTTCTCCTTTATCAAACTGCGCCCGATAAACTATCGTCGTCTCTCTGCCTGATCGCCCCACGCGCTACATCTTTTGCGGCGCAAAAACGCCCAAGACGTTCAGCGCGTGGCGAATGACCTGCTGGGCTTTCCCCGCTAAGGCCAGCCGCGCCTTCGCCAGCGGCTCTTCCACGCCCATGATGCGACACTTACTGTAAAAGCTGTGGAAAGCCGCCGCCGTATCATAGGCGAAGCGGGCGATGCGCTGCGGCGCATAATCCACCGCAGCCCGATCCACCTCATCGGGATACTCCAAGATTTTCTTGATGAGCGCGATCTCCGTCTCATCGGTCAGCCGCGTGAGCGCCGGCGCCTCGCCCACCGCCAGCCCCACCTCAGCCGCTTGACGGAAGATGCTGGCAATGCGCGCATGGGCGTACTGCACATAGTAGACGGGATTTTCATTCGACTGGCTCTTCGCGAGATCAAGATCGAAATCAAGCTGACTGTCCAAGGAGCGCATGACGAAGAAATAGCGCGCCGCGTCGGTGCCCACTTCTTCCATGAGTTCCGCCAAGGTCACACTCTCGCCGGTGCGCTTCGACATCTTCACCACTTCGCCGCCCCGGTACAGGCTGACCATTTGGAGAAGCAGCACCGTCAGCCGCGCCGGATCGTAGCCTAGTGCCGCCAAAGCCGCCTTCACCCGACAGACGTAGCCATGATGATCGGCGCCCCAGAGATTGATGAGCGTGCCGAAGCCCCGTTCCAATTTGTCCCGATGATAGGCAATATCCGCCGCCAAGTAGGTCGGCTCGCCATTGGCCCGCACCACGACACGATCCTTATCGTCGCCATAGGCCGTGGAGCGAAGCCACAGCGCCCCCTCCTGTTCGTAGACCGCCCCCTTGGCACGAAGTTCCTCAATCGCCGCATGTACCTTTTCCGGGTGAAGACGGCGCTCGCTGAACCAGACGTCGAAGTTCACGTTAAAAGCGGTCAAATCCTCCTGTAAGGCCGCTAACTTCTCCTTGAGCGCCACTTCCTTAAAGGCTTCGAGGCGCTCTTCTTCCGGCATGGCAAGATAGCGGTCGCCCTCTTTCGCCGCAATGCGCTCCGCCGTGGCGATGATGTCGGCGCCACGGTACCCGTTCTCCGGAAACGCAACGGTATGTCCAAAATGCTCCAAATAACGAGCGTTCACCGAAGCCGCCAAGGTATCGATCTGATTGCCTGCGTCGTTGATGTAATACTCGCTCCGCACCGGGTACCCCGCCACCCGCAGAAGGTTCACCAACGCGCTCCCCACGGCCGCGCCCCGCCCATGTCCCACATGGAGAGGCCCCGTAGGATTGGCGCTGACGTACTCCACCATCACCGGCTCACGCTCTTTGGCGAGGAGCGTGCCGTAGGCTTCCCCCGCATCGAGCGCCTGCTCCAGCGCCTCATAGAGAACATTCGTCCGCAGGTAGAAATTGATGAACCCCGGCCCTGCGATCTCCGTGCGCAAAAGCTCGGGAAGCTGCAGCCGGCTGGTGATACTTTCCGCGATCCGACGCGGATTTTGCCGAAAGAGTCGCGCCGTCTGCATGGCGAAATTGGTAGAAAAATCCCCCATCTCTTTTTGCGGCGGAACCTCAAGCGCCACCGCCGGGATCTCCCCAGCGGGAAGCACCCCCTCCGCCATGGCCGCTTTGGCCGCCTCGACGACCGCCTGCGCCAAACTTTCTTTAATCTCCAAAGACATCCCCCTCCAGCCTCACACGCGTCCCGCTCTCCCGTGCACATCGCGGGGAAAGCGCGTGCTAATTCAAGCGGCTGATTTCTCCCTCCGCCGCACGGATCTCAATGTGCAGCTCGTTCTTCGTCTCCACCTGTCCATTGACCGAGAGCGCGTAGCGCACGTCCACCTGCCCCGAAACCGTCCCGTAGACGATATGCACTTCGTCGGTCTGAACCGCCAATTCCAAACTGCCATACGGCGTCTGATACTGGCTGACGCTATGCGTTCGCGACTCGAAGCGCTGCTCTTGGTTGACCGCGCCAGAGCGCAGCAGCACCACGGAATCCGGCGCGATCTTCAGCACCGTGGAGATGCGCCCGGTACTGTCCATCACGTTGTCCTCGTAGAGGACGTAATGCTTACCGTCGCGATAGTAGTGCCGGCCTTCCGCCACCATCTCGATCCGGCTCTTTTCCCCCTCCATATCCGTCTGTTCTCCCCGCACCTTAACGATGACTTTCTCCATCCACCTCATCCTATCCGCGCTGCCTTAAGCATTTGAAATTTATTATACGACACCCAGCCCGTTCCGTCTACGGGGCTTTTCGTCAAATTTACGGCACATTTTCTCACACGTTAGCTCAGCCGCTTCAAGGCGACGGTAAAAGTCGTTCCCTCTCCCGGGCGGCTCATCACCTTGATGGTACCGCCGTGCAGGTGGACGATCTCTCTAGCAATGGCCAATCCTAAGCCGTTCCCCCCCATCTCTCGGGAACGCGCCTTATCCACCCGATAAAAGCGATCAAAGATCCGCGCCTGATCTTCCGGCGCAATCCCGATGCCGGTATCCTCCACCGCAAAGAGGATCTTCCCCGCCGCCGGTTCCGTCAGGCGCACCGTGACGGCGCCGCCTTCCGGCGTATACTTCACCGCGTTGTCCACCAAGATGAGCATGAGCTGCTTCATCTTCTGCTCATCCACCTTGGTCGAAAGCGTCGCGGCGCCTTCTCGCTTGAGCGTCAGCCGCTTCTTTTCCGCGAGGGGCTGCATGAGGCGCATCGTCTGATCCGCCGCCGCCGCCAAATCCACCTTTGTCAGCTTGAGCTTTAAGGCCTCATTGTCGCTTCGCGCCACCACCAAAAGATCGCTGACCAATTTCGTCATCTTCGTCACTTCATCGTGTATATCCCCGATGATCTGCTTCAAAAAGGGCGACTGAATGGAAGGATCGCTCTCCAACACTTCCGCTGAGGCCAGCACCACGGAAAGGGGCGTCCGCAGCTCGTGCGACGCATCAGCGGCAAATTGTCGCTGCTTCTCGTAGGCTTCCTTGAGCGGCACCAGCGCCTTCCCCGCCATGGCGTATCCAATGCCGGCAGCCATGAGGAGTGCCAAGACCGCCAAGGCTGTCAGCGTGTACGTCGCCTTCTGCAGCCCCCGATAGACCGCCGAGATCTCCTTGCCCACATAGACCGTACCCACCAAAACCTCATCCACGACGATGGGATGAGCGGCCATCATGACCCGTATCTCTGTATGCTTGAGCGGCTGGCTGAAGACCGCCACATCGCCCAACTCGTCCTCCCGCCCTTTCCAATCGGAAATGACGCTCAAAACAAAAGGCTCAATGGAAAAGGAGGCGCGGGAAAAATTCATCATCCGCCCCTCGGTGTCAAACACATAGAAAAAGAGCCGATCCTGATACCCCTTCAGCTCGAACCCGTCGTCGAAATGCAGCTCCGGGTGCTGCACCATCACCGCCTGCCCGGCGGCGACGTTCTTCGCCATATCCATGAGTTCCTGCGCCTGCTCCGAGGATACCGCCCACTTCATGCTGAAGTGCATGAGGAAGATGAATACCCCAAGGAACACCGCCATGATGATGGAATAATAGAGGGTGAGCTGCCATCGGCTGTGCCGAAATACGTTCGTGGACAATCCGGCTCACTCCGCTTCCAATTTGTAGCCAACGCCGCGAATCGTATGGATCATGGTCTTTCCGTCCCCTAAATCCAATTTCTTGCGGATGAGCTTCACATAGGAATCGATGTTGTTGGAGCTGACCTCCGACTCCAATCCCCAGATACGGTCGAGGATGATCTCGCGCGGCACCACGATGCCTAGATTCTGCGCCAAAAGATCAAAGATCTGAAATTCCCGCGGGGAGAGCTGAATGACCTTATCCTGCTTCTTTAAGACCTTGGCGGTGCGGTTCAGCGTAAATTCCCCCACCTGCACCACATCCTGCTGGATCTTCTGGCTGCTGCGGCGCCCAAGCGCCCGAAGCCGAGCCAAAAGCTCAGCAAACTCAAAGGGCTTGACGAGATAATCGTCGGCGCCGGCGTCAAGACCTGTCACCCGATCCTCCACCGCGTCCCGCGCCGTCAGCATCAGAACCGCCTTCTCGTAGCCGCTCTCCCGCAGGCGGCGGCACGCCTCCACGCCGCTCACCCCGGGCATCATCCAATCCAGGATCAGCACGTCATAATCGTCATAAGTAGCGTATTCATATATTTCGTCGCCTCGGGTCACCCACTCCACCGATATATCGTTTCTTTCCAGCATGTACTTGATGAGCTTGCCCAACTTCGCGTCGTCTTCCGCCAACAGCACCTTCATGATCGCCGCCCCCTTCGTTCCTATTCTGCCCGCAGCGTCTGAAAAGGACGTGAACACCCCGTCCGGCGGCAAAGCGCGATGACCGCTTCCTCCAAGACCTCTGCCCCTGCCTGTCCGGTTTTCAGCGCATAATCGGCATCCGCCAAATGAAGGAACACGCGGCGCAGCAAGGCCGTCTCATAGGAGGGCGCCACCTTGCCCACCTTCTCCGCGACGAAAGGATGAAGCTCCAGCGCCCCCGCCAGCGCCTTGCCCCGCACCCCGTGCGAGAGATGCTCTTTGGCCTGCAAAAGCGTGCGCACATGGCGCACCAAGCCCGCCAAGAGGAGCGGCAAATAGACGCCATCGGCGATCTGGCGCTCTAAGATGGACAAAGCACGGCTCACCTCACGCGCGTCGATGGCGTCGAAGAGCGCAAATCCCGACACCTCCGGCAAGCGAGAAAAAGCGCGTTCCAAATCTTCCCGCGTAAACCGCTTCGCTGCGGTGTAAAGCGCCAACTTCGTCAGCTCCTGATCCAAAAAGGAGAGCGAGATCGGGCGCATCACGCTCACCGCTTCCATGAAGTAGGCACGGGCTTCGCGGTCAAAGTCCCGCCCCAATTCTGCGAGCTTATCGCGCAGCCACCCGTCAATCGTCCACGCCGTCACCGGATCGGCCTCTAAAACGAGGCCGACCTTCTGCACCGCTTTGTAAAGTTTGCGCCGCTTATCTACCTTCCCCGCCGTTTCAAAGATGACATAATTGCTCGGCGGCAGGGCGGCAAGCGTTTCCATGAGCCGCGCCATATCGCGCTCGCTCCGTCCTTCTCTTTGCCCCTCCGCCCCCTCGGCGCTCTTCCCTTCCCCAAAGAGCCGCGTACCAGCAAAAAGGTACACCCGTTGCGGCGTAAAAAACGGAATGGCCGTCAGCCGCTCAATGATCGCGGGAATGGACGGATGCCCCTCCAC
Source organism: Schwartzia sp. (in: firmicutes) (assembly GCA_052170475.1). Taxonomy (GTDB): domain Bacteria; phylum Bacillota; class Negativicutes; order Selenomonadales; family Selenomonadaceae; genus CAJPQU01. Next base: position 24,201 of record JBQNAL010000015.1, read on the forward strand.
CTGATCCACCAACTCCGTCCAAACCGCTTCATCCGGGCAAATCGCTTGCAGGATCCGCCTTTTTGCGTGCGCGATGAAATAAGGTTCCTTCCCCGTCAGAAGATACACTTGGCGAAGGCGTCCCTGCCGTAGGGCAGACGTAAATTCACCATACTGCACCAGAAACTTCCTCCTTTTTTCCTATTTCCCTATCAGTATAGCGGTAAACCACGCCAAAGGGAAGGCGTCTTGCGCGCGAACGAGGCGATGGACAATGAGACAAAACCTCTTCCCCACTGGACTTTCACCAAAAAATATTATAAAATAATGATAAACTTCTTCTCTTGTTCCACGATGGAACAAACGTCACAGGTCTTATGCGATCAGCAGGAGGTATCGAATTATGTACCAGGCCGCTTCCCATTTCGTCTTAGCGGGGCTCAGTCAGGAGTGGGTCATCGCCATGCAGAACACGATCCCTCCTGAACATTTTTCCAACACCTACGAGATTGACGACACCATCCCGGAGGCGATTCCCCCACACACCACGGCCATCATCTTCGCAGACCCGGCCATGGCGGACGACGACTTATTGCGGCAGATGGCAGGCGCGTCCGTTCGGCTGATCCTTTGCACCGATGTCCCGGCCTTTTTGAACCACCACGCCTTCGCCATGTTAGATGATATATGGCCCGCTACGGCCACGGCGGAAGTCGCCCGCTTTTATTTCTCCCACCTCCTCAAAGACATCAAAGCGGTGAAAGAAGCATGGCTCGACCATCGTTACCTCTCCATCGCCACGGAGAACGAGACAGATCTCATCTGGCTCAAAGACCTCACGGGCGTCTACCTGCGGGTCAATGACGCCTTTTGCCGCGCAGCGGGCAAAGAACGCGCCGCCATCTTAGGTCACCGTTACGAAGAGGTATGGAAAGCGGAAGAATCCTCTGCCCACGCCCAACCCCAACCGCCCCGCCCAATCACGGAACCTGATGCGCTTCCCACGGGCATCGCCAATGTCACAGAAGAGACGGTGGTCAGCACGACCGGTCTCCGGCGCATTCAGACCGTCCACCACCCCCTCACCGATGTGGGCGGTGAAACCATCGGCACGATAGGCATTGGCCGCGATGTGACCGACTTGCGAAAATATGAGCTGCGGCTGCGCCACGCCGCCAGTACCGACGAACTCACGGGGCTGGCGAATCGCCGTTCCTTCTTTGAATATATCGTCAAGCATCGCGGCGAGGCGCCCTTGACCGTGGCGCGGATGAAACTCCGCCACCTGCGGTACCTCAATGACACCTACGGCGTCCAAAAGGGCGATGAAGCGCTCATCGCCATGGCAGGGTTCCTGCGCCGCACCTTCCCCGAGGCCGTTCTCTGCCGATTCGGCGGCGGCGAATTTCTCATCGGGCAAACGGGTCTTGATCTATCCGCTTCATTCAAAGAAAAATTTTTAGACATGCTGATCCAAATCCGTCAATACTGCGATTCAAATCAAAACCCCCTCCTCCCCTCCGCCAACATGGGCATCTCCTCAACAGCCGACCCAAAGGCTCCACTGGATAAACTCATCCGCCAGTGCGACTTGGCGCTCTACTACGCCCGCAACTTAGGCGAAGGCCAATGCTGCGTCTTTTCGGAAATCATCAGCGAATGACCGAGATAGCAAAGCGGTATGGATTTGACGCACTGCGTCGATCCATACCGCTTTTTCCATCCGATCCTATCCGCTGACTTACTTCACCTTTGCCACTACATCCGCCGTGAGATCAACGCCGCCGAAGAGTACAGCGCCCGCCTCTATCACCGTCTGAATGCCCTTCTCCTTCGCCGTAGCTTCCACCGCCTTGCGGACTTTCTCCCGTACCGGAATCATGAGTTCTTCGTCCCGCTGCGCCAACTGTTGGGTCAGCTTCTGCTGCAGCTCGGCTCGCTCCGCTTCCTCCATCTCCGCCCCTTGAGAATCAAATTGCTGCTGCAATTTATCCCGCAGAGCGGAAAGTTCCCGCTGAATCTTCGCGATCTCCGGGCAGGCGCCAAACACAGCGTTCAGCTGCACATAACCAATGTCCGTCGATGCCGGTGCCGCTGAAGCGGACGACGGCATCGCGCAAAAGAGCGCTCCAAAAGCAAATGCGGCGGCCAAAAAAAACTTCTTCATAAAATCCTCTCCTAATGATAAAATTTTTATAGCGAAGGGCGCCGACTTCCATCCGGTCCCTGTCTGCTATCCAAGCCTCTCCGGCAGCCTATTGCTTCTTCGCTGCCGCTCCCTCCTCATCCACGCTTTCCCGAGACCAAACCACCCGCATGAAGTCCTCATATACAGCATCCAAATGCTGCACGAGCACGCTGAGCATGAGCTGAATCATCTTGCAGTCAAACGTCGCATCCACAAAAGGCAGACAAATATCCAAGTAAACTAAACCGTCGGGGCGAAGATAATACTTAAAGATCTTGTACTTAATATTGAGATCATTGATGTACGCAGCCACACGATCCCGCTTATCAACCGCGATGCCGGACACGATCTGCGTGCGGATCAGCGTAAACACACTGGTATCGATAAAAATGGCCATGGGCAAAATCTGCCCTTTCGTTTCCACCCGCGACCGAAACACGACCGTTTGATATTCATCGTCCAATGTCTCCGTGCTGAACACGCTGATGTCATTTTCAATCAAAAACTCTTGAAACTGCAGCGCCTTAGCGTTCGTCTCTACCCCTTTCCCCTTCGGTGCAGACGCTTTAGCGCCCTTTTCCTTCACGGCGGTGCTTTCGCCCTCAGCCGCTTTCTCGCCGTCTCGTTTCGTTGCCATCCTGATCCCTCCCCCAATGACCTTCCTCTATTATACCGAGCCTCGCTCCGTTGAGCAACCACCCAAAGCGCCGAGAGAAGAATATTCTACTTCATTTCAATTTTTGCCCGCATCTTTTCCAAGACCCCGTGCAGTGGACCTTTTGCGAGGAGCCAAACGACGGCAGCCAAGAGCACCCAGCCCGCTGCATGGAGCCCCGTCCACCATGTCAGATTCTGCAAGCCGCCGTCCTCCCAGCAACGCATCATGATGGAGCCGAGGGACAGCAAAAAGGCCGCCCACCAATATAAGATCCAGAACTGCTTCACATACATTCTCCCTTCTGCCCGATGCGAGCAAACGACTGCCCGCCGCCGTATATTGTACACCATAAACACGGCGACCGCAAATCATTGAATCTCAACAGCTGCTCTGCTATACTGAAGGAAAGGTTGATCTACGCACCCAATCGAAAAGCATCGCCGCACTGCGCGATGAAAGGAGTGCCTTCCATGACGGAACCCCATGTTCTGCTGCCGATCGAAAAACAGCTCCGCGCCCTCGCCGACCCTGCCTACCAATCGTTCCAGTCGCGGCTCATCCCCACCTTGCCGCCCTCGGCCATCTTAGGGGTGCGCACCCCGGCGCTGCGGAATTTTCTCAAAAGTTTCGCAAAAGTGCCGGAAGCCGCCACGTTTTTGCAGCAGTTGCCCCACCGCTTCTACGAAGAAAATCTGCTGCACGTCTGGCTGGTGAGCGAGATGCCTGACTTTTTCGCCTGCCTGTCCGCCGTCGATCACACCCTCCCCTTTGTGGACAACTGGGCGGTCTGCGACACCTTCACGCCAAAGGTCTTCGCCCGCCATCATCAGGAACTCCTCCGAGAAATTCCCCGCTGGCTGGCGGATGCCCACCCGTACACGATACGCTTCGGACTCTCCATGCTCATGCGCCACTTTTTAGAAGACGATTTTCTTCCCGCACACCTAGAGTGGGCGGTCAATGTGACCCATAGAGACTACTATGTGAAGATGATGGTCGCGTGGTATCTGGCGACTGCACTGGCGAAGCAGCATGACGCCACGCTGCCCCTCCTAGAAGGAAATCGCCTCGACCCTTGGACGCATCGCCGCACCATCCAAAAAGCGCTGGAAAGCTACCGCATCACGCCAGAACAAAAAGTCTACCTGCGAAGTCTGCGGGATGCACGATTTTTCCGCCAAAAGAGGAAAGGATAATCCCATGACACGCAAAAAAACCATCGCCCTCCTCCTTGCCGGACTGCTCCTCGCGCCCGTGCCGTTCGGCGCCTCATCCGCCCACGCCGCCGAAGAGAGCGTCCCCGAGGCGAAAGGGGCGCTTTCCCCGTCCCCCCTCACGGATCGTTTCTGGCTGGAGCGAAACGGCGCGACAGGGGACATCCTTTTGGCTTCCGCCGAGGAGATCGCCGTCCTCAACGACACCATTCGCGAACGTGATCCCCTCTCCACAGATGTCGCGCACTATCCCGCCGCGCGCCCCGCCGAAGAGATCCGCGCGTACATTGCGGCCGAGGCAGAGGACGCCCTCACGGCAGATCTTTGGACAGCGGGGCGACCTGTCAGCGACAGGGAGAGAGACATGCTGCGCCAAGCGCTGACGATAGGCGCAGCGGGCGGCACCGTGGCGACGCGCCGAGCGGTGACGCTTCGCCGAGCCAATCTCCGCGAGCTTCCCACGGAAGCCGCATGGTACGAAGGGGACGATCCTTTTGAGGACGATTGGCTGCAAGGAACGGCCATCGATCCCGGCGAGCCTGTGATCCTCTTGAGCACGAACCGCGACGGCTGGCATTTCGTTCAAATGCGAAATTATCGCGGCTGGCTCCCTCCTGACGCCATCGCGTTGGCCGACGATGCGACATGGGAACTCTTTGCCCGCCCCGCGCGATTCCTCGTCGTCACCACCAGCCGCGTCGCCATTCCCCTTCCCGCGCTGCCTGCCGCTATCGCCGAAAAAAGAGCGACCGGCGTTCCCCGACGCACCCAATCGCCGGACAAAGGCACCGCACCCGCCCCGATAGAACCGCCCCTTCTCTTTCAAATGGGAAGCCGCGTGCCGCTCCATCGCGACACGGCAGACGGTTGGGAAGTCATCCTGCCGGCGGCGCAGGGAGGTCGCCTCGTCCCCCATATGGTCACCATCCCCAAAGACGAAACGCATTTCCACGAAGGGGTTCTTCCCTACACGGTGAACACCCTCATCCGGCAGGCCTTTCGCTTTTTGGGCGCGCCTTACGATTGGGGCGGGCACGACGGGAGCGTGGACTGCTCCGCCTTCACGGCGGACATCTACCGCACCGTGGGCATTGAGCTCCCTCGGGACGCGGACGTGCAGGAAGCCGTCATGTCCCCCCGGTGGAAGTTCGAGGAAAAAAGCGACCCCGAACGCTACGCCATCCTGCGGGAGGTTCCTTCGGGGAGCCTTCTCTTTCTCCCCGACCATGTCATGCTGTACTTAGGGATGGACGACAGCGGGACACCCCTCGTCATCCACGCCATGTCCCTCCGCTTTTCTTTTTCGCCTGACGGCCGACGCCTCTCAGAAGAACCCGTCCGCCGCGTGGTGGTTTCCGGTCTTGCCCTTCCCCGCGCGTCCGGGCGTACCTACTTTGAAGAGCTGACTTCCGCCGCAACCATGCTCGAGTCGTAACGCTAAGAGCAAACGTCTCCCATAGGAAAAGCCCGCGATCAGCGCCCATCCAGCGCTGATCGCGGGCTTTTTACGACACGCACGTTACGTCAGCCGCGCCAACGCCCGGTGCGCGATGTCAGAGCGGTGGTATTCTCCGTCGAAATGAATGTGCGCGACGCCTTCATAGGCCTTTTTGACGGCGGCTTCGATGTCCGCCGCTTGCCCCACGACGTTTAGCACGCGGCCGCCAGACGTGACGATCCGCTCCTTTTCTGCTTTTGTTCCGGCATGGAACACCAGCGTCCCCGCCTCTTTGGCGGCGGATAGGCCGGTGATTTCTTTTCCTTTTTCGTAGTGTTCGGGGTAGCCCCCCGCCGTCATCACCACGCAGACCGCCGCGCCCTTTTTCCATGATACCGGCACGTCCTTTAGGTACCCCTTGGCACAGGCCATCATGATCTCCGCCAAGTCCCCTTCCAAGAGCGGAAGGACGACCTGTGTTTCCGGATCGCCGAAGCGGGCGTTAAATTCCACAACCTTTGGCCCCTTTTTCGTGATCATCAGCCCGACGTAAAGACAGCCGCGATAGGGACGACCTTCTTCCTTCATGGCGGCCACCATGGGGACTAAAATCTTTTCCGTGACCTCCGCCAAAAGTTCCGGCGTCATCACCGGCGCGGGAGCATAAGCGCCCATGCCGCCGGTATTTAGCCCTTCGTCGCCGTCTTTCGCCCGCTTATGATCCTGCGCCGCCACCATGGGGATGATCGTCTCGCCATCGGTGAAGGCCAGCACCGAGGCTTCCTCGCCCTCCATAAATTCCTCGATGACGATCCGATCCCCCGCCGCGCCGAATGCCTTCTCCTGCATGATGGTCTCGATGGCCGCTACCGCCTCGTCCGCCGTTTTCGTGAGGAGGACGCCTTTCCCCGCCGCCAAGCCGTCGGCTTTGATGGCAAAGGGCTGGCGCATTTGCCGCACGTAGACCCGCGCCCGGCCGATGTCGCCAAAGACTTCATATCGCGCCGTGGGAATGCCGTACCGCTTCATGATCATCTTAGCGTAGACTTTCGAGCCTTCCAGCTCGGCAGCGCCCTTCGTCGGCCCGAACGCAGGGATGCCCGCCGCCGCTAAATCATCCACCAACCCGTTGGTCAGCGGCCCCTCCGGCCCCACGACGACAAGGTCGATGGCTTTCTCCCGTGCCAGCGCCACAATCGCCGCGTTGTCCTCAATGTTCACTCGGGCAATACACGTCGCCAATTCCGCAATCCCGGGATTGCCCGGCACCGCATAAAGTTTATCCACCTTAGGACTTTGACTGAGCTTCCACGCCAGCGCGTGTTCCCGCCCACCGCTGCCGATCACTAAAATATTCATGCGCCGCCCCTCACTTTTCGCTCTCGGCGCGAAGGTACTGCTGAATACAGTCGTCATACGCTGCCGTGTGGAGGAACGCTTCCCGCGCCAACTGCATCCGCAAGAGGCCGCTGACACAGCCGTCTTGAAGCACCGCCGCCGCCACCTCGTCGTACCGCTTGGGATCGGTCACCACCGTGACGAAGCGGAAATTCTTCGCCGCCGCCCGGATCATCGCTGGGCCGCCGATGTCGATGTTCTCGATGGCTTCGGCCAAGGTCACACCGTCCTTGGCAATCGTCTCCGCGAAGGGATAGAGGTTCACCGCCACCAAATCAATGGGCGTGATCTTATGCTCTTTCATGGCCTGCACATGGGCGGGATTGTCCCTGACCGCCAAGATCCCGCCATGAATGAAGGGATTGAGTGTCTTCACCCGTCCGTCCATGATCTCGGGAAAGCCGGTGACGTCGCTGACGTACATGACGGGGATCCCCGCTTCCTTGAGCGAGCGCATGGTGCCGCCGGTGGAAACGATCTCCACCCCCGCCGCGTGAAGTTTCCGCGCAAACTCCACCACACCGGTCTTGTCCGAAACGCTGATCAGTGCCCGCTTAATCTTCATAAGTACCACGCTCCTCGATAAGTAGTATGGATCACGACAAAAGATGGACGTGCCGCCCTTCCACCCGAAGCTGCCCCTTGACGCAAAGTTCAATGGCACGGGGATAGAGAAGGTGTTCCTCCGCCAATACGCGATCGGCCAGCGTTTCCTCCGTATCCTCGGGCAAAACCGGCACCGCCGCCTGTAAGATGATGGGGCCGCTGTCCGTCCCCTCGTCCACGAAATGAATGGTACAGCCGGAGACTTTGACGCCGTAAGCCAAGACGTCCCGATGGGCATGGGCGCCCGGGAAGGCGGGCAAAAGCGCCGGATGGACATTCAAAATCCGCCCCGGATACTGCTGCACGAAATAGGGGCTGAGGATGCGCATGAACCCCGCCAAGATCACGAGCGACACCTCGTATTGGCGAAGTTTCACGACAAGCTGTTCCTCAAACGCCTGCCGCGTCTCATAGGCGCGGCGGTCAATGAACGCGTGGGGAATCCCCGCCTTTTCCGCCCGCGCCAAGGCTTTGGCATCCGGCTTATCCGTCAGCACGACGCCGATGACGGCCGGAATCTGACCGCTCTCGATGGCGGCCATGATGGATTGGAGATTGGTTCCTCGCCCCGAACAGAGGACGCCAAGGATCGGTTTGTCCTTCATGAGAACACGCCGCCTTTGATGGTCACCTCATGTGTGCCGGGAGAAACGCATCCGATTTCATAGACCACCTCGCCCTCTCTGTGGAGGGCGCTTTGGATCTTCGCCGCCTCGTCTGCCGCCGCGATGAGCACCATGCCGATGCCCATGTTGAACGTGCGGTACATCTCCGGCCACGCCACGCCGCCCCACGCCTGAAGCAGCGAAAAGATCGGCGGCACCGGCCACGCGCCGGCGTCGATCTCCGCGCCCAGCCCATCGGGAAGCGCCCGCGGAATGTTATCGTAAAAGCCGCCGCCGGTGATGTGCACCATGCCGTGAAGATCAAAGTCCCGAATCAGCGGCAAGCAAACGCGCGGATAGAGCCGCGTAGGCGTCAAAAGCTCCTCACCGATGGTCTTTCCGCCCAATTCGGAGAGCTTCTCATCGCCCTGAAAGCCCTTGACGTCAAACACGATCTTTCGCACCAAGGAAAACCCGTTGGAATGAAGCCCCGAGGACGGCAGTCCGAGCAGCACGTCTCCGGCTTTGACCCGCTCGCTGGTGATGAGCTTCGATTTTTCCACCACCCCCACGGCAAATCCGGCGATGTCGTATTCCCCCGACGGGTAAAAGCCGTTCATCTCCGCCGTTTCGCCGCCGATGAGGGCGCAGCCGGATTCCTTGCAGGCGGCCGCCACGCCCTTTACGATGTCGGCCACCTGCGTCGGGACGAGCTTTCCAACCGCCAAATAATCGAGGAAAAAGAGCGGCTCCGCCCCCTGCACGAGAATATCGTTCACGCACATCGCCACCGCGTCCTGCCCGATGGTATCGTGCTGATTGAGCAGAAATGCCAGTTTCAGTTTCGTCCCCACGCCGTCGGTGCCCGACACCAGCACCGGCTCTTTGTACTTGGCCGCATTGAACGCGAACAAGCCACCAAACCCGCCTAAATCGCCCAAGACCTCCGGCCGATACGTCGCGCGCACACTGTCCTTGATGAGCCGAACGGAGTCGTTCCCCGCGTCAATGTCCACCCCGGCGTCACGGTAAGTGAGTTTTCCCTCCATCATGGCCTCCCCCTAACGAGAAGGGGCGCAATCCCTCGTGCCACGCGGCGAAGCCTTATTCTCCCGCGATGAACTGCCAATGAATTGAGCCCCATCCCATGTTCAACATTTTTGTCTCTGCTCAAACACATACTTATCCGCGCCCGCCGGAGCTTCCCCCTGCGCCACGGGATAATCGCTGTTGAAGCAGGCGTAACACATGTGGCTTGGATCCGCCGCCGTCATCGCCTGTGCCAGCCCTTCCAAGGACAGGAAATGCAGCGCGTCCGCCCCGATGTACTCACGTATCTCCTCCACGGACTTCGTGGCGGCGATGAGCTCCTTTCGCACCGAAGTGTCAATCCCATAGTAGCAGGGGTACCCCACCGGCGGCGAGCTGACGCACATGCGAACCTCTCTCGCCCCCGCAGCGCGCAGCATCTTGACGATCTTGCCGCTGGTGGTGCCGCGCACGATGGAATCATCCACCATGATGACCGATTTATCCGCCACGACCGAGCGGATGGCGTTGAGCTTCAGCTTCACCGCCGTGTCCCGCTTCTTCTGCGTCGGCTGGATGAAGGTGCGCCCGATGTAGCGGTTCTTCATCAGCCCTTCGACGAAGGGAATCCCCGACTCATACGCAAACCCCGTGGCCGCTGTCGTCCCCGAATCGGGCACGGAGATCACAATATCCCCCCGATAGCCGCTCTCTTTCGCCAAGATCCGCCCCATCATGAAGCGGGCGTCATGGACGCTCTGCCCGTCGATGACGGAATCGGGGCGGGCGAAATAAATGTACTCAAAAATACAGGACGCGAGCTTCGCCTTCGGCGCAAACTGCACCGAGCGCACACCGCCATCGTCGATGATCACCATTTCCCCCGGGGCAATATCCCGCACAAATTCCGCGCCGATGACATCGAGGCCGCAGCTCTCCGAGGAGATCACCCAGCCGCCGTCAAGCCGCCCCAGACATAGGGGACGGAACCCTTGCGGATCCCGCGCCCCGATGAGCTTCGACTCCGTCATCAGCGTAATGCAGTACGCCCCCTGCACCTGATTGAGGCTGTCCGCCAAGCGTTCCTCCACGCGCTCCTTGCGGGAGCGCGCGATGAGGTTCAAGATGACCTCCGTATCAATGGAAGTTTGGAAGATCGTCCCCTGCTGTTCCAACCGATGGCGAATTTCCGCCGCGTTGGTCAGGTTGCCGTTATGGGCGAGACTGATCTTGCCTCCGGCGTAATTGACGATGAGGGGCTGGGTATTCGCCAAGAGGCTTGAGCCTGTTGTCGAATAGCGTACATGGCCGATGGCGATACGCTGATCGTCCATGTGCGGCACTTGATGGCGAAACACCTCGTTCACCAGCCCCATGCCCCGAGACACATCCATCCATGCCCCGTCGGTGACGGCGATCCCCGCCGACTCCTGCCCTCGGTGCTGCAAGGCGTAAAGCCCCAAGTAGGTCAGCGCAGACACGTCCTCCCCCGGCGCAAAGACGCCAAAGACGCCGCATTCCTCTTTCCATTTACTCCCCAAGAGTTCCGACATTTCAGCGTTCTTCTCCCGTCAGGCGGCGCAGCATTTCCTTGTACGCGCCCTCCACGTTCCCCAAATCCCGCCGAAAGCGATCCTTATCGAGTTTCTCATGGGTATCGCTGTCCCAAAAGCGGCAATTATCCGGCGAAATTTCGTCGCCCAAGAGGATCTTCCCGTCAGCGCGGCCAAATTCCAACTTAAAGTCGATGAGATCCACCTTTTTCTCCTTCAAGAACTTCGTCAGGATCTCGTTGATCCGAAGCCCTAACTTCTCGATCTCCGCCACTTCCTCCGGCGTGGCCAACTGAAGGATCTGGACGTGATAATGGTTGAGGAGCGGATCGTTTAAGGGATCGCTCTTATAGTAAAGCTCCACGATGGGCTGCGGGAGCTTCGTCCCCTCTTTGAGGCCGAGGCGCTCCGCCAAGCTCCCGGCGGCGACGTTGCGCATGACGACTTCAAGGGGAATCATGTCCAACTTTTTCACCAGCATCTCTCGGTCGCTCGGCATACTGATGTAATGCGTGGGAATCCCTTCTTTTTCCAGCATCTGAAAGAAAAAGGCCGTCATCTTGTTGTTCATGATGCCCTTATCGGCAATGGTACCCTTTTTCGCCCCGTTGCCGGCGGTGGCGTCGTCCTTATAGTACACCAAAAGTTCCGCCTCGTTCTCCGTGGCGTACATGATCTTGGCCTTGCCCTCGTAGAGCGCTTCCTTCTTGTCCATCGTGTCCTGCTCCTCCTAAAATCGCGATATTTTTTTGCTTTTTTCTTCGCCCATGGCGAAAGCACGGATACTACGGCGCCCATCTGACGTCTTCACGGGAGCGGTGCTTTCTCGCATGGAGCCGCGTCCCCCAACGGTCAGAGCTGCGCTTCTACCCGCGCCGACTTCTGCTCGACCTCTTTCGCCAAATTCGCTCGGTGTTCCTTGAGCTTCGCCGCCAAGTTCTCATCGGAGAGCGCCAACACCTGCACCGCAAAGAGCGCCGCATTCTTCGAGCCGTTGATCGCCATGGCCGCGACAGGAATCCCCGACGGCATCTGTACCGTAGCGAGGAGCGCGTCCATACCGTTCAGGGGCGACGCATTGATGGGAACGCCGATGACGGGCAGCGTCGTATGGCTCGCGACCACGCCCGCCAAGTGCGCCGCGCCCCCCGCCGCCGCGATGAAAAGACGAATCCCCCGCTCTGGCGCCGTCTTCACCAGATGTTCCACCCGCGCCGGGGTGCGGTGTGCCGAGGCCACGGTCACCTCCGCCTCGACGCCGAATTGTTTCAGCGTTTCCACCGCCGGTTTCATGATGGGCCAATCGGAATCACTGCCGATGAGAATTGCTGCTTTCATCCATCTTCATCTCCTACGAAAGTTCCTTAAAGCGTGCCTCTGTCAGCAAAGCAAAGCGATCAGGCGCGTTCCTCTTTCCCCATCCCCACGACATTCATCCTGCGCTTCGCTTGCCTTCATGAAGGGCTTAAGTATATGTTCCCATTATAGCATAGGGGGCTTCGTGGTGAAAGGGGAAAGGGAAATTTCCTGCCCGTGCCGCCCACAAAGCAAAACGTCGGCCGGAGGAATATCTCTGACCGACGTTGTACTTCACTTTTCATCTATCTGTCGATGGTGTTCCGCCCGACGGACTTCCCGAACACGATTCTTTTCGTCCACCATCACCACCGCCGGGCGGTGACGAGCCGCCTCGTCCTCAGTGAAGAGCGCGTACGCCATGATGATGACCGTATCGCCCGGCTGCACGCAGCGCGCCGCCGCCCCGTTGAGACAAATGGCGCCCGAGCCGCGCGGGCCTGGGATGGTGTACGTTTCCAAGCGCTCGCCATTGTTGTTATCCACCACCTGCACCCGCTCGTTGGGCAAAATCCCCGCCGCCTCCATCAGCGCTTCGTCGATGGTAATGCTTCCCATGTAGTGCAGATTCGCCTCGGTGACGGCGGCACAGTGAATTTTCCCCTTCAACAGATTCAGCAGCACGACGCATCCCTCCCTAAGATCACATTATCAATGAGCCGCGTTTTTCCGATCTTCACCGCGATGGCGAGTAGCGCCGGTTCCTCCACCCGCTCGATGGAGCGAAGCGAGGGGAAAGCATACAGCGCCACATAGTCGATGGTCGCCAACGGCTCCCCTTTAAGGATCGCGGTGACAAGCGCCGTAAGATTTTCCGCCGCCCATTCTCCATCGCGAAAGGCTTTCTCTGCCGCGCGGAGACTCTTGGACAGAACAAGCGCCGCCGTCTTTTCCTCCGCCGACAGATAGCGGTTTCGCGAACTCATGGCCAAGCCGCTCGCTTCCCGCACGATGGGTACCATGACGATCTCCACCGGCAGATTGAGATCTTCTGCCACGCGCCGCACGACCACCACCTGCTGGGCGTCCTTTTGCCCGAAGAAGGCTTTGTCGGCGCAGGAAAGATGGAAGAGCTTCGTCAACACCGTGGCCACGCCACGAAAATGACCGGGACGCTGCGCCCCGCACAATTTATTCGTCATGTCCCCCTCCACCGTGACGTAGGTGGCATAGCCCTCGGGATAGAGCGCCGCCGGTTCCGGGTGGAACACCGCATCCACCGGCACCTTGCCGAGCTTTTCGCAGTCCGCCGCAAACGTGCGCGGATAGGCATCGTAATCCTCATTGGGGCCGAACTGGGTCGGATTGACGAAAACGGAAGCAATGACGACATCCGCCGCCTTTCGCGCCGCCTCCATGAGGGCGATGTGCCCCTCGTGAAGCGCCCCCATCGTCGGTACCAAAGCGATGGTCTTTCCCGCCGCTTTCATCGCCTTTGCATACTCCTTGATCGCTTCCACCGTCTGAAAAATTTGCACGAAACTCTCTCCTTTTCCTTCTCTGTCTGTCATCGCTATCTCCCACGAAACACGCTGCCGCCCCCCCGAAACAGAAGGAGCCGAGGCGACGCGCGAGAAGCCACGCCGACGCCGCAGCGCTCCTCGCCCTCATGCCGGATCCGCGTCAACGCCCTCCGCCGCCTTTTGATCCCGACGGCGGCAGTAATTCGCCACGAGGGAGCCGGAAATATTGTGCCACACGCTGAAAATCGCTCCGGGGATGGCCGCCGCCGGGTTAAAGTGCAGCACCGCGAGAGACGCCGCCAACCCCGAATTCTGCATCCCCACTTCGATGGCCAGCGCCCGCGTCTTTGCCGTCGGCAGCCGAAAGAGCCGCGCAAAGAAATAGCCGCAGACTAAGCCCAAGGCGTTATGAAGGACGACGATGGCGGCGATCAAGACCCCGTAAGTCAACACCTTGCCCCCCGACAGCGCCACCACCCCGCCCACCAAGAGGACGATCGTGATCACCGAAAAAAGCGGCAGTACCGGCAGACATTTTCGGACGAACCCGCCACAGAAATGATTCACCATGATCCCCAAGAGCACCGGCGCCAGCACCATCTGCGCGATGGAGATCATCATCTTGACGAGGGAAATGTCCACCCACGCACCGGCGGACAGCCATGTCAGGCACGGCGTCACCACAGGCGCCAAGAGGGTCGTGACCATCGTCATAGAGACGGAGAGCGCCACATCCCCCTTCGCCAGATACGTGATGACGTTCGACGCCGTGCCGCCGGGGCAGGTACCTACCAGCACCACACCGATGGCCAATTCCGGCGGCAGGGAAAACGCCTTCACCAATCCCCACGCCGCCAAGGGCATGATGGTGAATTGTGCCAGCGCCCCCAAAAAGACCTCCCACGGGCGCCGCAGGATCAGCCGAAAATCTTCGACCCGCAAGGTCATGCCCATCCCGAACATCACCAGCCCCAAGAGAGGCGCGATCCAAGGCCCCACCCACGCCAAAAGGGAGGGGCGTACCGCCCCCGCCACCCCGGCGAAAAGGACGAACAGCGCCATGTTGTTTACGATCCAGCGACACCCTTTTTGCATAGCTACCTCCCAATGCCTCTCCCACCGCAGCATGTTTCGCCACGGCTTTCCCTTTGACGGATGCAAAAGAAAACGCCCTCCGGCTGTGACCGAAAGGCGTAGCAATCCCATTATCCTCTCTGTCTCAGTCGTTTCCGATCTAAGCAGACCTCATGCCTATTCCATTGTCCTTGGGGCGTCTGATCAAAGTATGGCTCGCATCGCGATGCCATCTTTTGCTCCGCTCAAAGAATACCACACCCCTCGGAAAAAGACAACCCCATGCCGATGCTGTGCGGTCGAGCGCCAGCATTCATGCCCTCATCCTCTTGTCGCGGGGAGCGGTCGGCTATTTGTGGAGCACCGCTAACGCACTGCCGACGCGGCGTTCCGCACCGTCGGAGGGGCTGTTCACGATCTCGCCGCCCACCACCATTTCACTGGAGCCGCCTCCGTCGAAATTCACGGCCTCCTTCGCACCGAATTGTACGAAAAGTTCGGCAAACTCCTCTAAGGTGCAGCCGATGGAGGACGCCTGACGTCCATCCACCACCGCTAAAAGGATGTGCCGATTGGCGAGGACAGCCACCCCGGTGCGCGGCGCGCGTCCCACAGCAATGTCAGCGGGGAACTCTTCCTCTTTCGCGTTCACCGCGACCCTGCCCCGCTTGACCAAGGTAGGTCCCGCGCCGATGATATGGGGAACGCCCACCCACTTCGCGCCAAACTCCTCGGTGAGGATCACCGCATCCCCCACTTTCACCCGGGAAAAAGCGTCTTTAGACGCTCCATGGAGGGAAATGACATACCCGTCCTGCGGGATCGGGGAATTTGCCCCCCGGATGGCCGTCACCTTCCCCCCGCGCACAATCAATTCGCGCCCAAATTCATTCGTTTCCGTCGTGGCGGCAAAGAGCCGATTGTAGAGGATGAGGGCATCTTCTCCGCGGGTGACATTGACCCCGGAGACGTCGCGCGACACCTTGCCGATCTGCACCGTCGCGTGATAGTGGACAGGCGCCACAAACGCCGTCCCGTCTTTCCAAAGGCCAAGGGCGCTCCGCGTAAAATACGTCGTCCCCGCCAATTCTCCCCCCATCCGCATGACGCCTAAAATCGCCCCGGTAGCGTCAAAGTAGGTGGCGTTGATCGCGGCCGCCGCGCCCAAATCGTCGGCGATCTCGCTCACCGTAGCGCGCCCGCGCACCTGCCCATTGGCGAGCGCGGGAACCACATCGTAGCGCAGCGGATCGACGTCCAAGAGGTAGGCGGTCAACAGCCCTTGCCCATCCCGGCGCACATATTTCGTCAGCACCAGCCCCGGCGCCTTGACCTCATCGGTACGAATCTCGTAGTGCTTTTGGAAATTGATGTAGATCCGCTCGGGCTTATGGAGCATCTTGATCTCATAGGCCGCGGGTTCCTCCAAATCAATGATGACCCGAAGATTTTTCCCGACCTTGACATAGGAAACGTGTCGAATCACTTCCCCGCGCGTCGCGGGCTTGATGCGCACCCCGTCAGAAACACCGGCAAACTCTATGGTCACCTGTTTCCCGTCGGCTGAAGTTTTCGCTTCATAGGCAGGCAGCGCCGACAGCTCAAAAACGACGCGTTCCCGCTCCACGCCGCCGCCAAAGCGAACGGCGGTGAGCTGCGCCGCCAAAGCCGCCGTCTGCCAGCAAAAGAGGAAGGCCAACGCCAAAAGAACGGCTCGCCATCTCATATGTTTGATGTTTTCCAAAGTATCAAGCTCCTTTTCATGGATGCGCCACACGTCACGCCACCTCGGTTTGCTTCAGGATAGCCGTCCAATCTGAAAAGGCGGCGAAAAGCCCATTTCCCTCTATCGACGTGAGACGGGCGGCAGGCGCCACCGGCGGCACATGAAAAGAGCTTTTCAGCGAACGATGCACGCCTTTAGGATGCATCGCTTCACCAAAAAGCTCCATCACAATCTCTTTCCCAACCAGTGCCCAAGCCGTCTCAGGGAACACCTGCGCCTGACGCCCTCGGCAAAGCAGCTTTTTCCGCCAATACCTGCGGCGCCAACTGCTTGTAGAGCATATCCGCCAAGCCGATCCCGCCCGTCTTGGCCGCCTCTTCCATGAGAGCGGTGTCCAACATGGACTGCCAGATGTCATGGGCGTTATCGTCGCCAAAGAGCTGATTTTTCGGTACCGTATTGCGCATTTCTTTATACATGATATTAAGCAGCATGGACTCAAACCCCTCGCAAGCCTCTTTGAGGCGCTTTTGAAGGCGAGCCCGCGCCTTCTCCTCCGCCGCCGAAGGATCGAGCGACACGCCCCCCGAACGAAGAGTCTCTGTCTGCGGCACGGACGCCTTCGCCTCTTTCGCCGCCTCCGCTTTCTTTTGCACAGCGCTCAATAGGTCGGCAAACTGCGCCTCCTGTGCCTTTTCTTTCGCCATGCGATAAGCGGCGCTGCCCGCGCCTACGGCCTCGGCGTTCATACCGATGCCATTCATGCCACCTACCATGCTCCCCATACGTTCACCTGCTCGTCTTTTCTTCACACGCGTCAGCCAAAGCCAAGCTCCTATCCAACGCTTACATGATCTCCAGTTCAGCGTGGAGTGCGCCCGCCGCCTTGATCGCCTGCAGGATGGAAATGATGTCCCGCGGCGTCGCCCCCACAGCGTTCAGCGCCCCCACGATGTCGCTCACGTCTGCCGTGGCAGGAAGCACAATGCTGTGCGCTGGCGCCTCTTCCACGTCCACGTCGTCATTTTTTGTTACCACCGTAGTCCCATAGCTGAAGGGCGCCGGCTGGGACACCTCTTCTTCGCGGGTCACGCGAATGGAGAGCCCCCCTTGCGTGATCGCCACATTGTCCACGGAGACGTCGCCGCCCATGACGATGGTGCCGGTGCGTTCGTTCACCACCACGCGAGCAACATTGTCCGGCATCACCGGCAGCTCTTCGAGACCGGCGATGAAGCCCACCACGTTATTGCGGTAAGCGGGCGGCAAGGATACGTCCACCCGCCCGGGGTTTGCTGCCCGCGCCACATTGCCAAAGCGCAGATTGATGGTCTGCGCAACGCGATCTGCCGTCGTAAAATCAGACCGGGCAAGGGAGAGGGAAATCATCCCGTTCGTGCCGATGTCGTCCTCCACCGTCTTTTCCACGATGGCGCCGTTCGGTGTCGTCCCCACGGTCGGGAAATTCTTCTGCTGACTACCGCCGCCATTTCCTGCCGTGAAGCCGCCCGTAGAAACCGCCCCCTGCGCCACGGCGTAGATCTGTCCGTTCCCGGCCTGAAGCGGTGTCTGAATGAGGGTACCCCCCTGAATGCTCTTGGCGTCGCCCATGGAGGACACCGTGATGTCAATGGTATCCCCCTCCCGAACGAAGGGCGGAAGCGTCGCCGTGACCATGACCGCCGCCACGTTCTTCGTCTTGAGCGTAGCCTGATTGACCGTCACCCCGAATTGCCGCAGCATATTGGCCACGGATTGCAGGGTTTCGAGCGTTTTATTGGAATCCCCGGTGCCGTTCAGGCCGACCACTAAGCCGTAGCCTACCAGCTGGTTGGCGCGCACGCCCTGCACCTTGGCGACGTCCTTGAGCCGCGTGACCGCCGACTCGGCAAAGACCGGAGCCGTCGTCAAAAAGCAGAAAAGCGCTAAAAAGAGCGCTGTCAATCGTTTCATGCACCCACCCCCTTAGAAGAGGAAATTGAAGATCTGCGTCAGAATGCCCTGCCGCTGTTTCGCGTTGATGGGACCTTTGCCATCGAAGTGAATAGTCGCGTCAGCCACTTGGGTCGACGGTACGGTATTCGCGTAGGACACATCGTCCCGACGAACGACCCCGCGCAGGGTGATCTTATGCTCGTTGTTGTTCTGCCAAATAGACTGCGTCCCTTCCACCACCATATTGCCATTGGGTAAAACATCGGTGACGGTGACCGTCACGCGCCCCGTGGCACGGTTCGTGTTCGTCGTGGAACCGTTCGCCTTGAAGCTGTCCGAAGCGCCTGCCGAAGCTGCCGCCAAAAAGCCAAAGATGCCTAACCCAGCGTTCAGCTTCGTCTCCCCTGACTTGGCGTTATTCGAGGCTTTCGTCATGGACGCCGTCGCCGTCTCGCTGATCACAATGGTGAGAATATCCCCCACATTGCGCGCCTTGCGATCCGCAAACAGCATACTCTCCCCGCTGACGCCATCCGACCAAAGGGACTGCGCCACCGCCGGTGCCGCCGCACCGAAAAGGAGGGCGGCACAAAGCCCCGCCGCCAAGCGCTTCTGCCATTTTTCCTTCATGCTCATCACCTGCTCTATCAAAAAAGCCCGGAACGCCATCCCCTGCGGGAGGCACCGCCCTCCGTTCATCCACGCGCTACTTCCACCGTCCCCGCGTCGATGACCTTCGCGAGGACTACCCGACGGGACGCCACATTGCGTACCCGAATCACTTCACCTTCCCGCCCCGACGACAAAGCCACGCCTTCCATGCGCACCTCTACGCCATTCACCTGCGCCACAATCGTGACCATCGCGCCGGGCTTGACGATGTGGGGCTTCTTCACCATGGTTTGCAAAACGGCCTGCCCTGCGTTCAATCGCCGATTGCACACCAACCCCACGACATCAGCTACATCCGTATAATATTTTCCGCCGCTTGCACCGATCTCCTGCTCTTCCACTCGAAGATCCTCGGCGGTAAGCGTCTGCCGGGGCGAAATCCCGCGGGCAGCCACCACCACATGGTCAAACACATGGAGACGGAAGCGACACGCCACCTTGCGAAAGGGAATCCCATCCACCGACACGTGGATAAGAACTTCTGTCCCTCCCCAGTACCGGATCCCATGGGGCGTCTCCACCGTGCAGGCGACCGCCCCTTCGGGAAGCCGCAGGGGACTGATCGCATAGTCCGCCGTCACCGTATGCCGGCGGCTTTCCCCGCCCTCGGCCAGCACCGCTTCGATATGGTCGACCGCTAACTGCGTCAAAACCTCCGAAGAGAGTTCCTGCGGGTACATCTCCTCGACCGACATCCCATAGGCCTCAACCGCAGCAGGAAAAAAGAACAAGAACGCGAACAGCAGCCCCCGAAGGATGCGCCCGCCATTCATCAGCGCTTGAGACCGTTCGCGATCTCCAGCATGGAATCCGTGGTGGTGATGGCCTTCGCATCGGATTCGTAGGCGCGCTGCGCCACGATCATGTTGACCATTTCCTCTACCACCTGTACATTCGACATCTCCAAGACGGACTGTTGGAGCCGACCTGCGCCGTCATCCCCGGGGTTGCCTTCCAAGGGGGGGCCCGACGCCTCGGATTCGACGAAAAGATTATGCCCGATGGAAGTGAGTCCCGCCGGGTTCACGAAGCGTGCCAAAGTGATCTGCCCGACTTGGTTCGTCGCACCGTTCACGACATTGGAGACGAGACCCGTCTGAGAGATCGTAATGGAATCGCTTGTCGCGTCCTGATCGAGGGTGATGTTGTCCGCCACGGGGAAGCCGTCCGACGTGACAAGCCGCCGCGTAGAATCGAGCTTAAAGGCGCCGTCGCGTGTGTAGGCAATCGTGCCGTCCGGCATTTCAATGCGGAAGAAGCCCTCCCCTTCGATGGCGACATCCGTGGGGTTCTCCGTGGTCTGCAAATTCCCCTGCGTAAAGATGCGCTGGGTCGCCGCCAAGCGCGCCCCGAGCCCGATCTGAAGTCCGCTCGGATACTGGGAATCCGCGCCGCTGTCCGCCCCCGCCGGGCGCAGTGTCTGGTACAAAAGATCGTGGAACTCCGCCCGCACCTTCTTGTCGCCATAAGTGTTGACATTCGCCAAATTGTGTGCCACCACGTCCATATTGGCCTGCTGCGTCTTCATTCCGGAAGCCGCCGACCAAAGCGATCTCATCATAACACATTCTCCTCCATCCCAAAAGCAAACTGCCCTCTATCCCTATATCGAAACAATTCCTGCACAACTTAATCCTTCATCGCGCCGTCCGAACCCATCAGGTCAGGCGCCCCACCTCATTGACAGAACGATCCAGCATCGCATCCTGCGTCGTCACCGCCCGAGAATCCGCCTCGTACACCCGATAATTATTGATGAGTTCCACCATCTCGCTGATCACATTTGCATTGGCGCGCTCCAAGACCCCCTGCTCAATGATGCCCGTCGCAGAAACCGGGCGCACCCCTTCTTGCGTGTAGTAGAGGCTGTCCCCTTGCTTCAAGACCGCCCGGCGGTCAGCGAACTGGACGAAGCCGAGCGTGTCCACCAACAGCCCATCGGCGTATATATCGCCCTGTTGGTGGACGATGACGCCCGTGGCCGTCGCCGGGATATTGATGGGACGCCCCTGCGCATTTAAGACATTTCGCCCGTCGGAAGTCACCAAATTGCCATTGGCCGCCCGGTAGAAGTTCCCGTTTCGGGTATAGCGCACGCCCTCCGGCGTTTCCACCATAAAGTACCCTTCGCCGGAAATCGCGACATCGTACGGATTGCCCGTCGTCATCAACGCGCCTTGGGCGTGATCCGTCGCGATCTCCTCCGTGTAGGAACCAAGCCCCAACGTCCCCACGACGGGCGCTCGGCGATCCAAGGAAAACTCCTTAAAATCGGTGATCTTATTTCGTGTTGTATCGTTGATGCGCCGAATCAGCATCGGCGCAAATTCCCGATCAATGGCGCGATCCCGCTTGTAACCCGTCGTGTTGACATTGGCTAAATTGTTTGCGATGACCGCCGTCCGGGTCGTCTCCGTAATCATCCCCGATGCCGCCGTATAAAGTCCACGCCACATTACGCTTCACCTCAATAAAAATCTTGCCTGCTTACGCCTGCACATCAAAAAACAGACCACACATGACCACGCTTATCGTTTATCTATTCGACAAACGTCGATAAACTCCTGTCCCGATGATAGTCCCAACTTTTACTTGGCAGAAGGAGACAGCACGCTGCGCATCTCCTGCCCATCGCCCAGGCAATCGGCAAAATCCAACGCCTTGCCGGTGCCGATGGCCACGCAGGACAAAGGATCCTCCGCCAACATCGTGGGAATCCCCGTCTCCCGCTGGATGAGACTATCGAGCCCATAGAGCATCGCGCCGCCCCCCGTAAGCACGATA
This sequence comes from Schwartzia sp. (in: firmicutes), assembly GCA_052170475.1. GTDB lineage: Bacteria > Bacillota > Negativicutes > Selenomonadales > Selenomonadaceae > CAJPQU01. Next base: position 45,879 of record JBQNAL010000015.1, read on the forward strand.
CCGTGATCCATGATGTCCGCCGCGAGTTCCGGCGGCGTTTCCTCGAGTACCGCCTTCACGCCTTCCACAATACGGCTCACCGGCGCAGACAGCGCCTCTGCCGCCTGCGCCGTAGTGAGACGGATATTTTTGGGGAGCCCCGTCAAGAGATCCCGTCCCCGCACATCCATTTCCGTCTGACGCGCCGTGTCATAGGCCGCCGCGACACGAATCTTGATTTCCTCCGCCGTGCGCTCGCCGATGAGGATATTGCAAGTTCGGCGCACGTAAGCGATAAGGGCTTCGTCAAACTTATCCCCGGCGATGCGAAGGTTCCGGCTGAGGACGATGCCGCCTAAGCTGATGACGGCAATATCCGTGGTTCCGCCGCCAATGTCCACGATCATGGAGCCGGTCGCCTCGGCCACCGGCAACCCCGCACCGATCGCCGCCGCCATCGGCTCCTCGATGAGCTGCGTACGCCGTGCCCCGGCCTGTTCCGCCGCATCCTGCACCGCCCGCTTTTCCACCATGGTTACCCCCGAAGGGATACAGATCATAATGCGCGGCCGAAAAACAAAACGCCGCCCGATCACCTTGTCAATGAAAAACCGCAGCATACTCTCCGTCATGTCATAATCAGCGATCACCCCGTCCCGCAGAGGACGAATCGCCGTGATGTTGCCCGGCGTGCGCCCGAGCATCCGCTTCGCTTCCTCACCCACGGACAAAATGCGGTTCGTATCCCGATCCACCGCCACCACCGACGGCTCATTCAGCACGATGCCTCGCCCGCGCACATAGATCAAGACGTTCGCCGTCCCCAAATCAATGCCAATGTCCATTTTCATTCCAAACATGCCGACGATCCTCTCTCAACGGTCGCGCTACGCTCAGTAAAAGCCCGTTCTTAAAACGCTGACCGAAAATGACAATATATATAAATAGTAAAGCGCAACGGCGATTTTGTCAATTTCGATTTTTGACAAATGCGCCGAAACCGCCGACTCTATGCGTTTTCGTACCACCTTGCACGAAAAAGGCACCAACAAAAAAAGACACCGAACTCTATCCGATGCCTTGCTCTCTTTGCAGGATGGCGGAGTGGGAGGGATTTGAACCCTCGCTGGGTCGCCCCACTAACGATTTAGCAAACCGTCCTCTTCAGCCACTTGAGTACCACTCCGACTTACCACACAATCATATAAAAAAAATGGCAGGGGCAGAAGGACTTGAACCCTCAACCAATGGTTTTGGAGACCACTACTCTACCAGTTGAGCTATACCCCTGTATCAAACCGTCCGAAAACGGCTCTATTCCTCTATGGGGCGAGTGATGGGGATCGAACCCATGCGTGCTGGAGCCACAATCCAGTGTGTTAACCACTTCACCACACCCGCCATATAGACCGAAAAACCGGCCTCTCAAAGCAGTAATCGGCAACTACCTACTCTCCCAGGCCGTCTCCAGCCAAGTACCATCGGCCT
>JBQNAL010000016.1:0-40140 GCA_052170475.1 Schwartzia sp. (in: firmicutes)
GGGACTGATGCGGGGGACGAAGTGGGTCAAGAACGCTGAGAAGGTCTACGATGGCACGGCGCCGACCCTGATGAACGACGAGCATATCAAGTGGTCGGTAGGGAAGGATGTCGGCACATACCATGCGTACAGCGATGCGTTCGGCTATGACATCGTCGGCGGCGCATACACCATCACGCCGAAGGCGCTGACACTCAGCGGCGTTGCGGCGCAGACCAAGACCTACGACGGCAACACAGCAGGAGACAAATCGAAGTTCCACGCGACCCTCGTGGGCGTCGTCCAAGGCGAGGAAAGCAAAGTGAGCGTGACCGCCGAAAGCGCGACCTATAACAGCAAAGATGTCGCCACAGCAAACAAGATCACCTACACGGGCATCGCCCTCACGGGCGCGGGCGCGGGGAACTATACCATCGCCGCTACCGCGCAGGGGACGGGGAAAATCACGCCGAAGGAGCTGACGCTCACCCTCAAGAGCGGTACACGCTTTGACAAGATCTACGACGGTAATGCGCATGTCACGAAGACGCTTGCGTTGGGGGCGGACTACACCCTCGGCGGCTTTGTCACGGGCGAGGGATCAGGCATCGCGCTTGCGTCCGTCACGGGAACGTATACGGCGGGCAAAGACGCCGGGATGGACAAAACGGTGGTGCTCAACGCTGCGCTCCAAGGCGCGGGCGCGGAGAACTATACTGTCGCCAATACCGCGCAGGGGGTAGGGACGATCACGCCGAAGGCACTCACGCTTGGCGCAGTCACGGCGCAGACCAAGACCTACGACGGCAATACAGCGGGCGACGCGTCGAAGTTCCACGCGACGCTCGTCCATGCAGTCGGAGGCGACAGCGTGAGCGCGACCGCCACGGGCGCGACCTACAACGACAAAAACGTCGCTTCGGCCACCACGGTCACCTACAAGGGCATCAAGCTCGCGGGGCGTGACGCGAAAAACTATACCCTCGCCGCCACCGAAGCGCAGGGCGCAGGCACGATCACGCGGCGCACGCTGACATTTGCAGGCGTCGCGGCGCAGACCAAGACCTACGACGGCAACACCGCGGCAGAGGCATCGAAGTTTCGCGCGACGCTCGGAAACGTCGTCCGGGGCGAAGAAAATAGCGTGAGCGCGACCGCCACGGGCGCGACCTACAACGACAAAAACGTCGTCGGCGCAAACACCGTCCACTACACAGGCGTCGCCCTCCAAGGCACGGGCGCGGCAAACTACAGCCTCGCCAATAGCGCACAGGGCGCAGGGACGATCACAAAGCGTCCGTTGACCCTTGGCGAAGTCGCGGCGCAGACCAAAATCTACGACGGCAATACCGCAGCAGACGCGTCGCAGTTCCACGCGACGCTCGGCAATGTCGTCGCTGGGGAAGAAAACAGCGTGAGCGCAACTGCCGCAGGTGCGGCGTACAACGACAAAAACGTCGCTCGGGCAAACACCGTCCACTACACGGGCGTCGCCCTCACGGGTGCAGGCGCGGGAAACTATATCGTCGCCAATCGTGCTCAGGGCGTAGGCACGATCACGCGGCGCGAACTGACGCATGGCGCTATCGCAGGAAGAACCTTTGACAAGATTTATGACGGGACGACGAATGCAGCCGGCGCACTGCAAAAGAACTGGAACTACACCCTTTCGAACTTCGCGCATGGCGAGGGCGAAGGGATCAGGCTCACGGGCGCGGGCAGCTATTCCGACAAGGACGTCGGCACGGGGAAAACGGTACACTTCTCGTCCCTTGCACTCCAAGGCAATGGCGCAGACAACTATAAATTGCCCGCCGGCGCGACCCTTTCGGGCACGGGCGTGATCATGCACCGCACGTTGACCCTCGTCGCCGACGTGAAGCACGCCGTGGAGGGCAGGCGGATGCCCGACTTCACGGGGCGTGCGGACGGCTTCGCGGACGGCGAGGACATGAGCGTCTTCGCCCCGGGCAGTCTCACGTTCACGAGTGCCGTCGCCAATACGGAAAAACCCGGCAGATACGCCGTCACGGGCAGCATTGGCGGCGTGTCGAGCGGGTACCTCGGCAACTACCACATCACGCAGGCGGCGGGCAACGCGCACGCGTTCATCATCCACGTCGCGCCCGGGGTAAGCGGCCTCTTCACCGCGCTGGTGCAGGACGCAAAGCCCGTCTTCTACGACGGCTACAGTCCGATCGTCTACGGCTTTGGCAACCCGCGCCCCGTACGCGCCGCAACCCTCGGCCTCTATCGCTTCGACGCAGAGACCGATCTGGAAATCCAAGGCCTGCACCTTTGATGTAGGGACGCCCCTGACTTATCTGCCGGAAAAGGAGTCTTTCCTATGAAAAACCAAGATCAACCTCTCTGTATGCGCATCGCCCTTGCGCTGCCCTTCGCGGCGGCGCTCCTCATGCCGGGTACCGCCCTCGCTGCGACGAACCTGCCGCAGACCGACGTAGAGATGCCTGCCAAACCGCAGGGAGTCGCCATCGAAAGTCACCTGCCGACCGCAGAAGGGGGAAGTACCGCGGCAGCGTTTCAATTGGCACGCGTCGAAATCGAACAAGACGGCACGGCGATCGGCAACGCCGCTTTGGACGAAACCGCGGCTCCCTACCTTCGCCGCACGCTCTCCGAAGCCGACATCAATGACCTTTTAGCCGCACTCACCCACTGCGCGCGCCGCGGCGGCTACCCAGCGGCCGCGGCTTACCTGCCGCCGCAGACACATACCGACGGCACCCTCACGATTCGTCTCATCGCCGGACGCTACGGAAAAATCACCATCGAAAACAGCGCCGACATCAGCGACGGAAAGATTCGGCGCATGGCGCGTGCCATCAGAGAAGGCGCGCCCATCGAAGGGAGAAGGCTTGAAACCGCCCTCTACAACATCGCCGCCTTGGGCGGCATCGAAGCGGCTGGCCTCCTCTCCCCGGGGCAAGACTTTGGCACGAGCAACCTCACCATCCGCGTCAAAGACGGCAAGCGCCAAACCTTTGTCCTATACAGCGAAAACTACGGTAGCGAAACCTCCGGCCGATACCGCTACGGCCTCCAAGGGATATTGGATAACCTCACGAAGAGCGGCGACCGCCTGAATCTCGCCCTCACCCGCTCCAACAAAGACATGCACAATTACAGCCTCAGCTACAGCTACCCCATCGGTGCGGACGGCACCGTCATCGGCCTTGGCATAAGCCGCATGGACTACGAACTCGGCGGCGCTTTCCGCCGCCTCGGCGCAGAAGGCACCGCCGATACCTTGAGCCTTTTCGCTGCGACGCCCCTTTGGCGCACCTCGAACAGTGCACTCTCCCTCGCCTACGGCTTGGACTGGCGCAAACTCAACGATGCCTATAAAGCCGTCGGCATGGAACTCGAAAAGCACAGCAGCACCTTCCACCTTGGCCTAAAAGGCGAAGACCGCCATGGCCGCACAGCGCTGATCTACGACATCACCGCCTACGCCGGACGCCTCACCCCAGACTCCCCATGGGCGCGTCTCCAAATGCGGCGTGCAAAGACAGAAGGCAGCTTCATGAAAGGTGTACTGAACCTCAACCTGCGCCACGAACTCAGCGACCGCTGGAGCCTGAACCTCAAAGCGCAGGCGCAGAAAGCGGGTGCGAACCTTGACAGCTCGGAAGAACTCTATCTCGGCGGTGCGAACGGCGTCCGTGCCTACCCGCAGGGAGAAGCCTCGGGCGACAACGGCATCTTGGGCAGCCTCGAACTCTCCTATCGGACGGGCGTGCCGCACCTCACGGTCAGCACCTACCTCGACATGGGTCATATCCAATACGCGAATGACGGCGTAGGCGGCAACGAGACACTCAAAGGCTGGGGTCTCGGCATCACTTACAACCGCCCCGGCGACTACTTCCTTCGCCTCGACTGGGCGCGCCGCATCGGCCTCCCCGAAAGCGCAAGCGATGCCGCCACGGCAAGGAATCGCCTGTGGTTCATGGTAGGCAAGGTCTTTTAAGCAGAAAACGCGTGCCGCAGTCATCTGCGGCACGCGTTTTCCTATCCATTGACAAAAAATCATGGCGTAATACAATCGTATTGCAAGAGCAAGGGGGAATCTCGATGTCGATGATTAGCTTGCGTGTGCCGGAAAGAGAACTGCATAGTTTTAAGGCGTATGCAAAACACAATAACAGCAGTCTGTCTGAAATCATTCGACTTACGATGCTTGAAGAATTTTGGCTGACATACAAGGCGACAAGCTTGTACTCGTCCTCATTGAGGTAGGACAGAGAAGCCGGATTTATTCATCGGGATAGCGATGGATAAATCCGGCTCTTTTTTCGTATGTTTTGCGAACGGCACCATCGAGGGCGGATCACAAAAGGCTGCGTTCAATAGAGCGTCTTGTCCTCTTTTTCCTGATAGGCGTAGAAGGTCTGGATCGTCGTCTCGCGGCCGATTTGTTCGAGATGGAGGACGGCGGCGTTTTTTTGATGCTCTTCGATGAAGCGGTAGATGAAGTCGTCGCGAAAGCCGATGGCGGCGGCGTCTTGGGCGGTGTTGCCGTAGTAGACGGTCTTGATGTTCGCCCAGATCGTCGCGCTGAGGCACATGGGGCAGGGGTAGCAGGAGGTGTAGAGGACGCAGCCGGAAAGGTCGTGCGTACCGAGGGACTGACAGGCGTCACGAATGGCCTCGATCTCGGCGTGGCAGGTGGGGTCGTGGCGGGCGATGACGCGGTTTCGCCCGCGGCCGATGATGGCGCCGTCCTTGACGATGACCGCGCCGAAGGGGCCGCCGTCATTTTCCGTGAGGTTGGCGGCGGCCTCGGCGTCCGCTTCGATCATGTACGCCATGTGGGTCGGCGGTAGTTCCGTGTACATGGGATCACCCTTTCCTTTCTTTTTTCCGGCGGAGCTGGATGAAGAGGCTGCCGCCTAAGATGCAGAGTCCCGCGATGTCGGTCACGGCTTCTGGGTAGATCATCATCAGGCCGCCGAGGAAGAGGATTCCGCGTTCCAACGGCTTCATGTCCGTCGCCAAGTGGCCGATCAAGGAGGCTGAGAGCGCGACCATGCCGCAGAGCGCCGTGAAGAGCGCCAGCGCCATGGCGAGAGGGGTGGCGTCCACCATGAGGATGACGGGGGAGAGGACGAAGATATAGGGGATGATGAAGGCGGCGATGGCCAATTTCGAGGCGTTGATCCCCGTCTGGAGGGGATTGCCGCCGCTGATGGCCGAGCCGGCGTAGGCGGCCAGCGCCACCGGCGGGGTCACGTCGGCGATGATGCCGAAGTAGAAGACGAACATGTGCGCCGCCAAAATGGGCACGCCCATCTGCAAGAGGGCGGGGGCGGCGATGGTGGAGGTGATGACGTAGTTCGCCGTGGTGGGGACGCCCATGCCCAAGAGGAGGGCGGTGACCATGGTGAAGAAGAGCGTGGGGAGCATGAGGCCGCCCGCGAAGTCGAGGAGCGCCGAGGCCAATTTCAGCCCCACGCCGGTCTTCGTGACGACGCCGATGATGATCCCCGCCGAGGCGCAGGCCACCAAGACGCCCAAGACGTTTTTCGCGCCCGCTTCCAGTCCCTTGACGATCTCGATGGGCTTCATCCGCGTCGATTTCCTGAGGAACGAGGCGGCGATGGAGAGGACGATGGCGAAGAGCGCCGCCCGCATGGGCGTGTACCCGGTCACCAAAAGGTAGATGATGACGATGAGCGGGATGGCCAAATGGCCGCGCTCGCGGAGGATTTTCCCAGCCTTCGGCAGCTCGTCTCGGGGGATGCCCTTGAGGTTCTTTCGCTTCGCCTCAAAGTGGACGCCCAGCCACACGCCGGCGAAGTAGAGCACGGCCGGGATGATGGCCGCTTTGACGATTTCGAGGTACGGCACGCCGACGAACTCCGCCATCAAGAACGCCGCCGCGCCCATCACGGGGGGCATGAGCTGCCCGCCGGTGGAGGCCGCCGCTTCGACGGCGCCGGCAAATTCTTTATCGTAGCCCAATTTTTTCATCATGGGGATGGTGAAGCTGCCGGTGCCCGCGACGTTTGCCACGGAGCTGCCGGATACCGTCCCCATGAGGCCGCTCGAAATGACGGCGACCTTCGCGGGGCCGCCCGCCGCCCAGCCCGCCACGGCGTTCGCCAAGTCGATGAAGAAGCGGCCGAGCCCCGTGGACTCTAAATACGCGCCGAAGAGGATGAAGAGGAAGATGAAAGTGGAGGAGACGCCCAGGGGGATGCCGAAGATGCCTTCGGTGGTGTAAAAGAGGTGGCCGACGAGCTGCTGCGGGGTCAGACCGCGATGCGCCAAGACGCCCGGCATGTAGGGGCCAGCGAAGGCGTAGCCCAAAAAGAGCAGTACCACGACGACCATGGGCATTCCCACCACGCGCCGGGTGGCTTCGATGACCAAGAGCAGCCCGACGAATCCTACGGCGAAATCGAGCTCCGTCACCGTGCCGGAGCGCAGCACCAATTTTTGGTATTCGAGGAGAATGTAGCCCGGCGCGGCGGCGCCCAAAAAGGCAAAAATGTAGTCCTCCCAACGGGTTTTCAATTCCCCTAAGCGGTGTCCGCGCGTGGGGTAGAGGAGGAAGACGAGCGATAAGCCGAAACCCAAGTGAGCCGCACGCTGCAGCTGGGCGTCCAAGACCCCGAAGACGGCGGTGTAGAGCTGGAACACGGAAAAGGCGATGGCGAGCGCCGCGACGAAATGCGCCAAAAAGCCGCTGTGCTGCGCCGTGTTCGACTCTTTGTCGTACTTTTTCAAGGCCTCCTTTGCCAATTTTTGGTGCTTTTCGTCCATCATAGCGTCTTCATCCTTTTCCTGTCTGTGTCTGTCGTCAGCGGATTCACCGCCAGCGATGATAATACGGTGCGAGGTAGATGCGGATCAAGGTGCCGGGCGGCACCAAGGTGGAGAGGGGATAGGTGGTGTCCCCTACGGTGAGGGTGAGGTTCGTGCCCGTGCCGGGGCGAAGGTCAAGCCGAGGAAGGTGTCGATCCATGTCCGCCATGGAAAAGGCGCCGTCCTCGCTCTGAAACGTCCCGTCCGCCGCCAAGAAGGGCAGCCCCACGCCAAAGGATTGGTAGCGGGTGCGGACGAGGACAAAGCCTTGGCGCGCCTCGTCCACGGTGAAAAATTCCTCGACGGGCGTCTTTTGCACCGAGTGGAGAAAGCGCGTGGAAAATGCCATCCCAGCTTCGGCGGGGTGCGCCGCCAACAGGCGATCCGGCGCGGCGACGAAGAGATAGGGGCGCGAGAGGAGCCAAAGGGCGGCAAAGAGAGACACCGCCGCGCCAAACGCCGCCACCCAAAACGCTGTCCCCATACGCCGCTTCATCGACTGCCGCGCTCCTTTTGAAAAAGAAAAGCGGGCGCGTCAGGTTCGGCGCCCGCTTTCCGTCTGCACACGAGGAGGATCCCTTACCTCTGCACTGCGTTGACGAACTTCATTTCGTCGCGGATTCCTTAAAGAATTTCTCCGCGCCGCCGTTCATCTTGATGGACATGCCCTTCATCGCGCCTTCCTTCGTGATCATCTTGCCCACTGCGTGCGCCGCCTGCAGGCGATCCAGCCCTCCAAAGAGCGCCTTGGTCACGTCGTAGCCTAAGCCCGCATCCAATTTGTCTGTGGCGATCAGGATGGCCATGACCGACACCGCAGGGACTTCTTCGTTGAAGCCCGCATAGGTGCCTGCGGGAATGGTCGTCTTCGTGTAGAAGGGGTACTTTTTGATCAAGGCGTCCGCTTTATCTGCCTCGACCGGGAGGAGGCGGATGGGATGCTGGGACGCGATGTCCTGAATCGCCGCCGTGGGGTAGCCCGCCGTGACGAAGGCCGCGTCCACGTTGCCGTCCTTGAGGGCGCTCGCCGCTTCCCCAAACGAGAGGTACTGCACCTCGATGTCGCTATACGTCAGCCCGTACGCTTCCATGATCTGCCGGGCGTTCGCCTCCGTGCCGGAGCCGGCCGCGCCCACGGCGATCCGCTTTCCCTTGAAATCCGCCACCGATTTGATGCCGCTCTTTTCCAGCGTCAAAAATTGGCAGGTCTCCGGGTAGAGCGCCGCGATGCCTTGGAGATTCGAGACTTTCTTGTCCTTGAACATCTCCGTGCCGTTCGCCGCGTAGTAGGTGATGTCGTTCTGCACGATGGCCAGATCCACGGAGCCGTCCTTGAGCATGTTGATGTTCGCCACGGAAGCGCCGGTGCTCTGTGCGCTGGCGTTCATGCCCGGGATCGCCTTGTTGAGAATTTCGGCCATCGCGCCGCCCAGCGGGTAGTAAGTGCCTGCCGTGCCGCCCGTAGCGATGTTCAGGAACTTCTTGCCCCCCGCCTTTTCTCCGTCGCCGCAACCGGTGAGGAGCGCCGTCATCAGCGCCATCAGCACACAAAAAAGCGCGAATTGCCTCCCTTTTCCCATCTTCATACGAAATTCCCCCTTAACAAAACGTGATCACTCATATATGAGATTATAGCATATCTTCTATGCAAAAGTCTACTACTTAATTCGGGATGGAATTTTTTTGAAGCGTTTTCACCGCTTTTGCGACATCGGCGGGGGTTGATGTCGAGCGGGAACGTACGTCCATTTTAGGCGGCGCTGGCCGTCAGCGTTTCTTCAGCAAGGCTTCGATCTCTTCCAAGTGCTTTCGGATCTTTGCTTCTCGTTCCTCGTCGCTGCCGTCTTCGGGCAGTGCCGTTTCCCCCGCAGCGGCGGCCTGTTCTTGTTTGACCGCTTCGGCAATGGAGGAGACGGCCTCCACCACGATCCCCACCATGACATTGAGGAGCGTGACGGCGGTCAGAAGGATGAACGTCAAAAAGTAGATCCAGGCATGGGGGTGTATTTCCATGATCGGTCTCGCCACGGCTGTCGCCCAGGATTCAAAGGTCATCACTTGGAACAGGGTAAACATGGAGGCGCCGATGTCCCCGAAGAGTTCCGGGAACGCATCGCCATACATCGTGCTGCCAAAGACGGCAAAAATATAAAACACGATGAAGAGCAAGAGCAGCGCCCATGTCATGCTCGGGATGGCCTTCAACATGGACGATACCAAGATCTGAAGCTCCGGAAATTCGGCCAACGCCTTCAAGAGTCGGAAGATACGGAAGGCGCGCAGAACCGAGATGCTCGAAGACATGAAGAGGATGGAGCTGAGGACGATGACGAAATCAAAAATATTCCAACCGTCCGACCAAAACTTCCGTCGCTCAACCAAGAGCTTGGCGACCAACTCGATGGTAAAAATCCCCAAGCAGGCTTTGTCAATTGATTCCAAAAGGGATATTTCGTCGCCTGACAGGGTTCGATTCGTCAACAGCCCCAATACGGCGGCATTGAGGAGGATGACAACGGTGATGATCTTTTGCGTATGCTTCCACTGAAGCGCTTTTTCCAGTATGTCCATGATATATTCCTTTCCCCCGCTGGTGTCGGCGGCACCAACAGGGAGAAAAACTACGGTGCAGCCAAAGCGGTTATCCCTCCTATTTTCTCACAGAGACACGAAATGTCAACCGAACGGGTATAAAAGTTGGACATAAGGTGCGAAAGTTTGTCATAGGGGATGAGGGAAAACGGCACAGGATTGCTTTTTTTGCGGTTTTTGTATATTATACATTGAAAGGAACCGCTGGCGTCTGTTGTCCCATTTTCGTAGATGGTGGGCGTTTTCTGGATGAAGTGGAGGAAACAGGGAGGTACAGGACGTGTTAGAAGGAATTGGAAGGATCCATGAGTATCTGCGGCGGAGCAATTTGCAGAAGATGGCGACGCAAAAAATCGCGACGGGGGCGACGGTTGACCTGAATCGGTCGCAGGGGAAAAGTTCTTTTGCCATGCCGGCGACGGTTTCGACGACGGGGACGAAGCAAAAGACGTCTGTGGATCAGATGCGGATGGCGGCGATCCGACAGAAGATGAAAAATGGCGACAAGCTGTCGGGCGACGATATGAAGTATTTGAAGGAAAACGATGTGGCGCTCTATCGAAAGGCGCGGGTCATTGAGTCGGCGCGGGAGGAATTGGAGCGTGACTTGAAGCAGGCGCGGACGAAGGGTGAGGCGCGCTTGGCGATGGTGCGGGCGGCGATGAAGGTGTCGTCTGAGGCGGCGATGGCCGACGGGGGTGCTGGTGCGGGAGAGGTCGCGCCAACGGGCGGCGTCAATGCGCCAACGCCGGCGGGGGTGGAGACGGCGCCCGCGCAAGCGGGGGAGGCGGTATCGTCTGCGCCTGCGGCAAAGGAAAGCACGGCGGCAGACGCTCACTCCGTCGCGGGCAATGAGACGGCGGAACAAGAGGTAGAGGAGGCCATTGCCGCCGCCATGGAGGCGGCTGAGGAAGTCATGGACGCCATGGGGCAGACGCAAGAGGCGAATCAGGACGCAACGCGCACCTTGCGCCAACTCTTGGACGGCGAGGCCGCCGACGGGGGCGATGGGTCCCTGCCGCCGACGGCGCTGCTCATCATTCGGGCGCTGCAAAAAACGTGGATGGCGCACATCCAGTCCGATGCCTATCAAGAGCTCCCCAATGATGAGAGGGATGAGGCGCGGGAAAAAGCGAGCGGCGGCCGCATTTCCAAAGCCATGCGGCGGGAGCGTCATCTGGCTGCGGCGGCTTCCTACCAACAGGCGGCCGAGATCGCGATCCATATGAGGGCAAAGACGGACGCCTAAACAAGAATAGCGCGTAAGAAAAACACGGCCAACGGCGGCGCACCCAGAATTGGGCTACGGGAAGGGCGCCTTGCGGGACGGCGGTGTTTTTTTGTTGGAAAAGCGCCGGCGCCGGAAGAAAAATTTTGTTATAATTTGTTATAATGAAAAGAAAAGGCGCGCGAGCGGAGGGATCGACATGAAGTTTCTGCATGTGGCAGATCTGCACTTGGGAAAGGTGGTACATGGCTATTCCATGATCGAGGAGCAGCGCCACATTTTGACACAAATCTGGCGCACGGTGAAGGAACAGCACGTCGATGCAGTCCTCATCGCCGGGGACGTGTATGATCGTTCCGTGGCCAGCGAAGAGGCCGTCGCGCTCTTGGATGATTTTTTGGTGCAGCTCTCAGCGCTTTCGACGGCAGTATTTCTCATCAGCGGCAATCACGATTCGGGGGATCGGCTCAATTTCGGGCGACGCTTCTTTCGCCACCAAAACATCCATATCGCGGGCACCTACGAGCCGACGCTGGGCAAGGTAACGCTCGAGGACGAGGTGGGCGCGGTGCATGTGTATCTCTTGCCCTATGTGACGAAGGCAGCGATGCGCCACGCATGGCCGGAGGAGACGATGGACTCCTACGACGCAGCGATACGGGCGGCCATTCTTCATGCTGAGGTGGACTTTTCGGCGCGCAACGTCCTCGTGGCGCACCAGTTCGTCGCCCACGGTGCGGCACGGCCGGAGGTGGGCGGCTCGGAGGTGATGGCGGCGAGCGTGGGGACGATTGAGGCCATCGAAAGCGGGGTCTTTGACGGCTTCGATTATGTGGCGCTGGGCCATATCCATCGCCCCCAGTGGATCGGCCGGGAATCGGTGTGCTACGCTGGCTCGCCGCTCAAGTATTCCCTGCGGGAGGCGAAGGACAAAAAATCCATGGTGCTGGTGACGCTGGGAGAAAAGGGAACGCCGGTTCAGCCGGAGCGGATTCCCTTTTCGCCCCGGCGCGATCTGCGCCATGTCGAGGGTACCATGGCGGAGCTTCGGCAACAGGCGAAGAAAGACGGTGACGCGGCAGAGGATTATCTGTATGTGACGCTGACGGACGAAATACCTGTCCTCGATGCCATGGACTTGGTGAAGCAGTTTTATCCCAACGCCATGAAGGTGGAGTTTTCCTGTCGGGCGCAGCGCATTTTGGGCGAGGCGGCGGGGGAAGCGGGAGAGGAGAAGAGCTTTGCCGATTGGGTGACCGCGTTTTACACCCAAGAGGGAGGCGTGCCGCCCACGGAGGAAGAATGGGCGGTACTCACGGCGGCAGCGCAGGAAGCGGGGGTGATGGCATGAAGCCGCTCTCCCTTTCCATGACGGCCTTTGGCACCTATAAGGACACGACGGTCATTGATTTCACCGCCTTGGGCGGCGAGGGGATTTTCCTCATCACCGGCTCTACCGGCGCGGGGAAGACCACCCTCTTTGACGCGATATGCTACGCGCTCTTCGGGCGGACGAGCAGCCAGCGCCGGGAGGCGAAAATGCTGGCCAGTGATTTTGCTGACAAAAAGACGAGCCCGAAAGTGGAGCTGACGTTTCAGCATCGGGGCGAGATCTACACCATCTCCCGCGAGCAGCCCTACATTCGCCACCGCGATGGCACGGTGGAGATGGCGAATGTCAAGGCGGCGCTGTATTTTCCCGACGGGCGGCTCATCGATAAACCTACGGCGGTCACCCGGGCGGTGGAGGAGGAGATTCTCCATCTCACCTACGAGCAGTTCAAGCAGGTGGTCATGATCGCGCAGGGGGAATTTCGGGCGCTTTTAGAAGCGGATACGGAGCAGAGGTCGATCCTCTTGCAGAAGATTTTCCAAACGGAGAGTTATCGGCGCTTGGCGGATCGCTTGAAAGAGAAGGCGGATGAAGCGAAGGAAGCGGCGAAGGAGAGCGCGCGGCGCATCGCGCAGTCCTTTGGCGAGGCGAAGGCCGCGCCGGAGAGCGATCTTTCGGCGGAGCTCGTCGCGCTGCAAGAAAAGTACGCAGCTTCGGGCGCGGTTGATTCCATCGAAGAGATGAGGGCGATCCTAGCGAAGCTGACGGAGGACGACGACGCCCGCGAACGGACGGCGGCGGCGGCCATCGCGGCGGCGGAGGCGGCGACGCAGGCCATGGCCGCCTCCCTCAGCCAAGCCGAAAGCATGAACGAGCGCCTAAAGGAGCGGGACGCGCTCCGGCAAAAGGCGGCGGCGCTTTCGGCGGCCTCCGCCGCGATGGAAGAAAAGCGTGCCGCCTTGGCGATGGCAGTGAAGGCGGTGCGCTTCGTGGGGGCGCAGTACGAAAGCTGGCGAAAGGAAAAAGCGGCGGCGATCTCGGCAGAGGAGAAGCGAAAGGAACAGGAGGCGCGGCTCGCTGCCGCGGTGGTGGGGCACGAAAAGGCGCAAGCCTTAGCAGAAAAGGCCGCCAAGGATCGTCCTGCGATCGAAAGAGCCGAAAAAGAAGCGGCGGCGATGAAGGAGCAGGAATCTCTCTACGGCGCTCGGGCAGCGCATCAAGCGGCGCTGGAAAAGGCGCAGCAAGAGATGCGTGCCTCGGGGGAAAAGCAACGTGCCGTGGCAGAGGCGAGGAAAGCGGTGCGGGATCAGATCGCGGAGGGGGAGGCACAGCTTTCCCAGTTGTCATCGCTTCGGGAGCAGCGCGCGGTGCTGCGCGCCAAGGCGGAGCGCGGGGACGAAGACCATCGCAGCGCAAGGCGATTGACCGAGGAGGAGATTCCCGCCTGTCGGGCGGCGATCGCGGCTTGGCAGGAGAAGAAGAATGCCTGCGCTGCCGCCCAGACCGCTTTCGATGCGGTACGCGCCGCCCATGACGAGATGGAGCGGCGCTTTGAGAACAGCCGCGCCGGGATGTTGGCGGAAAAGCTCACCGACGGAACGCCTTGTCCCGTGTGCGGGGCGCTCCATCATCCACGCCCCGCTGCCCTGATGGCGGACAGCCTTCGGGAAGCCGATTGGGAAAAGGCCAAGGCAGAGCTCGAAGCGGCGCGTCGGAAAAAGGACGAGGCCGTGCGCGCCGCGCAGGAGGCGCGGAGCATTTGCGAGACGTTAGCGGATAAATTGCGGCAGGATATGGGTGCGTTTTTAGACAGGCTTCGGGGACAAGGTGCAGCACCTTTGGTGTCGTATCGGGGCAGCGCCAAAGAAGAGAGCTCTTTGGAAGCGTTGTTTTCCCTCGTGGCGGCGGCACAGACGTGGCTGCAGACGGAGCGGGCGTCCATCCGGCGGGAGGAAGAGGCGTGCGAGGCCGCGCTGGCGTCGCTCCAACGGGAAGAGAAAGCGGTGCAGGTGGCACGGGAACGCCAAAAGGAACTGGAGGAAGAGGAGCGGAAAACGACGGCTGACCGTTTGGCCGCCGTGGCAGCCGAGGCGGCGGCGAAGGCTTCGCTGGAGGCGCTGCCAAATCTCCCTTACGATTCGTTGGAGAGCGCCCAGAACGCCCGAGAGGAAAAAGAGCAGGCGGCGAAGGCGCGGCGCGACGCCATGGAACGTGCCGAAAGAGACGCGCGGGAGGCGGAGCATCGCCGGATCGAAGCGGAGGCCAAGCGCGACGAAGCCATAGCGCAGGCGAAGGCGCAGGAAAAAACGGCGAGGGAAAGCGAGGCGGCGTTTCGTGCCGCCCTTGGGGCGCAGGGCTTTACCGAGGAGACCTTTGCGGCGCACTATACGGATGAGGGGGACATCGCCGCCCGCAGGCAGGCGGTGGATGATCATGACCGCGCCGTCACGGAAACGAAGAGCCAGCTTGCCATCTTAGAACGTCAGACGAAAGACGCTGTTTTTGCGGAGGTGGACGCCCTTTCGGCCAAGCTGCAAGAAAAGCAGCAGACCTTGGCGAAGGCGCGGCAAGCGCACAGCGCGGTTTACAGCCGCCGCGAGCAAAACCGTGCCGCCGCCGAACGGATCCGAGGGGCGGGGGCGGAAAATCAAGAGCGCCGCCACCGGGCAGCACTCCTGCAAAACGTCTACGAGAGAATCAGTGGGAAAACTGTCGGCCATCGAACGAGCCTTGAAGAATATGTACAATCCGCGGGGTTTGCCCGCATCGTCCAAGCGGCGGACGTTCGCTTAGGGGACATGACGGGCGGGCGCTTCTCCCTCCTGCCCCACGAAGCCCAAGCGGAGGACGATAAGCGGAAAAAACACGGCCTCGCCCTAGATGTCTTGGATCGCTACACCGGCCGCCGGCGTTCCGTCAGAACCCTGTCCGGCGGCGAGAGCTTTATGGCCTCTTTGGCGCTTGCGCTCGGACTCTCCGATACCGTGACGGAGAATGCGGGCGGCGTCGTCATTGAGACGCTCTTCATCGACGAAGGCTTCGGCACCCTCGACCCCGAGGCTTTGGAAAGCGCGATTGGGATGCTGCAGGGGCTTACGGCGCATGGGAAGCTCATCGGGCTCATCAGCCATCGGGAAGAGCTGAAACAGGCGCTCTCCCGTCAGATCATTGTAGAAAAATCGAGCCGCGGCAGCCGCGTGCGGGTGGAAACGGAGGGATAGTGCACGACGCCGCGATCGGACGGGGGAATGGCGCTTCCCGCCGTATATGGGCATGTTTGGAGAGAAAAGAGAGCGAGGAGGGGTTATCATGCGCTGGCATTGCGAGGACTGTCCCACGCACGCCTGCTACACGAAGGGCGTCAACTGCACCGGTGTGGAGCGGGCGGAGCTGGCAGCCGCCTACACGCCTGAGGAGCAGCGGATCATGGAGGCGGCGGCTTACGTCGAAGGTACGTTTTACAGTGACATCACGCGCCTTGAGGAGACGGCGGAATTTGCCCGGCGGATGGGCTACACGAAATTGGGCATGGCCTTTTGCATCGGTCTTTCCGCCGAGGCGTCCTATATCGCCCGCTACTATGAAAAGGTGGGATTTACCTTTTTCAGCGCGTGCTGTAAAACCGGCAGCGTGCCCAAAAAAGTCTTTGATCTCAAGCAGGTGAAGCCGGAACTGGAACACGAGGCCATGTGCAATCCAAAAGCGCAGGCTCGATTTTTGGCGGAGCAGGGGACGGAGCTGTTCCTCTCCTGCGGTCTTTGTGTGGGGCATGACGCGCTCTTCAACATGAGCTGCCCCGGCCCTGTCACCACCTTGGCGGTGAAGGATCGTCTCTTGGGACATAATCCCTTGGCCGCCGTCTACTCGCGCTATTGGAAGCGGAAGTTGGGCATTCAGGCGGAGGGAGAAGTTTGAGGCGGGCTCTCTTCGGAGAGGCTCCGTGGCGTACTTTGACGATAAGGGCATCAAAAAAGGCTGCGCCGATGCGCGCGATACCATGTTGTATCGCGGCACGGTGCAGCCTTTTTTGGGCGCGGATTATTTCTTGGCAGGGTTCAGGGTGAACCTGCGGTATTTGTGCGAAAAGCGGTCGGCGACCACGACGAAGCTCTTGAGGAGCGGCTTGAAGGAGGCATCGTCGAAGCCTGTGGCGGAGAGGGCAAAGACGAAGCGCCCAGCATGCCAGCGGACGACGCGGGTGCCGTCCGCGAGGGTGGCGACGTCCACTTGCGTGCGCTTGACGTCGCCTGCGCTCTGGGTCTGCCACTGGACGCCATGGACGCCGCTGATGTCGGTGGTGAAGATGCGCTCTTCCAAAGCGGTGCGAAGGGTGATGGTGGTGTTGTCCGCTTTTCCATGGAAGCGAAGATCCGCTACCTGTCCGCTGATCCCGTAGACGTGGACAGCCGGATGATAAAGCGCGTAGAAATTGCTGGGGAGATAAAGGACGGGGAAGCCGATGGCACGTTCCAAGGCCGGAACATCGGGATATTCAATCATGGGATTGGGGATACCGACGAAATGGGGCGCGGCCTCTGCCGTCGGGGCGGGTTCTTCCTCCATCGCCACGTCCGGCGCGCTTTCCCTCTCGCTGGGTGATTCTTCCGCCAGCATGACGTCCTCGGTCATTTCTTCCGCCGCCGTCGGTGCTTCCTCTTCTGGGGCAGCGTGGACGGTGCCGCTGAAAAGTCCGGCGGCCAAGAGGGCGGCTACGAGGGGCTGGGTCAATGGTTTCATGGGGATATTGCCTCCTTCATCATGGGTGTTTATCCTAAAGGGTTCGGGTTCAGCCGGTCATGCGGATGGACTCGATGATGCGCTCGATTTCGGCGGGCAGTTTGTCGTCGCCGACATCGTAGAGAATGGTCAGAATCCAAGTTTCCCGCTCGTCGGGGAGGAAAATGGCCTTGAGTTTTCCCGGGGTATTGAGGCTGCTGGTATAGTCGGCGGAAAGAACGGTCATCGTCCGCCCGTTGACGGATCGAATTTCGCGGGTGCTTTTGACCTCCCTCGCCGCGTCCTTTCTTTGAAATTCGGGGAGCAAGGCAGTGAGCAGCGCCTCTTGAAAGTCTGCGTAAAATTTTTGTCGCGCCGTCGCAGGGGCGCCGAAGCGTCTGGCGACAGCCGCTTCGTCAAATCGGACGGCGGCGAGCGAAAGCGATAGCCCTGCCTCCTTCTTCGGCTGGTACCGCGTCACGCTGCGGACGAAGGGTGCGGCTTCCGGGGGGACAGGCATGGACTCTGGCTTCGCTGCAAAGCGCCCGGGCAGGTCGATCAAAAGGTGTGTGGCGCCGCCGGAAAAGTCGGTGCGCTCCGCCCGTGGGAGCGGCGCAGGGCCGATCATTTGACAGCCGCTCAAGAGTACCGCAGAAAAGAGCAACAGGAGACAGAATCGAAGCAGAGAGCGTTTGGGGGTCATGCGTGCCTCCTTTGCGCGTTGAGGTTCAATCACCTGTCTATACTATCATTTTTCGCTTCCCGACGCAAATCTTTGCAGAGAATAACGTCAACCATTACGCGACTGCCGGTTGACAAAAGGACGCGAAAGTCGTATGCTTGGGGCAGGACGCCGATTGCGGGCGCGTTTCGCAAAGCGGCGCATCTTTTTGTCCAGGTAAGGGAGGGCGATGGAAAATGGGGCGGCTTTCTCTGCGGGAGCTTATCCTGTGTGCGCTCTTTGTGGCGCTGGTTGCGGTAGGGGCGCTTATCCGCATCCCGATCGGAACGGATGTCTTTACGTTGCAGTTCCTGTTCACCCTGCTCGCGGGGCTTTTGCTCGGCCCGCGGTTGGGGGCGACAGCGGTCGCGGTCTACATCCTTTTGGGGCTGATGGGCGTGCCGGTGTTCGCGTCGGGCGGAGGCCCCGGCTACGTCCTCCAGCCCACGTTTGGGTATCTCATCGGGTTTGTCGTGCAGGCGTGGTTTTGCGGCTGGTCGGCACGGCAGGGGGCTGTGCCGACGTTTCGGCGCCTGCTCCTCATCAATTTCGGCGGCATGGTCATCGTGTACGCCTTTGGTCTCGTTTGGTTCTATGTCATTTCTAACTATGTCATCGACGCGCCGGTAGCGCTCTACTGGGTCATTCTCTACTGCGGGATCCTGCAGATTCCGCCGGACGCATTCCTCTGCGTGGCAGCGGCAGCGGCGGCAAAAAGGGGGCTTTCGGCGGGGATATGGCTGAATCCGCCGCAGACGGCGGGGAAATAGCGGCTACGGTCAAAGCCTCGGCGCGTCGCCATCGCAAGGCCGCGTGCAGGAGATACCGAACCATCGATCAGAAAGGAAGCGTGATTCTATGGGCAAGGCGATTTTCGTCACGGGGACAGGAACGGACGTAGGGAAGACCTATGTGACGGCGCTCATCGTGAAAAAACTGCGGGAGGCGGGAAAGAACGCTGGATATTATAAGGCCGCCATCAGCGGCGCGGAAAAGGGCGCGGCGGGCGAACTTTTGCCCGGTGACGCCCTCTACGTCAACGAGACGGCGGGGATCGGCGAGACGGTGGAAAATCTCGTTTCCTACGTCTACGAGGAAGCGGTTTCGCCCCACTTGGCCGCGAAGCTCAATCGCCTCCCCATCGACTTCGATCGGGTGGAGGCGGATTTTCGCCGGGCGAAGGAGAAGTATGACTACCTCACCGTCGAGGGGAGCGGGGGGATCATCTGCCCTCTGCGCTGGGACGAGACGCAGCGCGTCATTTTAGACGATTTGGCGGTGCGGCTTCGCCTCGGGGCGATCGTGGTGGCGGACGCCGGGCTCGGCACGATCAACGCGGCGGTTTTGACCATTGAGCATTTGGCGGCGCGGCACATTCCTGTGGCCGGGGTGATTTTGAATCGCTTTCATCCCGGCGACGTCATGGAGGAGGATAACCGGCGCATGATCACGGAGATCACGGGCGTCCCCGTCCTTGCTTGTGTGAAGGCGGAGGACGGCGCATTAGACATCGACCCGGATGTTTTGGCGGGGCTGTATCGGTAACTTGCACGCGAGAGGGCAGGATCGCCCCCTTGCGCACATGATCGGATAGGAGAGAAGCGCGATGGCATTGGAACAGGAGAATTGGGAAAATCGGGATCTACAATACATCTGGCACCCGGCGGCGCAGATGAAGGACTACGAGGAACTGCCGCCCATGGTGATCGCCCAGGCGAAGGGGGCGTGGCTCTACGATGTCCATGGGAAGAAGTATTTGGACATCATCAGCTCTTGGTGGTGCAATCTTTTCGGCCACTGTAATCCCATCATCAATCAGGCGGTAAAAGAGCAGATCGACCGCTTGGAGCACGTCATCTTCGCCAATTTTTCCAACGAGGCCGCCATTCGCTTGGCGGAAGCCTTGGCGAAGATCGTGCCGAAGGGGCTGGCGAAGTTCCACTTCAATGACAACGGCTCATCGGCGGTGGAAGCGGCGCTCAAGATGTGCTTTCAGTATCATGTGCAGACGGGACATCCCGAGCGTCAGAAATTCATGTGCCTTTCCGAGGGGTACCACGGGGAAACCATCGGGGCGCTTTCTGTGGGGAGCCTTGATCTCTACGCGCAGATGTATCAGCCCATGATGATGGAAAACATCCACGTGGAAGCGCCGGACTGCTATCGCTGTCCCTATGGCCGTGATCGGGATCACTGTCAATGCGAATGTTTTGAGCACGCGGAAAAAGCCTTTGATGCGCACGGAAAAGAGACGGCGGCCATCATCGTAGAGCCGCTTCTGCAGGGAAGCGCAGGGATGCGCATCTATCCGCCCCTTTACCTCCAAAAGCTGCGGACACTTTGCGATGAGACGGGGGTGCTGCTCATCGCCGACGAGATCGCCACGGGCTTTGGCCGCACCGGGCGCATGTTCGCCTGTGATCACGCCGGGATCACCCCCGACTTCATGACGATCTCCAAGGGGCTGACGGGGGGGTATCTCCCCATGTCCATCACGGTGACGACCCAAGCGGTCTACGATGCCTTCTACGCCGATTACAGCGAGGGAAAAGCCTTCGTCCACAGCCACACCTACGCCGGAAATCCCTTGGCCTCTGCGGCGGCGCTGGCGGTACAGCACATTTTCCGCACGCAGCCCATCTTTGAGAACGCCGCCGTCAACGCGAAATGGCTCACGAAGCGCATGGAAGATGAGATCTTGCCCCATCCGAACGTGGGTGAAGTGCGCCACATTGGGCTCATTCACGCCTTTGAACTCGTGGCGGACAAGAAGACGAAAGAGACGCTTCCCGCCCGCCAGCGCACGGGCTACGAAGTCTATCGCCATGCGCTTCGGCACGGGCTGCTCCTGCGCCCCATCGGCGATGTCCTCTACTTCAATCCACCCCTCAACATCACGCAGGCGGAACTAGATACGGCCATTCATCTGGCCAAGACGGCGCTCAACGAGGTTTTGCCCGTCCAGGCCTAAGAAGACGCCCTAATCCCGGAAGGAACCGTCCTGCGGTTTTTCCGGGATTTTTATGTGGTGAAACACGGGGAAGGTATGTTATAATAAAATTAAAAATTTACGGTTAAAGAGGGACATGGCACGGACATAGCCCGGATGGGCGGGATGTTATGGCGGGAGGTTACTATGGTGCCACAGGAAAGAAAAGCCACCATGCTCATCGTGGATGATAGCGGGATCCATCGCAGCGTTTTGACGCAGCTCTTTAAGGACGCTTTTTCGATCTTTGAGGCGGTGAACGGCAAGGAGGCGCTGCATTTTTTAGAAAAGTGCGGAGCGGACGTGATCCTCTTGGACACGATGATGCCGGAGATGGACGGGTTTGAATGTTTGGGCGAGATCCGCCGGGACGAACGGTTCGTTGACATTCCCGTGGTGATGATGGCCTCTCGGGAAGAGAGCGGCAGCGAAGTGCGCGCCATCGAGATGGGCGCCTTAGACTGCCTCATGCGCCCCTTCCATCCCGCCATCGTCATGCGCCGCGTGAAAAACGTCATGGCGCGGGCGGAGAACGAATGGCGGAAAATCGAGCAGGCGGCACAGCTTCGTCAGATCGAGGACATGCGCCAGCAAATTGAGCGCGATCCACTGACGGGGCTTTACGGGCGGGAGAGTTTCTGCCGTCGGGCAGCAGAACTTTTTCGGCGGGAGAAGGATACCCGCTATGACGTGGTTTGCTTTGACATCAGTTTTTTTAAGGTACTTAATGATCTCTTCGGCATGGAAATGGGCAATCTCGTCCTGCGCACCGTGGGCGCGTATCTGCGCCATGTCGCCAGCGGCCTTGGCCTAGCGGGTCGCCTGACTGCGGATCGATTCGTCCTCGCCCTGCCAGGGGCGAGCGTGGGGATCGAGACGCTCCTTTGCGGGCTGGAGGAAGCCGTGGCGGCACTTTCCATCCCCCATCGCATCCAATTCTACGCCGGCGTCTATCAGGTGACCGATCCGACGCTTCCTGTGGAGCATATGTTTGACTATGCCAATCGGGCACTGATGGCCGTCAAGGGCAGTGAACATCGGCAGAGCGCCGTTTACGATGAAGCGATGGACAAAAAGATCCAAGAAGAGCAGATGATCTGCCGCGAGATGGAGTATGCCTTGGAGAGCGGACAGTTCAGCATCTTCATCCAGCCGGTGCGGCACTTCTCCCACCAGCATGATGCAGGCGGTGAAGTCTTAGCGCGCTGGCACCACCCCGTCCATCAGATGATCGTTCCTGGACGATTCCTTGCCCTCTTTGAGCGCAGTGGGTTCATCCGCCGTCTGGATCGCTTTGCCTGCGAAGAAGCCTGTAAACTCCTGCGGCGGATCTCAGACGAATTTGGTCGCGCGCTGCCGCTCTCCGTCAATATTTCCCGATTGGATTTTTACGACGAAAATCTCTTCGGGTTTTTTCAAGGCTTAATGGAAAAATATCGGCTCATGCCCTCACTCCTCTGGTTGGAGATTACAGAAAACACCTATGCCGCGAACCCGCGGCAGGTGGTTGCGGTGGTTCGCCGCTTTCGGGAGGCAGGGTTTCGGGTCTTCGTGGACGGCTTTGGCAGCGGCCATACTTCTTCCTTGAACCTCCTGCGGAACATGCCGGTGGATGGCGTCAAAATCGCCTCGTCCTTCATGGGGCGGGAGGATTCTGACGGGCGGGGGCTGACGATTCTGCGCAGTCTCCTGACCATGGCGCGCGATCTTCACATGATGGTCACGGTGAAGGGCGTGGAGCGGGAAGATGAGGAAGAGTATCTGCGGTCGGTGGGGAGCGACTTCGTACAAGGCTATCGGTTCGCGCCCCCCCTCTCGACCGTCGATTATTTGGCGCGGCTCCGAGGAGAGGGTATCTGGTCATAATTTGTGATCGCCCTGGATAGGGCGTCAAGGGGGCGGTGCAGGAAAAGAACCACCGCGCCGCTCACAGAAAATAGGAAACACCATGGGGGAAGAACGTCTATGCTGGAAGATTTGAAAGAACTTGTCTGTGCGGCCAATAGGGCGCTGCCCCGCTACGGCCTGTCCGTTTTTTCGTGGGGCAGCGCCTCCGGTGTTGATCGCGCCGAAGGACTTGTCGTCATCAAGCCTGCGGAGGTTGCTTTTGATGGCATGAAGCCGCGGGACATGGTGGTGGTGGAATTAGCCACAGGGAAAAAGGTGGAAGGGGAGAACGGCCCCGCCACTGACACGCCAACCCATTTAGCGATGTACCGCGCATGGCTTGACGTCGGCGGCATCGTCCACACCCATTCCCGCTACGCTACCTCTTGGGCGCAGGCCAATCGCCCTATCCCGGTTTTAGGCACGATCCACGCCGACCTTTTCTGCGGCGAGATCCCCTGTACGCGAGCCTTGACGGTCGAGGAAATTCGCGGCGACTACGAAGATGCGACCGGGCGGCTCATCGTGGAGACCTTGGCGGGACGTGACCCCATGGCTGTCTCCGCCATTTTGGTCGCTTCCCACGGCCCTGTCGTTTGGAACAGCACGGCCGTCGGTGCTGTTCGCCAAGCTGCCGTCTTAGAGGAAATAGCCCGCATGGCCTACTACACCACCACCTTAGCCCACGGCGCACCCACCGCCATCAGCACCGCCCTTTTGGAAAAGCACGACCACCGAAAGCATGGGACGGGTGTTTACGCTGGGTAAACATGCGAAACGGAAGGAAACGAAAGAGAAGCGCAGGACAGAAATCTCATCAGGGGGAATTCGCGTGACATTGAAATCGGTGCTGACGATCGCTGGAAGCGATACCATTGGCGGTGCTGGCATACAGGCGGACATTAAGACGCTATTGGCCAACGGGGTCTACGCCATGAGCGCGGTGACGGCGCTGACGGCACAAAACACGTTAGGGGTTACTGCTATTGAAGAAACGTCGCCAAACTTTTTGGCGGCAGAGATCGATGCTGTCTTTGACGACATCTGCCCCGATGCCATCAAGATCGGTATGGCAGGAAGAGCGCCGCTCATTCGCACCATCGCAGACCGGCTGCGCGTCCACCGTGGGAAAAATGTCGTCCTTGACCCGGTGATGGTGGCCACCAGCGGCGCACGGCTCCTCAAAGAGGACGCCATTGCCGCCTTGACGGCGGCGCTCTTCCCGCTGGCTGTCGTCATCACCCCAAACCTGCCCGAACTGGAACTCTTGTCGGGGGGAACCATACAAAGCGTTGAGGATCGCGTGGCGGCTGCGCGACAGCTATCGACCACATGGCACTGCGCTGTCCTCGCCAAGGGAGGACACGCCGCCGATTCCGCCGACGACCTCCTCGTCACGGAGGAAGACGTCATCACGTTCCCGGGCGTGCGAATCCATACGCCAAATACCCACGGCACAGGATGTACCCTGTCCAGCGCCATCGCGGCGAATTTGGCAAAAGGGTTCCCGCTCGTCGATGCCATTGATCGTGCCAAAGCCTACGTCACGGGCGCATTGTCCGCCGGTCTTGACGTGGGGCATGGCTGCGGCCCTTTGCACCATGGATTCGATCTCGAAAGCGCATTTTGTACTGTGCATGAGGACGGTGTTTTTTTCGGAAACAACGCCGAGCTAGCGAATCGCATGACATGGGATATGAACCCTTGTCGCCCTTTGTAAAGGAAAATGTAGGTTTTCCTTTACAAAACCGCCGACTCGTAGTACAATACAGTTCGTCGGGGCGTAGCCCAGCTTGGTAGAGCGCTTCCTTGGGGTGGAAGAGGCCGTGGGTTCAAATCCCGCCGCTCCGACCAATACCTTTATTTGTCCGTTTCCGGGGGTTGTTTAGGTGCATCTAAACAGCCTCCTTTTTTTGTCCCTATATTAGTTCCGATAACTCAACGTATAGGACTTAGATCCCTTTGTGCGGCTTCGAGTTTTTGATGTCTTGGGGCGCCAGTTATCCTTTAGGCCGAAGGAAAGGAAGCGGTAGCTCTCCCTTGCAAAGTACGCCGGTGTCTGCTAAAATAAAGAAAAAGAGGAAACCACCGCAAGGCGTCTACCTCTTCACGTAAACTTTGGTTTAAGGACTAAACCGCCATCTTTGAGAGAGGGGCGGTTAGTTCTTTTTTATGGCTATGATGAACCCGGTAGCGAGTACTAAGAAAAGAAGTACGTGGTACAAAGTCATAAGCCCACCCCCTTTCCCTTTATTTACCCGTTCTCTGGAGGTGTTCAGTGGCAGATGAACAGCCTCCTTTTTTGCTCCCTGTGGGGAAGTATGATATAATTTGAACAAGATTACAGTGCGTTTTGGAGGTCGTTTTTTTGGACGTTTTTGCCGTCGCCGGGAATTTTCTGCTGATCCTTTTTCTCATTGCCCTCAACGGTTTTTTTGTGGCGGCGGAGTTCACCATCGTCAAGGTGCGCGCCTCAAAATTGGAAGAACTCATCGCCGAGGGTAGCCGTCAGGCTCGCTATGCGAAGAAGCTCACGGAGCACATGGATGTCTCCCTTTCCGTGACGCAGCTCGGCATCACGCTCGCGTCTTTGGGGCTTGGTTGGGTGGGAGAGCCGTTTTTGGCGGGGCTTCTCCGCCCGTGGCTGGCTCTCCTAGGGATTACCGGCGCGTTGGTGGACACCATTGCGTTTACGACAGCTTTTTCCGCTATCACGGCGGCGCATATCATTTTGGGTGAGCTGGCGCCGAAGAATCTGTCCATTCAGAATCCGCTCAAGATCCTTTTGGTCATCGCGCTCCCCCTGCTCCTTTTTCAGCGTCTCACGTATCCCTTTGTTTGGGCGCTCAATCATGTCGCCAACTGGACGATTCGGCTCTTCGGTTTTTCGGTGACGACGGAGGCGGAGGCCGCTCATTCAGAGGAGGAGATACGTCTCCTCATGGCGGAGAGTCGGCGCCAAGGGTACATCGGAAAAACAGAATACGATTTCGTGGATAACGTGTTCGATTTCTCCGAGAAGGAAGTGCGGGACATCATGACGCCGCGCACGGATATGATCTGTCTGTATCTGGAAAACAGCGCCGAGAAAAATATTCACATCGCCCTCGAAGAGCGCATGACCCGCTATCCCCTCTGCCGAGAGGATAAGGATAACATCGTGGGCTTCATTCACATCAAGGATCTCTTGGATCCCCTCTGTCAGGGACGGCAGCCGAATCTGCGCAGCATGGCGCGCCGGGTCTTGGTGGTGCCGGAGACGATGGCGGTGAGTCGCCTCTTGAAAACGATGCAGCAAAAGCGCGCCCAGCTTGCCATCGTGGTGGACGAATACGGTGGTACGGCGGGGATGGCGACCATCGAGGATGTGGTGGAGGAGATCGTGGGGGACATCCAGGACGAGTTCGATCAGGAGCGCCCCGTGGTGGAGCGGCGGGGACCGCGGCTCTACTCCGTGGATGCAAAACTCCTCTTGGAGGAGGTCAACGATATTTTGGAGCTTCACATCGAGGCGGAAAACGTGGAGACGATTGGGGGGTGGCTCTACGCGCACGTGGATTCACCGCCCCGAGTCGGGCAGCGCATGTCCGAGGACGGGAACGCTTTTTTCGTGGAAGAGACGGAAAATCTTCGCATCACTCGGGTACTCATCAAAGTCGCCCGGGAGCTTCAGGAGGAGCATGAGGAAATTCAATGAATGGGCATGGTTTGCCTTTGGTGATAGATGGGTGTTATCGTGGGCGTAGGGAGGCATCGATATGCGGTTTTCTTTTGTGCATAATAGTATTCACGTGCTGGATCTGGAGCGTTCTTTGTCCTTTTATGCGGAAGCCTTGGGGCTTCGGGAGGTTCGCCGGCGGGAGGTGCGCGGCAAAACGCTCGTGTACTTGAGCGATGGCCATGCAGGGCATGAACTGGAGCTGATCCACGTCACCGACCGCACTGCGCCCTATGATTTGGGGGAAAATGAATTTCACTTGGCCTTTGCCGTGGATAATTTTGCGGCGGCACATATGCTGCACGAGCAAATGCAGTGTGTCTGCCACGAAAATCCAGAGCGGGAGATTTATTTCATCAGCGATCCCGACGGGTATTGGGTGGAAATTTTGCCGTCGGATCACGACAGTCTGCGCTGAGCGGGGCGCGTCATGGGCTGGGACGAGAAGAAAGCGGAATGGGCGCGGGAAGCCTTCGCTCTGCCGCGCCGAGAGATGGACGCGGTGGCACGGCGTTTTCAAGGGGCGATCGGGCAGGGGCTTTCGGGTAAAGAAAGCTCCCTGCGGCTTTTGCCCGCTTACGTCGGGCTTCCCACAGGGGAGGAGACCGGCGATTTTTTGACGGTGGATTTCGGCGGCACCAACGTCCGGGCGGCGAAGGTGCGCCTTTTTGGGGGCGGTCGCTGTGCGGTGACAGCGCGCGTGGAAAAGCCCCTGCGCCTTTTGGGAGAGTACGATTTTACGGGAAAGGATACCTCCGCTGCGGCGCTGTTTGGCGTTTTGGCTGATTTGGTGGGGGAGGCGGCAGGAGGCGACCGAGAAAGACCATACCGATTGGGGCATACCTTTTCCTTTCCCTCCCTCCAGGAGACGCTGACGGATGCACGGCTCATCCAGTGGACGAAGGAATTTTCTGTCAGCGGCGTGGAAGGGGCATGGGTGAACACCCTTCTGTTTGAGGCATTAGCGGCGAGGGGGTTTTCCAATCTTCGCCCCGTGTCGGTGATCAATGATACGGTGGCGGTTCTCCTCTCGGCGGCTTATCAGATGCCGGGGACGTTCATCGGCGCGATCTACGCTACGGGTCACAATACCTGCTATTATGAAACTTCCCCGGGAATGCGGTCCCCCACCATTTTGAATTTGGAGTCCGGCGGCTTTTCCGATGTGGAGCAAAATGTCTATGATCGGCGGCTTGACGCGGCCTCGGAACGGCCGGGGGCGCAGCGCTTGGAGAAAATGACGGCAGGGCGGTATTTGGGGACGCTGTACGCCTTGGCCTTAGCCGATATTTTGTCCTTGGACGAGCCGCCGTCTTTTAGCGCCCTCGATTTGGCGGCGGTGGTTTCCGGCGATTCGGCGGCGAGGGCAAAACTGGAGGCGCTTGCTGGAGAATCCTTGACGGAACGTGCTTTGGCGCAGGCGGTGGAACTCGCGGCGGCGATTGCCGGACGGTCGGCGGGGCTGGTGGCGGCGTCTTTTGCCGGTATCCTGCGCCATCGGGCGGCGGAACGCATGGCGCCGTCGCGCTGCATCGCGGTGGAAGGCTCTTTATACGAGAAGTTCCCCGGGCTTTCGGTGACGGTTTCCCGCGCGCTGACGATTTTCCTTCAGGGGAGCGGTATCGCGCCGCCGTCGGTCTGCCTCGTGCGCGGTGGGGCGACCATCGGCGCGGCTCTTTCGGCGGCGATGGCAGAGGAGGCGTGAGGGTGGAGTTTTCGCGGTATCTCTCCCCGCGCGGGAAGGGGATCGTGTACGCGCTTTTGGGCGGAAGCCTGTGGGGCGTCGGCGGCGTGGCCGGGGAGTACCTCTTGGTGGACAGAGGGGTATCGGCGGCGTGGCTGACCTCCACCCGGCTTCTTCTCGGCGGATTTCTTCTCTTAGCGGCAGAGGCTCTTAGAAAAAGGCGTCTGCCTTTTTCCATTTGGCAGGAACCGGGGCTTTGTCAAAGCCTTTTTCTTTTTGGCCTCTTGGGTCTTTTAGCGACGCAGTACAGCTACTTTGCCGCCATCAAGGACAGCAACGCGCCGACGGCGACCATCCTGCAGCTGCTCAATCCCCTCCTCATCCTCGGTTGGTACTGTCTGAAGGGAAGGCGTCGGCCGCGCGGGCGGGAGGTCTTATGTATGCTCGGCGCCCTCTGGGGCGTGATTTGCCTCGTCACCCGCGGCGATTTCGGGACGCTGGCGATTTCCGGGGCGGCGCTCTTCTGGGGGCTGTTGTCGGCGGGGGCGGCGGCGGTCTATACGATTCAGCCGCGGCACATGATCACGCACCATGGCACACTGCTGATCGTCGGTTGGGGGATGATGGTGGGGGGGTTGTGCTTTTTGCCACTGGCGCAGCCGTGGACGGAAGCCGTGCCGGGGGATGTTGCCTTTTGGGGCGCGTACGCGTTCGTTATTATTTTTGGTACGGTGCTGGCCTTTTCTTTGTACTTAGTGAGTACCACTTACATTGCGCCGGCGGAGACCAGCCTCTTGGGCGCGGTGGAGCCGGTGGTATCGGTGCTGTGCTCCCTGTGGCTCTTTTCGTTCCTCTTGAACGGGTGGGAACTTTTCGGCATGGCGCTTATTTTGGTCACCGTGATCGCGGTGACGAGGGGGTAGGGGATGCGCGGGAGAAGGGATATAGATTTTTCGGAAACGAAGGGAGCGAAGAGAAATGACGACAGAGGTTTGTTATCTGGCGCATGTAGAGGAAGAGACGGGGCGCGAGCAGCGCTTGCGCGATCATTTGACCGGCGTTGCCGAACTTTCGGGGGGCTTCGCCGCTGCCTTTGGGGAAGAGGCGGCGGGGCGAGCCTTGGGGATGTATCACGACATCGGCAAGTATTCGCGGGCGTTTCAGGACTATCTTCGTGCCGATGAGGCGGAAAAGAAAAAGCGTCGGGGGCGTATCGACCATTCGACGGCCGGGGCGCAGGAATTTTGGAAGCTGCGGAGTGGAGCGGGCGAGACGCGCCCTATGCGACAACTGCGGCAGACGATGGCGCTCATGATGGCGTCCTGTGTCGCGGGTCATCACGGCGGCATTCCGAACATGGGGACAAATGTCGATGGTGATGGCGAGGGAACCCTTGCCGCCCGGCTGAAAAAGTCGGAATTGCCCGATTACAGCACGTATCAAGGGGAAGTGCCAGCGCCAGTTTTGCCGATGTCAGATTTGGCGCGGCAAGTGGGCGCATCGCCATTGCCCTCGATGGTGTATACGCGAATGTTGTTTTCCTGCTTGGTGGATGCAGATTTTTTGGACACGGAGCGCTTTATGGCGGGGGGCGAGGTGGGGCGCGAGGGCTTTCCCGCGATGGAAACCTTGTTGGAGCGATTTACGAAAGGGCTAAGCGAAAAGTTTGCCCCGCCGGAGACGGAGGAGGCACGGCAAAAGCTCGATACCCCCATCAATCGAAAACGACGGGAACTCCTGCGAGAGAGCATCGCGGCGGGAGAGGCGGCCGCGGGTAATCTCTACCGCATGACCGTGCCCACGGGGGGAGGGAAGACGATTTCATCCTTGGCCTTTGCCCTCCACTATGCCGTTCATGCGAAAAAAACGCGGCGGCGCATCATCTATGTTATTCCCTATACGAGTATCATCGAGCAGAATGCGGCGGTGTTTCGGGAACTTTTGGGCGAGGACAGCGTCGTCGAACACCATCAGAACGTGGCGTATGACGACACGCAAGACAGCGACATGAACCGGCGGCGTTTGGCGACGGAGAACTGGGACGCGCCTCTTATCGTGACGACAAGCGTCCAGTTTTTTGAGTCACTCTTTTCCAATCGCCCCTCGAAATGCCGCAAACTGCACAATTTGGCGGAGAGCATCGTGATTTTCGATGAGGCGCAGATGCTGCCGCTGAACTATCTGCGGCCTTCCATGGCGGCCATCGAGGAACTCGTGCGCCGTTACGACTGCACGGCGGTACTCTGCACGGCAACCCAGCCACCGCTGGAGCAGTTTTTTTCGGCGGATATGCGCCCCATTGAGATATGCCCTGCTGTCATGGAGAATGCGGCGCTGTTCCGGCGCACCCATATCGAGCTCTTCGGAGAACCGATGACGGAAGAAGCGATCGCCAGGGAACTGGCTTCCTACGAGCAGGTGCTTTGCATCGTCAACGTCAAAAAGACAGCGCAAAGGCTCTTTGATTTACTGGCGGAAGAGGACGGCGTGTACCACTTGTCCACGAACCTTTATCCCGTGCATCGGGAGAAGGTATTAGAAGAGATTCGCGCGCGGTTGCGCGAAGGAAAATCTTGCCGCGTCCTTTCCACCAGTTTGGTGGAAGCGGGGGTGGATCTCGATTTCCCGGCGGTTTACCGGGAGATCAACGGTCTCGACAGCATCGTGCAGGCGGCGGGGCGCTGCAACCGCGAGGGAAACATCGAGATGGGCGGGACGGTGAAGGTGTTCTCTTTGGAGAAAACCGCCTCCGCGGTGCAGCTTCCCGCTGGCCTTACAAGGCTCGTAGCACGAGAGTACGGGGCGGATTTGACGAGTCCCGTGGCGATTACGCGCTATTTTAGGGAGCTTTACGATACCAGTGGAGATGCGTGGCTGGATAAAAAGGGAATCATGGAAAAGACGGCAGAATATGCCTTTTCTGATATTGCGAAAGATTTTCGCATCATTGAAGATCGGACGCGGTCGATTTTCATCCCCGAGACAGAAGAAGCATGTGCCTTGCTGGGGAGATTGGAGCGGGGAGAGAGGTCGCGGGCGCTTTTGCGGCAGGCGGGGCGCTATATGGTGCAGGTCTATCATGGCACGGCGTCGTCGCCGTTCGCCCTTTTATCCGCACAGGGAAAGCTGCGGATGATCGATGGGGAATTGGCCGTTCTCACCGATCTGTCCGCCTACGATGCGAACAAAGGCTTGCTGTCCAATGTCGGCGAAGGCGAAGGGCTGTTTTGTTAAACATGCGAGGGCGGGGAGATCGTAACATCTCCCCGCCCTCGCGGTCTTTCTTATATCCAACCATAAATTTCAACCCACGCACGCTAATGGTACTCGTGCGACTCTATCCATCAGGAATTTTAGTATGAGCAAGGGTTTTTGTCAAATTTGTCGTAAGTGTAATAAAACGGTATTGACGAAATGAAAATATCATGATAAATTGGTTATGGGAATTTATTTCCAAACATAAGAAGTTATAAAAGGAGGTATGCTTATGTCGGATTACGGGGTGCGATTGGAGGTGTGGGGCAGTGCCGCCTGCTTCACGCGCCCGGAACTCAAGGCGGAGCGATTTTCTTACGCCGTCATGACGCCGAGCGCGGCGCGGGGCATCTTGGACGCCATTTTCTATCATCCGGGTATGAAATGGGTGATCGACCGTATCCATGTGCTCTCCCCCATTCAATTTGCCAACGTCAGGCGAAATGAGTTGAAATCTAAGATTTCCGCCCGTAACGTGTCGGCCTTCGTGGGAAAGAAAGGAAAGGAGATCTATCAGTCGACGAAGGAGGATATTCAGCAGCGGGCGGCCACGGTTCTTCGTCATCCGCATTACATCATCGAAGCGCATTTTGTGATGACGGAGAAAGCCAATGCGTCCGATAATCCGGGAAAGTTTCGTGAGATGTTTTGTCGGCGGGCGCGCAAAGGGCAGTGCTACCATACGCCGTATCTTGGCTGCCGGGAATTTCCCGCGCACTTTCGCTTGTACGAAGAGGCGCTTCCTGCGCAGGAGGGAGAAACAAAGGATTTGGGGTTCATGCTGTACGATATGGACTACACCGACCAGCAAAATATCCAACCGACGTTCTTTCAGGCGCAGCTCGTCAATGGGGTATTGGAACTCTCCGATTGCGAGGTGTATCGATGATGCTGGAAGCGCTGGTGCAACGATACCATGATGAATGCCGAGAGGGAAATATTGCCCGGGAGGGCTGGGAAAAGCGCAAGGTTTCCTTTGCCCTCGTTTTATCCGGCGAGGGGGATGTGCTGGAAGTGCTGCCTCTGACGCAGAGGGTGCAGCGCGGGAAAAAAGAGGTGGAGGTACCACAGTCCCTTGCCGTCCCCGTAGGAGAGACGCGGTCGAGCGGGATATGCCCCTTTTTCCTGTGTGACAATGGGTCGTACTTTTTAGGCGCTGATCAGAAAGGAAAACCCAAGCGCAGTGCTGATTGTTTTGCTGCGTCCGCTAAACTGCACCAGGACATCTTGGCAGATGTGGAGGAGCCGGCAGCACAGGCGGTGGTAAAGTTTTTTCAAACGTGGCCGGGCGGTGAAGCCGCCACGCGAAGCCATTCGGCATTGGCTCCTTATGCGGACGAACTTTTGGCCGGCGGCAATCTTGTGTTTCGCCATGAAGGCCGCTACGTTCATGAACATGCCAAGGTGCGTGAGGCATGGGAGGAATGGCTGGAGCAAGAGGAGGGGGAGGCGCGGCGCTGCTTGGTGACGGGCGTACTTTCTCCGATTGCCATCAAGCATCCGGCGATTAAAGGTGTTTTTGATGCACAGCCTACGGGGGCATTTTTAGTTTCCTTCAACGCCAACGCGTATGAATCCTACGGACACGACGGACAGCAGGGCGGGAACGCGCCCGTCTCCCAAAAAGCCGCGTTCGCCTATGGGACGGCACTCAATGCGTTGCTCGCCGATGAGCAGCATACGAAACGCATCGGGGACACGACGGTGGTCTATTGGGCGCAGAAAGACAGCGCTCTGGCACAGGAGCTATTTCGCGGAATGATTTTGGACGACCCCGATGAACACCTGATGGACGACACCAAGCTCAATGCGATTTTGCAAAAGGTACAGCATGGTGAGTCGATCCCTTATGGGGAGGTCGCGATTCCGTATGATAATCCCTTTTACATTTTGGGACTTGCCCCGAATGCGGCGCGGCTTTCCGTGCGCTTCTTTCTGCAAGGGGCGTTTGGGGATTTTCTGAAACATGTCGCGCACCATCACGAGCAGATGGAAATTGTCCGCCCCAAGTGGGAGACGCGAAAGCACATTCCCTTGTGGCGGCTTTTACAGGAGACGGTGAATGCCAATTCGCGGAACAAAATGGCCTCGCCGGTGATGGCGGGCGCCATGCTGAGAGCCGTCTTGACTGGCGGCAAGTATCCTGCGTCCGTATTCCAAAATATCCTGCTGCGCATCCGAGCGGAGCAAGGGGATAACAAAATCAATGCAAGGCGCGCCGGATTTTTGAAGGCGTATTTGCTGCGTAATCGAGGGAGGAGAATAGAAGTGGCATTGGATGAAAATTCGACAGACGTTGCCTATCTTTTAGGCCGATGGTTCGCGGTTTTGGAAGAGGCACAGGAGAAAGCGAACCCGGACATCAAGGCGACCATTCGCGACCGGTTCTTTAATTCTGCCTGCGGGACACCGGCCTATGTGTTCCCCATGCTGCAAAAATTGGGACTTCATCACTTGAAGAAATTGGAGGGAGCGCCGAAAATCAGGATCGACAAACTGCTCTCGGAAATTTTAGGGAAGTTAGAGGCGAGAGAAATTCCCCGTCATCTGCCGTTAGAGGAGCAGGGGGTCTTCATCTTAGGTTATTATCATCAAAAGCAGAAGCGGTACGAAAAAAAGGAGGAAAATTAAATGTCAGAAGTCATCAAGAATCGTTATGATTTTGTTGTTTTGTTCGATGTGGAAAACGGCAATCCGAACGGCGATCCCGATGCGGGGAATATGCCGCGGGTGGATCAGGAGACGGGACACGGGCTGGTGACGGATGTCTGCCTCAAGCGCAAGATTCGCAACTATGTCGAGGCGGTGAAAGAGGGCGTGTCCGGCTATCGGATCTACATCAAGGACAACGTACCGCTCGTGCAGAGCGATCAGGAAGCGTGTGACTACCTTGGCATTCCGGACATTAAGAAGGCCAAAAAGGACGATGCACAGGCCGATGAGAAGATTCGCAATTTCATGTGCAGCAATTTCTTTGACATTCGTACCTTTGGCGCGGTGATGACGACCTTTGTGCAGGGTGCGCTTAACTGCGGGCAGGTGCGCGGTCCCGTGCAGCTTGGCTTTGCCCGCAGCATAGACCCCATTCTGCCGCAGGAGATCACCATCACGCGGACGGCGATCACGACGATCGCGGATGCACAAAAGAAAAACACGGAGATGGGGCGCAAGTTTATCGTTCCCTACGCGCTCTACAAAGTGGAAGGCTATGTTTCGGCGAATTTGGCGCGCAAGACGACGGGCTTTTCCGAAGAGGATTTAGCGCTTTTGTGGGAGGCTATCCTTCGCATGTTTGAGCTGGATCGCTCGGCGGCGCGAGGCAATATGGCGACGCGGGAACTCATCGTCTTTCGCCATGAGAGTGAATTGGGCAATGCCCCCGCCTATCAGCTCTTTGACCGCGTGCGGGTGCAAAAGAAGGCGGGGGAGGCACCGGCGCGCAGCTATCAGGATTATGAAGTTTCGGTCGATGAGGCCGATCTGCCGCCGGGCGTGACCTGCACGCGCCTGCACTGATATGGCTTATCCCGAGGAAGCGTGGCTGGATATTTCCGGTATCCAGCACTTCCTCTTTTGCCGTCGTCAATGGGCATTGATTCATCTTGAGCAGCAATGGCAGGAAAATCTGCGCACCGTGGAAGGGAAGATCGTCCACGAGAAATGTCATGATGGGCATTTGCGTGAATCTCGGGGCGATCTCCTCGTAGCGCGTGCGCTGCGCATCTCTTCGGCTATGCTTGGCGTAAGCGGCGCGTGTGATGTCGTGGAATTTCGGCGGGGGAAAAGCGGGGCGCAGCTTCACGGGCGCGAAGGATTTTGGCAGCCGGTGCCGATTGAATACAAACGAGGCAAGCCGAAGGAAGGGCTGGAGGACGTCGCGCAGCTCGTCGTGCAGGCGCTGTGCCTTTCGGAGATGTTTTGCTGCGAAGTTCCCGTCGGCTATCTCTTTTATGATGAAATTCATCGTCGGGAAAAAATCGAGATCACATCGGCGCTGCAAAGCGAGGTGCGGCTGACGCTCGAGGAAATGCACCGAGCCTTTGCCCGGGGCGTCACGCCGAAAGGCAAGGCCACGAAAACATGCCAAAGCTGTTCTCTGAAGGACTTGTGCTTGCCAAAATTAGAGAAGAGCGGAGACGTTTCTGCTTATTATGCGGCGGCTATGAAAGGGGCGTGAGAGATGCGTCATTTGCTCAACACCCTGTTTGTTTTGACAGAAGATGCCTACGTAGCACTGGAAAATGAAAACGTTGTCGTCTTGCAGGACGAAAAGGTATTGGGGCGGGTGCCTCTGCTCACGTTGGAGCAAATCTTGTGCTTCACCTACAAAGGTGCCAGCCCGGCCTTGATGGGTGCCTGTGCGCGGGCGAAAATCGGGCTGTGCTTTTTCAGTCCCCGTGGAAAGTTTTTAGCGAGATCCTGCGGCGAAATACGCGGCAATGTTCTCTTGCGCAAACGGCAATACGTGCTGTCGGAGGATGAAACGGGAAGCGCAAAATTGGCGGCAAACTTCCTCTTTGGGAAAATCTTCAATACGCGTACCCTTGTGGAACGGATGAAGCGCGATCATCCGCTGAGTTTGGATTTGGTCGCTTTAGAGGAAGTCAGCAAAGTGCTGAAAAGCAGCCTACATAGTTTGCGGACGACGAAACTTTTAGACGAACTGCGGGGGATCGAGGGCAATGCGGCTCATCTCTATTTCGTCTTATTTAATCAGTTTATTTTGCAAAATAAGGCAGCATTTACCATGGTAGGCCGTCAAAAACGCCCGCCCTTAGATCGTGTGAACGCCATGCTGTCATTTCTTTACACTGTCTTGGCGCATGACTGCGCTTCCGCGCTGGAAGGCGTTGGCTTGGATGCGTACGTCGGATTTTTGCACCGTGATCGTCCAGGACGAGGATCCTTGGCGCTTGACCTTATGGAAGAACTGCGCAGTCTCTTTGTGGATCGTCTTGTCCTCACGCTGATCAATAACCGTATCGTCAAGCCGGAACATTTTGAGGTCAAGGAAAACGGCGCTGTCTGGCTGAACGATTCCGGCAGAAAGCTGGTACTCAAAGAATGGCAGGATAAGAAACGGGAAACCATCACTCATCCTTTTCTCAAAGAGAAACTTCCGTGGGGGCTGGTTCCCTATGTCCAATCACTTCTTTTGGCGCGTTACTTGCGCGGCGATATAGAGGAATATCCGGCGTTCCTGTGGAAGTGACAGGCAGAGAGAAGGGAGAAAGCGAGGTGCGTCCATGCTGATTCTCGTAACGTATGATGTCAATACTGAGACTGTCGCCGGGCGTTCGCGCTTGCGAAAAGTCGCAAAATGTTGCGTGCGTCACGGACAGCGGGTACAAAATTCCGTATTCGAATGCGTCTTAGATGAAGCCCAGTTTCAGGCAATGCAATACGAGCTGGTCTCCTTGATTGATGAGGAAAAGGACAGCTTGCGGTTTTACAATTTGGGTAACAAATACACTGGAAAGACACGTCATATAGGCGCAAAACCAAGTTATGAAGCGGAGGGGGTTCTTATGCTCTAAGGGCAAATGGCCAGAGGTGCCTGCGCGAACCTCTATCACACAGCACGGTAGCATATGGATACTTAGTGAGAATATGTACCTAACTACTCAGTGAAGGGAAGCGAAGCGCGGGCTGAATTTAGTGGTTATGTCATTACGAAAAAAGCCTATGCAGCACACCGAGTAAAATGAGCTTCGCGAAATACACTGACTGAACCTTGTTGTTGTGCGGGTGTGCATAGGCGCTGTCGCGCCTCGTGAGAGGCGCGTGGATTGAAATATGCACATAATCCGCAATCGCAACGAGAAGCAAAGTCGCGCCTCGTGAGAGGCGCGTGGATTGAAATCCTGCCCGGTTAAAAGCGGCGAGGCTGAAAGCGGGTCGCGCCTCGTGAGAGGCGCGTGGATTGAAATGGCGGGGACGCTGCGCAATATCGGTGGGCTGCTGTCGCGCCTCGTGAGAGGCGCGTGGATTGAAATTTTGACGCCTTGGCATGGCGTCGGTATTCGATGCGTCGCGCCTCGTGAGAGGCGCGTGGATTGAAATCCGTGGCCATGCAGGGGAGTGGTCGGCCGATTTGTCGCGCCTCGTGAGAGGCGCGTGGATTGAAATAAAAAAAATAAAGGAGTTGTCGTTATGCGTGTATGTCGCGCCTCGTGAGAGGCGCGTGGATTGAAATAGTCGTGATGGCGTCCGGGTACGGGTCGGCGTCGGTCGCGCCTCGTGAGAGGCGCGTGGATTGAAATCGATAAGTAGGGGTTATCGGATAGTTATCCCCTGTCGCGCCTCGTGAGAGGCGCGTGGATTGAAATACAGCAAAGGCGGCGCGTCGGAAGTCCTCGCCGGGTCGCGCCTCGTGAGAGGCGCGTGGATTGAAATTTGTTAGACACGCATGTCCAAGCATAAATTTCAAGTCGCGCCTCGTGAGAGGCGCGTGGATTGAAATATCGTGCAATGGGGGCATTGCAGATGGGGCAACGGTCGCGCCTCGTGAGAGGCGCGTGGATTGAAATCATACCTTTGAGCTTGACGAAAATGGGGATTTGAGTCGCGCCTCGTGAGAGGCGCGTGGATTGAAATTCTTGACCGGGACACCAAGCCCGAACGGGTTTCTGTCGCGCCTCGTGAGAGGCGCGTGGATTGAAATGGAGATCGCGCCGTCCTTATTGCGCTTCTTTTGTCGCGCCTCGTGAGAGGCGCGTGGATTGAAATAGCGTATTGTATTTGACATGCAGCACATTTGACCGTCGCGCCTCGTGAGAGGCGCGTGGATTGAAATCGGGAGAATGATACTGCGGCAGGAAGAGATTCGGTCGCGCCTCGTGAGAGGCGCGTGGATTGAAATCTACGGTCGCGCCAAGGTATGGCGCTGTCGGAAGTCGCGCCT
The DNA here is from genome assembly GCA_052170475.1 of Schwartzia sp. (in: firmicutes). Classification (GTDB taxonomy): domain Bacteria; phylum Bacillota; class Negativicutes; order Selenomonadales; family Selenomonadaceae; genus CAJPQU01. The sequence continues at coordinate 37,841 of JBQNAL010000016.1, forward strand.
CGTGAGAGGCGCGTGGATTGAAATAAAAAGGATGGCGACAGCCAATGCGCCCCATGAAGTCGCGCCTCGTGAGAGGCGCGTGGATTGAAATACAACCTACAAAGGCAGATTGCAAGTTTAATTGTGTCGCGCCTCGTGAGAGGCGCGTGGATTGAAATTAGGGGTGAGTGGGGCGTGGTGCAAAAGTCGATGAGTCGCGCCTCATAGAGGAGGCGCGTGAATTGAAATAATACCGGTTTGCCGTTTCCCGTGATGCGCGTGTATCGGGACATTCATGAGAACCAATATCGCATGAACGTCATCGAGGGCGTCGCGGACAATCTGGAAAATATCAAGGAACTCCATGCGAAAGACCCGAAGTCGGTGCAGATTGTGCTGGATGAAGAAAACCGCGCCTTTGGCATGGAACATACCATCGTTGACGTGAACGCGCTCGCAAAGACGGAGCATGGGGCGGAGATGGTAGGGGAAATCGCAAAAGAAGCGGGCGTGAGCGATGAGGAACTGGCCGCCTGTCAGCAGGGAACGGGGATGCTGGAAGTCAAGACATCGGTCTTGCAGCAGCTCAGCGCCCCCATGGACGAAGGGAAGCGGCGCAACCTCTTTCTCCATATCACGAAAGACCGGCAGACGCTCACTCCGGCGCAGGTGAAGGCGGAAGTCGCCATCATTGAAGAAGCGCAAAAGGCCTTTGAGGAAGCGACGAAAGACGAGCAGAAGCAGGCGGTCACGGCCTTTATCGACGGAAACTTTGCGAAAGACGAGGAAAGGAAGCTGGCGGAGGATGTTCTCCTCGCAGACCCCCATCACCCCATGGCGGAGATACGGAGACGAAAGAAGAACATTCAGGCGCAGCTCGATGAGATTTTAGAGCCGACGAGAGCCGGGCTCAGAAGCGGGATGAAGCAGGGCGTCGATATTGTCGAGACGCAAGAGGGCGGCACGGCACGGGTGTCCAACAATGCGCCGTGGTATAGGAAATGGTACGCCGAGCATGGCAGAGCGCCGTCGAAGGCGGAACTAGACAAGATTGCCCGGGATCTTGTGACGGGGGAGGATACCACGTACGATGATTTTGGCTTGGACGATGGCTCGCCTGAGGCGCAGGCATATTTCGACGAGACCAAAAAACAGTTAGCCCCGCTCGATAAAGAAATGGCTGCTCTCAAGGAGATTGAAAAAGCAATGGCGGACATTCGCCCCGGCGACGTATTCGCGACGGCGACGCTCTCCAAGGAAGCGCGGCAGGTGTACCATTTTCTCCTCTCCGAAATGGGAAAGGGGAACAAGGACGTACAAAAGAGCGCTCGTGGCGCGGCGCTATTAGCGGCACGAATGACGGATCGCCTTACCGCGTTCCATCGAGAGGCAGGGGATAAAGACTATACCGCGATGAACGCCTTGCCGGAGCTTTTGGCCAATGCCGAAGCGATGGCGCAGGGGAGAAAAGCGGCGCAGCTTTTCCAGGAAGAAATCAGGACGCAAAAAGAAGCCGTGCGCAGAAAGTACGAAGGCACGGCGATGTGGATGAAAGCGCCCAATGGAAAGCCGACGAACCTCACGGAGGAGCAGTGGCTCCTTGTCCGCACCCCGGCGTTTAAGGCGTGGTTTGGGGATTGGGAGTATATTGCAAACGCGTATCCGAGCGTAACGGCGAAGGAACGAATAGAAGCAAAAGAAATCTTGAAAACATTGAGAAACAAAGACTTGGTTTCTCGTGATGAAAATATCGTTGCACGCATAAGTAAAGAAGGGAGAAGTAAACTTGTAAGTGATGCCGCATTGCATAAGAGCCAAAAGAATGGGTTTTCGATTGAGGAGCATTATACGGCAGTTGCGAACATCAAAAAACTGTTTGAATCTTCTGTACGCAGCCACGTTAAAGACGATGCCAATAAAAAAATCGAGGCGGTTGAAAATTTCAGCGCCCCGATTATGTTTGAAAGTGGCATTGCTTTAGCGACGTTTTCTATAAAGGTCACGAAAGAAGCAAAAACAGGCCGGTCGATCTATAGTATTGAGTTGATGGAATTAAAGAAATCGGGAGGCACAATTCCGAGTCAGGTTCAAAAAACTGCCTCGGACACTCCCGATCTTTCTGTTCTCAATATATCAAAGATTGCGGATAAAGTCAATGCCGCCTCCAAAATCGTCGATGAGAACGGTGAGCCGCTTGTCGTATACCATGGCAGCGACGCGAATTTTGACGTGTTCGACAGAAGCAAAGGGCGAAGCAGTATGGACATTCAAGGGATGTTCTTTTCGCCATGGAAGGATGACGCGCAGGGATACGGGAAAAA
>JBQNAL010000017.1:0-36908 GCA_052170475.1 Schwartzia sp. (in: firmicutes)
GCATGAGGGGCAAAGTTTAACACAACAATGCGACAATTAAACTTGCAATCTACCAAAAACAAGAGGTCGAGAAATTTTCGTTGCTTTTTCAAAAATGCCATGCTACAATGTATCGGTAACGAAATCGCAGACCGGATGCGAAGTGCGCATCTTGTACCCAACGGGCGCCGGGCGCACCCCGGGGTCGGTTGGTTTGCTTCGTGATTTCTTTGCAGAGGGGGTGAAGTATTTGCCGAATATTAAAGCATCGATCCTGAGCGTCAAGTCCGACGCGAAACGCCATGCGCGAAACGTCGCGGAAAAGACTCGGGTGAAGAAGGCGACCCGCAAAGTCGTGGACGCTGTCGCGGCGGGGAACGCCGACGAGGCGAAGACCCTCCTCCAAGCGGCCTGCAAGACCATCGACCAGGCGGCGGCCAACCGCGTGTTCCACAAGAACAATGCGGCGCGCAAAAAATCGCATTTAGCGCGGAAAGTCAACGCCATCGCGAAATGAACTTTCTCTGATCTTTCATCCCATCGCTTCGGCGATGGGATTTTTTCATACCGCAAGCCTGTGAGGTGCTTTCATGGACATCATCAACCTCCTCCCTCTTGTCATCACCCTGAACCAGTGGGGTGACGCTTATTTACGCTACCTGCCCTTCGCTCAACGCCTTTCGGCAGAGCGCCGCCGCCTTCTGTTTCAAAGTCTTCTCCTCTGGGGGATCATTGATCTCCTCATTAAAACGTACCTGTTTCAGGTTCTCGGCCTGTCCATCCCCACATACAAACTCGTTCTATCCGTGGTTTGGTTCCCTTATTTTCTCATCAGTCTGTACGTCATCCGCCATCAGTTTCCCCAACAGATTTTCATCGGCGGGATGCAGGCACTCTGGGCATTTTGTCTACACACCATAGGAAACTCCGCGATGTGGATGTTCTTCACCCCTGACGCCGGACTTTCTCTCATCGCTCACCAAGCCTTATTTTTCCTGCTCTGCTTTCTTATCACCCTGCCGCTTTCGCACCACATCTTCCGTAATCTTATGCCGTCTCGCCGTCTGATCAACGAGCTGCCCTTCGGCTATTACATTGCCTTTCTCCCGTTTACCATCTGTTTAGCCATGCTGCCCATGTTCTTGGTCAATGCCTTTCCTTCCTTAAAAAATGCCCCTTTGCGCCTATTTTTGCCTATCATCTTCTTTCTCCTTTACCGCTACACGGTCTTGGAGCGGGAAAACCAAAAGGCACAAGCGAAACAAGCCAACGACAACAAGCTCATGGCGCAGCAGCTCCGCGCACTCCAAGACTATACGCTACTCATGGAAGAGAGTCAGCGAGAGCTCAAGGTACTGCGCCACGACATGCGGCACAACATCCGCCTTCTCTACGCGCTCACGGAAGAAAAAAAGCCGGAGGAAGTCATGCGGCTCCTCACCACATTAGATGAAGATCTGAACCGCACCGCACTTCGCCCCCTCTGCCCCAACCCCATCCTCAACGCCGCCCTCTCCATTTATCTTGGCAAGGCAAACAACCTCCAGATCCCCGTGACGGTCAAAGTGAATCTCCCGCCCCAGCTGCCGGGCTATGAAAATGATTTCGCCATCGTTCTTTCCAACCTCATCGAAAACGCCATCTTAGCCAACCTGAAGCAGCCCCCCCATCGCCGTGCCATCGACCTTTCGCTGCAATATAAAAACGAGCAGGTCGCCCTCTCCCTCAAGAACCGCTCGGATGCTCCCCTGTCGCTCGGAAAAAACGGTCTGCCCCAAGCGGCAGAGGAGGGACACGGCATCGGCATGATCTCCTTGGCGGAATTTTCTGAGCGCCACAACGCCTACGTGGAATACACCCAAGAGGACGGTTGGGTCACGTGCCTTCTTTATTGGTCCATGGCCACCCGATGAAAAAGCGCGCCGATGGACAGGACGGTGTCCTTCACCCCACGAACACACGGAAAAATCCCGCAGCCGGTACATGCTGCGGGATTTTTTATCAGGTATGAGAAGTTGTCGAAATTACTGTAAGGTGGCCGTGCCGTCGCCATTCAAGGTGACCTGCGCGACGCTGAGGAGATCGATGCCCATCCAAGCGAGGCTGCTGCCATCCTCAAAGACTGCCTGAATATCCCAGTACTGCTGATTGCCAACGTTGAAGGAAACATTGAGCGCCTCGCCGTTGCCGAGAACCTGGGAGCCAAGAATGTCCTCTTCCCAGTTGTCCGTGTTGGCGGCGCTGACGTTGACGACATAGATGGGGTAGCCAGTCCGGTTCACCAAGGTGAAGTCCTGCGGGCCGGCAAAGGCGACGCTGGCCATCGCCATGGCAAAGAGGGCGGTGAGGAACATGACTTTCAAGAATTTCAGTTTCTGCATGCAAATTACCTCCATGATTTTGAACTATGATGTTAGGAAGAACCGCTGACCTGTACCTGTCAGGCAGTCCGGCGAAGCGATGTCCCCTCTGCCGCCTGCACGGGGAAGCGAGACGCCCCCTGCGCGCGCTTCAAAGGTCTGTCACGCTCCGTCTTTACGCAAGTATAAAAGCCATCACGCCAAATTGCAAGCCACCTTTCCTAAATCTTTGATTTTCTCCCTAAACGGGAAAGCCACCCTTCTTCTTTCCCGTTTAGGGAGAAATCCCCCTTTTTAAGGAAAGTCAGTAGACACGATGGCAGAAACACGGTAGAGTGTATACGGCGCAAATCGAAAGGCGCGAAAGATGTTGTTCTATTTTGGGGAGGAATTTACATGCAGAAAAAAAGTCCCATCGTAGGTGCTTTGTTAGGCTTATTCGTCATCGGTCTGATCTATTCCGGGGGGCTGAAAAAGGGCGGTTTGACGGCGCTGGCACTCATCGTCGTCGGCTTTGGTCTCAACGTAGCCGTCGAGACGACGATCTTCAGCACGGTAGCAAACGTCATCGGAGCCGGATTGGGCTACATGTGGACGAACGAATACAACGCCGCCTTGGAACAGGGGAACTCGGACGACGGCAGTTCTTTTTAATCGCATCAAAGAGGCAGAAAAGGCAGGGTCGAGAAAAGCGCCCTGCCGTTTTCTGCATTTAATGGGGAGAACGTCATGGGAAAGAACTGGGGGCGCCTCTTGGCGATGGCCGTCGTCACGGCGCTGCTGCTCCTGACGGGATGCGGCGAAGAAAAAAGTGGTCTATCACAGGCGCAGGCCGAATTTTCCAACGCATACAGCCCTTCAGACACTTGGGTGATCTATTGGTACCTCTGCGGCACAGATTTAGAGAGCGAATACGGAGCAGCTTCCGCCGACATCAAGGAGCTGCTGCGCGTTCCGCTGCCCCCGAACGTGAAGGTGCTGATCGAGACCGGCGGAACCAAGCGGTGGCACACCGAAGGGATTCCCGGAAACGGGACAGCGGCACACTTTCTCTACGACGAAAACGGCCTGACGAAGCTCGCCACCCTAGGCACGCAAAATATGGGGGACGTCAACACCCTGACGGATTTCCTGCGCTTTGGAAAGGAACAGTATCCGGCGGATCATCGCGTGTTCGTCTTTTGGGATCACGGCGGCGGCAGTGCCGTTGGGCTGTGCATAGACGAAACCACCGATCAGCTCTTGAGCCTTGACGACGTGCGGCAAGCCTTCACCGCTGTCTATCCTGCCGATGCCAACGCGCCGCCCTTTGAATTGGTGGGCTTTGACGCCTGCCTCATGGCGACGGTGGACGCGGCGGCGACGCTTCACGGCATCGCCCGCTACATGGTCGGCTCGGAAGAAGTCGAGTCCGGAACGGGCTGGAAATACGACGGCTGGGTCAAAGCCTTGGCGGAAAACCCCGCCATGGGAGGCGCCGCCCTTGGGAAAGTGATCTGTGACTCCTTCTTCACGAGCTGCGCCGAGGACGACAGTGAGGACTTGGCGACCCTTTCCGTCACCGATCTCAGCCGGGCGCCGGCTCTCCTCAAAGCCTACGGCGACTTTGGCGTGGAAGCGCTGCGCGCTGCGAACCAAAACCAGCGGCAGTTCTTCTCCGTCCTCTCCAGAAGCGCCGAAGGGGCGGAAAATTACGGCGGCAATACCCGCGAACAAGGCTATACGAACATGGTGGATTTAGGCGATTTAGTGAAAAACGCCCGTCCCCAACTGCCCCAGACGGCCGACGCCCTTTTGGCTGCGCTCAAAGACAGCGTCATCTATCAGGTGCGTGGCCGGTACCACGCGAACAGCAGCGGCCTCTCCTGCTTTTATTCCTATGACGGCGACCCGGATAGCTGGCGCGCCTACGCGAATTTAAGCGTCGCTCCGCTTCCCATCAAGTGCCTCTTTTACCATCTCCTCTACGGGGAAATGCCCCCGGAAGCTGCCCCCTACCTCGCCGGCAGCACCGAATATACCCCGGAGACGGCGGAAAGCGGTACGCCTCTTCCCATGACCAGTGTGACCATCGCCCCGAATGCGGCGACGGCGCAGCACCTCTACAACATCGCCGCTTTAGAAAACACCCCGGTGGACATCGACGGGGAAGGATCGGCCTTCGTCCGTCTCAGCCCGTCCGCCATGGATCTTCTCTCTGCGGTGCATTGTCAATTCTTCTACTTCAGCCCCGAGGACGACATCCTCCTCTATTTGGGGAGCGACAGCAACATTGACGCCGACTGGGACACCGGCGTCTTCAAGGACAACTTCTTCGGCAAATGGCCCATGTTGGACGGGCACCCCGTGTACATCGAAATCATCTACGAATGCGACGACTACAATCTCTACTCCATCCCCATCAAATTGAACGGGGTTGAGTGCAATTTACAGGTGAGCTATAATTTCAAGGAGGAAGCCTATCATATCTTGGGCGCACGGCGGGAATTGGACGCGAGCGGCGTCGCGGATCGAAACCTCCGCCCGCTCAAGCCTGGCGACATCATTACCACCCTCCACTACGTCATGACCATCACCGGCGACGACACCGACTACACCCAAGTGGAAGTGGATACCTTCACCGTGGGCGCTTCCCCCAAAGTCGCCGACGAGGACGTCGGCGACGGGCGCTACGGCTACTACTTTGAATTTGTCGATCCCTTGAACAATTCGGCTTGGTCTGACATGGTGACCTACACCATCCAAGGCGGCGCTATCACCACCTCCGTCGGCCGCGACATGTTCGATAGCGCCTCCACGGGCAGCGCCTTCGCCGCGCCGGGCGCTGTCTCGCCGACGGGCGGCATCGCCGATTCGCTCACGGACACGCCCGGAGGCAGCCTGAGCGCAACCTACGGCGCTGCGCCCATGGAGGACAGCATCAACGCGCCCTACGATCCTGCGCCGCCGGGCGGCGGTATCGCCGACTCGCTCACCGGAGGAGCCGCAGACGACGACAGTACCGTGCCATTCGATGCCCCGAGTACGGGCGGCGGCATCGCCGATCAACTGACGCGCTGACAGGAAAACAAGAGATGGGGAAACATTAACCCATCCTACAAAAAGGAGGGGAACATCCATGCAAATCGCGATATGCGAAGACAGCTCCATGGACATGCAGCATCTGCGCCGGATGATCGCCGACTACGAAAAACAGCAGGGCGAAGCCGTCTCGTCGCCGGATTGCTTCTCTACGGGGAAAGCCTTCCTCGCAGCCTTTGAGCCAGGAAAATACCAGCTCATTTTTCTTGACAATTACATCGGCACGGAAATGGGCATCGATGTCGCCCGCGCCATTCGAGAACACGACACCAAGACCGCCATTGTCTTCGTCACGATGAGTCCAGATTTCGCCGTGGAAGGCTTCTCCCTCCACGCGCTCCACTACTTAATGAAGCCGGTCTCAAACGCAGACATCGAAGAAGTGTTCCACCGCCTTCGTCCCCTCCCTTCCCCAAAGCGCCCAGTCCTCTCCGTGATCAGCAACCGCATCCCCACGGAAGTCCCGATCGACTCCATTCGCTACATCGAGGTCTACACGAAGGTCTGCACCATCTACTGCACGCAGCAGGAGCTGAAAGTCTACACAGGAATCGAAAAACTCTTGGAAAAACTGCCGGAAAAATCCTTCCTGCGCCCCCACCGAAGCTACGCCGTCAACATGGACTTCATCCAAAACTTAGATGCCGACGGCGTTCATCTCCGCACGGGGGAGCTCCTCCCCCTGCGCAAAAACGGCCGTACCGAAGTCCGCCACCAATACATGGACTACCTCCTGTCGCAGGACGAGGAATGAGCGACGAACCCCCTCTTTTAAGAACGATACACGATGGGATAAAAGGAACCAGTGTCACGGGCGCTCGCCACAGAAAATCCGAATAGCAAAAAAAGACGGCTGCCGAAGGTTTGGCAGCCGTCTTTTTATGACCTTAAAAGCGAAAATCGCGCTCCCCTGCATGGATCTTCGCCAAATAGACCTCCGCCTTCGCTCGAACGGCGGGACTTGGGATCTTCGTTAATTGTTCTTTGATGACATCTTCCCCCATGTCCTCGGTGGTCGAGCTGGCGTAGTCCTCTAAATATTCCTTGAGGGTGAGGAGCGCGTTGGGAAGACAACAGTTTTTGATCTGCCCTGTCTTACAGAGGCTCATGAAGCGGTCGCCGGTACGCCCCGCCCGGTAGCAGGCCGTGCAAAAGCTGGGGACGTAGCCAAGCGTGAGCAGCCAATGGATCACTTCGTCCAAGGTGCGGGTATCGTTGACTTCAAACTGCGCCGAATTTTCTTCCGGTGTCTCTCGATGTTCGTAGCCGCCCACGCTGGTAGAGGACGCACCGCTGATCTGGGAAATCCCTAAGTCCAGTACCCGTGCCCTGCTCTCCTCGGACTCCCGCGTGGAAACGATCATGCCCGTATACGGCACGGCAATGCGAATCACCGCCACCAATTTGGCAAAGATCTCATCGTCGATGGCGTTCGTAAAGGCGGCGGGGTCGATGTCGTCCGCCGGTCGGATGCGCGGCACGCTGATCGTATGAGGGCCAACCCCCATGCGCGCTTCCAAATGCTCCGCGTGCATGAGGAGCCCGACAAAATCGTAGCGGTAGAGGTTAAGTCCAAAGAGTACCCCACAGCCCACGTCGTCGATGCCGCCCTCCATGGCACGATCCATCGCCTCCGTATGCCACGCATAGTCATGCTTTGGCCCTTTCGGGTGCAGTTTTTCATAGGTGTCCCGATGGTATGTTTCCTGAAAGAGAATGTACGTGCCGATCCCCGCCTCTTTCAACTTGCGATAATTCTCCACCGTCGTGGCGGCGATGTTGACATTGACACGGCGTATCGCCCCGTTTTTATGCTTGATGCCGTAAATGGTGCGAATGCTCTCCAAGACGTACTCGATGGGCGCATGGACAGGATCTTCCCCCGTCTCCAAGGCCAGCCGCTTATGCCCCATATCCTGCAGCGCGATGACTTCGCGGCGAATTTCCTCTTGGGTCAGCTTCACCCGACGGATATGCTTATTTTTTGCATGATAGGGACAGTACACGCAGCTATTGACGCAATAATTGGAAAGATAGAGCGGCGCGAAGAGGACGATGCGCTGACCGTAGAGTTCTTCTTTAATTTTGCGCGCTAGATGAAGCATTTTCTCGTTGAGATCCGGCTGATCACATTCTAAAAGCACCGCCGCTTCGCGATGCGTCAGCCCCTTACAGTCCTCTGCCCTTGCCAAAAGCTGCTCGATCAACACTCGGTTGCTTTTATTTTCCGCTGCGTAGGTCAGGGTATCAAGAATTTCCCCATGATGGATAAACTCCTCTGCCCTCGCCGATTTTGGATCATACTGTGTCATGGCTTTTCTCCTCCTACTACTCCATAAGCACCAGTATAGCACAAATCCATACGAGGAGAAACCGCCCGCCGCCGCGGCGAAGCTCAAGTCGCCGATAGAGGGCGCATGTAGCCGAGCCGATGGACTAATACCTCAGCGCAGGTCGCGCGGATGCACTGATCGAAGAGGAGCGCCATCCAAATGCCGGTAATCCCAAGGTCAAACACATAGAAGAAAACCGCTGTCATGATGGGGCGCAAGATGGTGACGCTGACGAAGGAATAGGCCGCGACGGAAGCCGTCCTGCCACTCCCGCGCAAAATCCCCGCCGCGACGAGAGCATGGGCTTCGGGATAGCTCACGAGTGCCGCCAACACCATGACCGTCCCACTCAGCGCAAGCGCCTCCGGGGAATCGGAGTAGAGGGAGAAGATCTCGCGGCGGAAAATCACCGTCAAAACGAAGGAAATCGTAGAGAGAAGAAGCGTCCAGCGAATCCCCACCCGCCGATACGCCTGCCAGTCGCCGACGCTCTTTCGCCCGCAGGATTGCCCTGCCAAGACCATGCTCGCCTTGCCGAAGCCCACCGCGAAGCAATAGTAAATATCGCAGATGTTCATGCAGATATTGTGTACGGCAAAGCCCACCGTCCCCAAATCAGCGGCAATCCGCGCAAAGATCAGCATCCCGATGCGCTCAAACCCCTGCTCGCTGAAGACGCTGCCAAAGATCGGCAGGATCCGGCGAAAATAGAGCCGCCCGGGGAGCCAGCGCCCACCGGAGAGAAGCCCATCTTTTTGGAGCGCAGCCACCGTGAGCCCCAGCGCCACGAGCGTCCCCACGACAGTGCCCACCGCCGCCCCCACGACGCCAAGGCGCGGAAAAGGGCCAAGGCCGAAAATGAGGAGCGCGTTGACGACGACATTCACCACGTTCCCCGCCACGTTGGAGCGCATGATGATGGCGGTATTGCCAAAACCAAGCTGCACCGCCTGCATGACGGTGGTCACGGCGGTGATATAGATCGCCACGGTAGCAATGGCCGCGTAATCGGAAGCCAGCGCCATATAATCGGACGTCGCCCCCATGATCGCTAAAATCCACTCGCGAAATACCCAAAAAACACCGTGAATGATCCCGAGCGATAGAATACCAAAGGAAATGGACTGCTTTAAGAGCGCCGCCGCCGAGCGATGACGCCCCTGCCCGGCGTACTTCGCGGCGATGAGTGTCACCGCCGACGCCCACGAGCGTGGAAAGCAGAGGAGCGCCATGCGCGGCTGCATGAAGATCCCCACCGCCGCCACCGCTTCCGGCCCTAAGGAGGCCACCATGATGAGATCGGCGGAAGCCAGCAGCACCATAAAAATCCCCTCAAACCCCGAAGGCACGGCGACGCGCAAATAATTCTTACCGTAAGCTCCCAGCATGGTCTTTCCCCCTGACGTTCCTCTCTCTATTCCGAACATTTTTCAAAATATGAAAATATGTTCATATTATACCATCAAGTAAGAGAGAACGCAACGCGCCGAAAAAATTTTCTCCCCCCAACGCGTGCCACGCGAAAACTTAAGAATCCGTCCAGCGGTCAGCGAAAGCGAAGACCGTAGAAAAATAATTTTGATCCTGATAGGCGACGCCATGGGGCAATCCTTTCGCCGTGTACTGTGCCTTGTCGGCCGCCGGACAGGCAGCGTAGAGCTGCTCCATCATATCATAGGAGACGAGCTTATCCACATCGCTGTGAATGAAGAGAACGGGGATATGGATCTTTTCTGCCGCCTCGATGGGAGACGCTTGCGCGAAAGAGAAGCCTACCCGCCGCTGACAGATGAAATCCGATAGTTCCAGCGCGGGGCGAAGCGATACCCCCAAGACCCGCTGGAACTCCGCGTCAAAGAGGCCTAAGAGATCACTGTATCCACTGTCCTCCACCGCCGCCACAACGCCGTCGATGGGACGCGCCGCCGTCAGCATCACCGTGGCCGCCCCCATGGACACCCCATGCAGAACCACTTTAGCCGCCGGGTCACGCTTTTTAATTTCCTTCACCCAGTCCTCCACATCCCGACTTTCCAAAGCCCCCATGGTCAAATAGGTTCCCTCGCTCTTTCCCGAAGCCCGCATATCCGGCGTCAAAACCTGATAGCCCTCCGCAAGATACCGATCGGCAAACTGCCATGTATACGTCTGTTCCAATCCGTAGCCGTGAACCAACACCGCCCAGCGGTGGCTCTCTGCCTCCGGCTGAAAATGGGTGCCGCAGAGCCTCAGCCCATCAAAGGAGCGGATCCGCCACTCCTCTGCCGGAAAGTTCGGCCGCCGTGCCCCCTCGATCTTTCGCCCGCTGCCCTCAATGGCGCTCTTAAAGACCACCGGCGGCGCCAAGGGATCGCCACCAGAGCCACGCCGCAACGCCAAATCAATAAAACAGCTCCCCGCCGCATACACACTGACGCCAAAAAGGAGCGCCGTCGTGAAAAGCGCCGTCAAGAGCGCCGTACAAAGCACGGGGAGAATGTATCGTTTCATCTTCCGCCAACCCCTCAACGAAAAAAATCCGTTACCGAACATAGCATGACAACCTGAAACCAAGCTGTATCGACAAAAAAACGTCCTCCCATCAGCAAACACACACCGATGAAAGGACGCAACATACGACACAAACTCACTTACACTTTTTCCGCCGTAAAGGCTCCGCCGCAAAGTGCGATGGCCACGGTATCGCCCGCCGCCACGTCGCCTCGGATGATCTTCTCCGAGAGCAGCGTTTCGATGGAATGACTGAGGAGCCGGCGCAGGGGACGCGCCCCGAAGTTCGGATCGAATCCCTGCTCCGCCAAGGCGTTGAGCGCTTCGTCGCTCCATGTCAGCGTCACCTTGACCTGCTTTTGGAGGCGCCTCGATAGCGAGGACAACAGCAGTGCCGCGATGGACTTCACCTGCTCTTTCGCCAAGGCGCGGAACACGATGATGTCGTCTACACGATTCAAAAATTCGGGACGGAAATACTCTTTCAGCAAATCCCGCACCGCCTGCTGCGCCGCCTCGAACGGCTTGTTGAGGATCTCCTGCGAACCGAGATTCGAGGTCATGATGATGACCGTATTCTTGAAGTTCACCACACGCCCCTTGCCATCGGTAAGACGGCCGTCGTCCAAGATCTGAAGCAGCACGTTAAAGACATCCCGGTGCGCCTTTTCAATCTCATCCAAGAGGATGACGCTGTATGGACGGCGACGCACCGCTTCCGTGAGCTGTCCGCCCTCGTCGTAGCCGACGTAGCCGGGAGGGGCGCCGATGAGCCGCGCTACCGAATGCTTCTCCATGTACTCGGACATGTCGATGCGGATCATGCTGCGCTCGTCGTCAAAGAGCGCCTCCGCCAGTGCCTTCGCCAGTTCCGTCTTTCCGACGCCGGTGGGGCCAAGGAAGATAAAGGAGCCGATGGGGCGATTGGGGTCTTTGATCCCAGCGCGGGCCCGGAGGATCGCCTGACTGACCGCCTGCACAGCCTCCTCCTGCCCGACGACCCGCTGGTGCAGGACATCCGCCAAATGAAGCAGCTTTTCCCGCTCTCCGGTGAGCATTTTCGTCACCGGGATACCCGTCCAGCGGCTCACCACCGCCGCGATGTCCTCCTCGCCCACCTCCTCTTTGAGGAGCCGGTTGTCGGCGGCATGTTCGGCGATGATGCGCTCCTCTTCCTCCAATTTCTTTTGCAAATCCGGCATCTTCCCGTATTTGATCTCCGACGCTTTCATGAGATCGCCGCTGCGCTCCGCCTGTTCCATGGCCTGCTTCGCTTCATCCATTTCCTTCTTGATGGCACGCACCCGCAGGATCCCTTGCTTCTCGGCTTCCCAGCGTCCGCGCAGCGTCGCTTCCTTGTCCTTGAGCGCCGCTTTTTCCTTTTCCACTTCCTCTAAGCGCGCCTTGGACGATGCGTCATTCTCCTTGTTCAGTGCCTGTTCCTCGATCTCAAGCTGCATGATCTTCCGCTGCACTTCGTCGATGGGGGCGGGTACCGACTCGATCTCCGTCCTGAGCTTTGCCGCCGCTTCATCGACTAAATCAATGGCCTTATCCGGCAGGAAGCGATCGGAGATGTAACGATCCGAAAGGGTCGCCGCCGCCACCAAGGCCGCATCCCGAATGCGAACGCCGTGGTGTACCTCGTAGCGTTCCTTTAAGCCACGCAGGATGGAAATCGTATCCTCAAGGGTCGGCTGCCCCACCATGACCGGCTGGAAGCGGCGCTCTAAGGCTGCGTCTTTTTCGATGTACTTGCGGTACTCATTGAGGGTCGTAGCGCCGATACAGCGGAGTTCTCCCCGCGCCATCATGGGCTTTAAGAGATTGCCTGCATCCATGGAGCCTTCCGCCGCCCCCGCGCCCACGACGGTATGCACCTCGTCGATGAAGAGGAGGATCTGCCCGTCCGACTTCACAATCTCGCCCAGCACGGCCTTCAGCCGTTCCTCAAACTCACCGCGGAATTTCGCCCCGGCCACCAAAGCCCCCAAATCAAGGGAATAGAGGATCTTATTCTTCAGGGATTCCGGCACGTCTCCCGCCACGATGCGCCGCGCCAAGCCCTCGACGATGGCGGTCTTCCCCACCCCCGGCTCGCCGATGAGCACCGGATTATTCTTCGTGCGGCGGGACAAGATCTCAATCGTCCGGCGAATCTCCTCGTCGCGCCCAATCACCGGATCGAGCTTCCCGGCACGCGCCGCCGCCGTGAGGTCGCGACCGTACTTTTCCAACGACTTATAGCCGTCCTCCGGGTGATCGCTGGTGACGCTTTGCTTGCGGTTCTTTTTAATGGAGCCTTGCACCTTCGCCTTCGTCAGGCCAAATTCCCGACAGGCCTCCTGGACTTCCTCACTGCCGTCCGACACGATCCCCAAGAGCAAATGCTCTGTGCTGATGAACTCATCCTTCATCTCCCGCGCCGCCGCATCGGCTTTCGCCATGACCCGCGCCATATCAACGCCCATCGACAGACGATCCTGCCCCTTGACGCTGGGAATCTTGGCGAGAATCTGCTCTAAGCGCACGCGCAGCATGGGAAGATCTACCTTCGCCTCATCAAAGATCGTCTGCAAAAGCCCCTCCGGCTCCTTTACCAGTGCCAAGAGAAGGTGCGCCGACGTGATCTCCTGATGATAATGGAGCGCCGCCGTCTGCTGCGCCGACTGCAAGGCCGCTAAGGTCTTCTGCGTATATCTTTCTTCACTCATGATCGTTCCCTCCTCAATTACGAAACGGTATTTCTCGATGCAACATTCCAGTGCCGCCAGAGCGACCGCCCTGACTTCTGCTCCTATTATAGCTCAATAAGTCAAAAAGTCAAATATTATTTTCGACTTTTTGACTTATTTGTAAAAAGCAAAGAAAAAACAGGCGAAGCCTTTGCCCGCCTGTCGGATTCGCCCGCTTTACTGCACCGCGATGTCGAGTTCTAAGATTTGTCCGCCCAGATCCATATTGACGGAAAGATATTGGGTATTGCTGATCTTGATCTGAAAATCCTTGCCCACGGTGAGGCTCGGCGTCGAAATGTCCACTTCCATCCCGAGCGCAGTGAGGTTCGTCGCCGCGTTCGCCGTCAGCATGTTGGACATCTCCGAGAGCGCGCTCTGCGCCATGTCGTTCAGTTCGTCCACCGGCATCCCCATCATCATCTTGGAGGCGATAAACTTCGCCGTATCTTCTGACATATTGTAGACGATATTCCCCCGCAACCCTTTCGTAAAGCCGACGATGATGGAGACATCGAGGCTCTTGCAGGTCTGGTTCTTCACGCTCATCCCCGCCCGCTGGGGAATATCGAAGCCCATCTGGGGCATGACGTTGACGATGGCATCAATGAACGGGTTGACCAATTTCGCGTCCATCTCTCATTCCCCCTCCGCAAACCCGATATTCATGCAGATGTCCCCTAGCCGCGTCTCCGCTTTCACCCGGAAGGACATCATCTTAAAATTGGCAATGCGAATGGACGAGCCGCAGATCGTCCCCGGCGGCGAAATGCGCATCTCCTTTTCCTTCATGTCGTTGATGGTGGAAGCGGCACGGCCAATGATGATGTTCGCCGCCTCTTCCACGGCGTCGCTGGCCTCCTCTTCCGTCAAGTCGTTCTCGCCGTCCTTCGCTAAGAGCGCACAGGCGAATTTTCGCATGGTCGGCCGATCCATGTAGACGATGGCGCGTCCCATGGGCGTCCCCGTAAGGCCGATGATGACGGCGATACCATCGACGTCGAGGTAATTGCCGTCCGCCACGGTAATGGTGACTTGGCTGGGAATCCCCACCAAGCTGAACAGCCCCTTTTCCAAAACCTTGGCGAAGGATTTCACGTATAGATCCTTCAGTTCCCCCAAATGGCCGAGCCGATCTTGGCACAGGAACGTCAGGGCGTCCAAGAGCTCATTGGGCGTCACCGGCTTTTGCAAAAAGGAGCCGATCCCCGCTTCCCGTCCCCGAAGCATCAGCGCCGCATCGCGCATGGCGCTGATCATGAGGATCCGCGCCTTGGGATCGATGGCGCGGATCTTACGGCTGCACTCGATGCCGTCGGCGTCGGGCAGGTTCATATCCATCGTCACCACGTCCGGGCGATATGTTTGATATTTTTCTATTGCGTCCCCGGCATTGTTCGCCGTCGCCACCACCATAAAATTTGTCTTAGAGAGAATCTCCGACAAGACGGAGCAGCTTACCCGGGAATCATCTACGATCAATACGTTCAAGCGTTCCACACATCGTCACCCATTTCTCCATAATATCATTTGGTTATCATCATACCATATTCCTCAGCTAAAAATCATCTACCTATAAAAAAAACTTTGTCTTTTTGCACAAAACAAGTCGGATCCGGCTCTGCGCCCCACCTTCAGCCATGCTTGGCGGGCGCCTTGCGTCCTGCCAGCCGCCCCAAAATGACACGCGCCACGTAGACGCCGCTCGCCGCCGCCTGAGAAAGCCCACGGGTCACGCCCGCGCCATCCCCGACGGCGAAGACGTTTTCGAGGGGCATTTCTAATTCACGCGTCAAAGTGATACGGGAGCTGTAAAACTTCACTTCGACCCCATAGAGGAGAGTATCGTCGTTCGTCATGCCGGGCGCGATGTGATCTAAGGTCTGAATCATCTCCATGAGGTTATCCAAATGGCGCTTGGGCAGCACCAGCCCCAAATCTCCCGGCGTCGCAGCGAGGGTCGGGTGCGTGAAGCTCTTCGCCAAGCGATCTGCATCCGTGCGCCGCCCCTTCGCCAAATCCCCCCAGCGCTGCACCAAAACGCCGCCGCTCAACATATTGGAAAAGGACGCGATGCGCTTGCCGTATTTATACGGCTCATGAAACGGCTCCGTGAAATGATTGCTCACCAAGAGGGCGAAATTCGTGTTGCGGCTCTGGAGCTCTGGATCGCTGTACGAATGTCCGTTTACCGTGATCACGCCGTCGGTATTCTCCGTCACCACATGGCCGTGTGGATTCATGCAGAACGTGCGCACCAAATCCCCGTACCGCTTCGTCCGATAAACCAGCTTCGCCTCGTAGACCTGATCGGTGATGTGGTTCCAGATCTCGTCCGGCACCTCCACCCGCACGCCCACATCCACCTGATTGTTGATGAGCTTCACCCCGAGGCGCTGACATTCGTCGCTGAACCATTCCGCGCCGGCACGCCCCGGTGCAGCGACGACGTACTCAACGGCCAGCGGCTCCCCGTTGTCGAGCACCAACGCATTGTCGCCGTGCCCGTCGGTTTCAATGGTCTTCACCGGCATCAAAAACCGAAATTCCACCCGCTCTTTGAGGACTTCATACATTTTTCCCAAGAGGCGAAGATTATTCTCCGTCCCCAAATGACGTACACTGGCGTCCAAGAGGTGGAGATCATGGCGGAGCGCTTCGCGCCGCAGATCGCTCCCCGCCGTCGTAAAGACCTGTGACGGCGCACCGTGGCGGAGGTTGATCCCGTCCACATAGCGGATGAGCGCCATCACCTCGTCGTCGTCGATGTACTCGTTGAGCCAACCGCCAAACTGCGTCGTAAAATTGTATTTCCCGTCGGAAAACGCCCCCGCGCCGCCAAAGCCGCGCATGATGTCGCACGGCGTACAGCCGATGCAGTTCTTCACCTTACCCGCCCCGATGGGGCAAGCGCGATGGTAAATGTCATGCCCGCTTTCTAACACGACGACCTTCAAATCCGGCCGCTTCTCGGTCAATTCATAGGCGGCAAAAGAACCCGCCGGTCCTGCCCCGATAATCGCCACATCGTACCGCTTCACGCCGCTGCCCTCCCGTTTCGTCCGTCATCGCCGCTCCGTTCGTATCATACCACAAAATCCCCGCCGCTTCCACGCCGCGCCATTGACGGGGCAGGAAAAGACGGTATAATAGTTATCATATATCTTTTCATGGGAGGTATCCCCTTGGCGAACAACATTTACATCATCAGCGCCTTTATCCTCTATCTGTTGGCCATGATGGGCATCGGCATTTACCACTATCGCCGCACCCACAACATGGCGGACTACATCTTGGGCAATCGACGCCTCGGCGCTTGGGTGACCTCCATGAGCGCGGAGGCATCGGACATGAGCGGCTGGATGCTCATGGGGCTGCCCGGCTACGCCTATGTGGCGGGACTCAACGCCAGCTGGATCGCCTTAGGACTCGCCCTCGGCACCTTCGCCAACTGGAAGTTCATCGCCGCCCGCCTGCGAAAATACACGGAACTGGCGAATAACTCCCTGACGCTGCCCGACTTTTTCCGCAACCGCTACCACGACGAGAGCAACCTCCTGCGGATCATTCCCGCGATCTTTATTTTAATCTTCTTCATCATCTACACGTCCTCTGGCTTCGTCGCGAGCGGCAAACTTTTTGAGACCATCTTCGGTCTGCCCTATGCTTATTCCCTCCTCTTGGGGGCTTTCGTCGTCGTCTTTTACACCTTCGTCGGCGGCTTCTTGGCCGTCTGCTGGACGGACTTCATCCAAGGCGTCATGATGTTCTTCGCCATCCTCATCGTGCCGGCGGCGGGTGCGATGGCCTTGGGGGGCGTCACGCCCACCCTCGACGGACTCTACGCCATGGCGCCGTCCTTCTTTGACCCCTTCACCAAGCCCGATGGCTCGACGATCTCCTTCATCGAATTTATCTCCCTCATGGGCTGGGGACTCGGCTACTTCGGCCAACCCCACATCCTCGTCCGCTTCATGGCCATCAGCTCATCGCGGGAACTCTCGCAAGCCACCCGCATCGCCATGACGTGGGTGGCGATCTCCCTCGGTGCGGCGGTCGTCGTCGGCTTGGTGGGCAAAGTGTACCTGACGACGCCGCTCACCGGCACGGACTGTGAAACGGTCTTTCTCGTCATGACGCACACGATCTTCTCCCCCTTCGCGGCGGGGATCATTTTGTCCGCGGTTTTGGCGGCGATCATGAGTACGGCGTCCGCCCAGCTCTTGGTCGCGGCCTCTGCCTTTGCCCAAGATTTTTACCACACCCTCCTAAAAAAAGACGCGGGCACGAACGAGCTTGTCTGGGTCAGCCGCTTCTCCGTCCTCGCCATCGCCGCCGTCGCGATCGCCCTCGGTCTCAATCCACAGAACCTCATTTTGGACATCGTGGCCTACGCTTGGGCAGGCTTTGGCGCGGCGTTTGGCCCTGCCCTTTTGGCGTCCCTCTTTTGGCGGCGCGCGACGCGAAACGGCATCTTGGCCGGCATCGTGACCGGCGGCGTCACCGTCCTTCTCTGGAAGCAATGCGCCCTCTGGGGGCTGTATGAGATCATCCCCGGCTTCCTCTTCGCCAGTCTCGCCATCTTTGTCGTAAGCAAGCTCGATCGAGCGCCTGCCCCGGAGATCACCGCCGTCTTTGACGCGGTGGAAAAGAGCGATATATAGGCGCATACAAAAAAGCTGCCGCAGTGCGAATCTGCGGCAGCTTTTTCACAATATGACCCGCTTATTGCGCGGTTGGCACCGCGGCATTCAGGTTCTTCATCAGCGTGTCTACGTCGATGCCGTGCGCCATGGCGCCCTGCTCGATATTCTCGAAGTGAGACGCAGCGCAGCCAAGGCAACCCATGCCGGCGCTCATGAAAACCTCTACGGTGTCCGGGTATTTCTGGACGACCTCCATGATCCCCATGTCTTTAGTGATGGCCATGCTCAATTCCTCCAATCTGCATAACATCTGCTCATCGCAGTCCTATATGATATAGTTTACCATATCCGTCAACTGGGCAACTTTTATGGTTCCCCTTCTGCCTCTAGCACCGCCTCCTTGTCGATTGGCTGTGGCGGCGGAAGTCCGGCGGCCTTTTCAAAGGCGGCTTCCACCACGCTGCCGGGCGGGATGAGCTGAAATCTCGCCGTCTCGACGGCGACGGCCTTCTCGTCGAGCAGCGTCATCTTATCGCCGAAGATCTTCGTGTGGACGATGGCATAGGTGCCGACGTCACGGTGAAAGGCTAAGGTTTCCTCTAAATGAAAGGCGGGCGCCGCCTCAGCTTCGGGGGCATATTTCTCTTTAAGTTTTGCCTGGAGCTGCGGGTTGAGCCCCGCGATGCGCAAATTGATGGAGATAAGATCACTGCCGGGGGTCTCCTTGACGATCGTGGCCTCTTCGTAATCGTAAGCACCGATGTTGTTCGTGAGGAGCGGCGTCCAGCGCCGTGTTTCCTGCTCCTCGGGAGAGAGGCGCTCTTCTGGGATCATGCGGATGCGCCATTCACCGGGCGCGTCGATGCCCGTAGTGTCCTCGGGGACGGCGGCCCATGCGGCCGGCGTACTCAGTGCGGCAAGCGTCAGCCCAAGGATGACGGTGCGTTTCAGATACATACACGATACCTCCTATGATTTGAATCAACGCTGATATATTCGTTCCTTCTTATTTTCTTCGGTTGGTATGAAAATTGTCTGGCGATGGCGAATGGGCGCGAAAGGCTTGCCGCTCCATGGACGCGCAGCGCGGTTGTATAATTCGCTGTTCAAGGCTATAATAGAAGGAAAATCTTCAGAGAAATGAAGGGCTGGGCGTGAAACTGATTTCCCTTGTGGTACCTGTTTATAATGAAGAAGCGAACCTGCAACATTTCTATGCGGCGGTTTGCGCCGTGATGGCGTCCCTTTCCTATGAGTTTGAGTTGATCTTTGTGGACGACGGCTCGAAGGACGAGAGTCGGGGAATTTTACACCGCTTGGAGATGGCGGATCCCCGCGTACAGCCCATTTTTTTGGCGCGCAATTTCGGTCATCAGCTGGCGCTGACCTGCGGGCTTGACTACGCCGAAGGGGATGCCGTGGTCACCATGGACGGGGACATGCAGCACCCGCCCGAGTTGATTCCTACGCTGCTCCATGAATGGGAAGAAGGCTGGGAGGTGGTGCAGACCATTCGTGTCACCACGGAGGGTGTCTCCTGCCTGAAAAAGGGGACGTCGGCGCTCTACTACAAAGTGCTCAACATGATGTCGAACGTGCGGATCCAGCCGGGGGGATCGGATTTTCGCCTGATGGATCGGCGGGTGGTGCTGGCGTTTCGGCGCTATCGGGAACACGCCCGCTTCATTCGCGGCCTGATCGGCTCCATGGGCTACCGGCAGAAGCAGATCGAGTTTGTCGCGCCGCCACGCTTTGCCGGGACATCGAAATTTTCCCTGCGGAAGATGATGCACTTCGCCCTGGACGGCATTTTGGCATTTTCCACCCTGCCGCTTCGCTTCGGGCTATACGCCGGGATCTTGAGCGGCGCCGTCAGCTTTTTCCTCTTTCTGCACGTCCTCTTTGTAAAGTATGTGGAAAATGATGCGGTGCCGGGGTGGGCGACCATCTTGGCCTGCGTCCTCTTCTTCGGCGGCGTGCAGCTCATCAGCCTTGGGATCATGGGGGAGTACATCGGCCGCATTTTCGAGGAAACGAAGGGGCGACCGCTGTACCTCATCGCCCGGGACAAGCCGACGATACTGGCGAGGGAAAAGAGCCGCCCCATAGGGGATACGAGCCGAGCGTCGGATGCAAGCAAGACGAGGGAAAAGGAGAGATAGCGATGCGCCGGTGGCGGGAGTTTTTTTGCCTTCAAAGGCTGCGGGGGGAAGCGTCCCGGTATGGGATGATCTTCTTGGGTTGCCTGCTTTGTGCTTGGGGCTACGATATGTTTTTGATCCCCGCTCACCTCATGGCAGGGGGCATCAGCGGCATCGCCATCGTCCTTTATTATCTCCTGGGGTGGCCGGTGGGGCTTCAGCTTTTGGTCTACAATCTCCCCATCTTGGTCTTGGCTTGGCGGGTGTTTGGCCTCCAGTATGCCATGGATACCGTCATCGGTACGGTAATCTTCTCGCTTTGCGTGGATTGGCTAAATTTCTTGAGCGCTTACCACGTGGTCGGCGACATCATGCTGAACGCCATCTTCGGCGGCGTGTTAGCGGGGGTGGGATTCGGACTCATCTTCCGCGCCCGCGCCAATTCGGGCGGTCTTGACGTCGTGGGCGCGGTGGTGAAGAAGTATTATTCCTTTGATATGGGAACGGCGATTTTTGTTCTCAATATCGGGATCATCCTCTTGGGGGTGCGGCTCTTCGATGTGGAGACGGCGCTCTTTACCCTCGTTTCCATCTACGTGACGGCGGCACTGACCAATCGCGTGGTGGCTGGCTTCAATCGGGAAAAACAAATTTTCATCGTATCCCCGCACGCCAAGGAGATCGCGGCTCGTATCATGGCGAGGACGGGGCGCGGTGTGACGGTCTTCGACGGGCGCGGGGCGTTCACGGGGGAGCATAAGGACATTCTGTTCGTCATCGCCAGCCTGACGCAGGTGAGTACGGTGAAGTTTATCGTGGACACTTTCGATCCGGCGGCGTTCATGATCGTGTCGGATACGTCCGAGGTGATGGGACGCGGCTTTACCTTGGAAAATCATCTGCAGGCGGCGGAAAAGCGCCGCTTGGAGGAATTGCAGCAAAAGGACGCGAGCGCCTGACGGGCGGCAGGGAGGCGGCAGAATGCTCTTAGCGGCGGAACAGGCGCAGGACATTGTGGAGGAGATCGGTGCCATCGTACGGCAGAACATCAATATGATGGACGCGGACGGCGTGATCATCGCCAGTACGGATCCCACGCGCTTGGGAAATTTTCATGCCGGGGCGAAGCGGGTCATCGACGAAGGGCTCTCGGAACTCTACATTGGATCAGAGACTGCGCAGCAGGCTACGCCCCCCATGCGCGTGGGGATCAATCTTCCCCTCACCTACGAACGTCACATCGTCGGCGTGGTGGGGATCACGGGGGAATATGAGGCCGTCATCGGCTACGGGCAGGTCGTCAAGAAGATGACGGAGATCCTCATTCGAGAGCGCGTACAGGAGGAAGCGCGGCGGCTTGATCTGCGCGTGACGAGCCGCTTCTTGGAGGAGTGGGTGTTGGGGGCGGGCATCTTGCGCCCCGCGCTCTTAGCCGCGCGTGGCCGCCAGCTTGGCATCGACATCGCTCGACGGAGGCGGGTCATGGTGGTGAGCTTAGACGATGTGGAGGATCACATCGATTCCTTTGCGGGGCAGGAACTCATCGAGCGGGTAGAGAACGCGGTCTTAGATATGGTGCGCCGCGACAGCAGCGCCTTGATCCTTCGTCATGCGGCGCGCCAGATCTTACTCCTCGGCGCGGCGGAGGATTCCGCGCTCTTGGCACTGGCCAAAGAATTGGCAGCCATGGTGCGGACGAAGTTTGAAAAGACACTCCGCGTCGGCTTTGACGAGGGGCGCGGCAATATCCGAGAAGCCTATGGGCAGGCGGATCGCGCATGGCGGACAGCAGTTTCCCTGCCGGATCGCATCGCCGGATTCGGCGCTTTGGATTTGGAGTTCTTTTTACAGGAGATCTCTGCCCAAACGAAGTTTGAGTATATTGAAAAGATTTTCCACGCTTACGGGGAAGCGGAGCGAGCTGAGATCATGGAGCTTTTGCGGGCATATTTCAGCGCGGGCGGCTCCCTCAAAAAAACGGCGGCGGATCTCTTCATCCACAAGAATACGCTGCAATATAAGCTCCATCGCATTGAACACATGACGGGGTACGATGTGCGCCAGCCGCGCCACGCGGCAGTATTTGCCATGGCGCTGCAATTTTACGATGAGATGCGGCGGGAAAAAAGTTACGCGAAACGCGGGATACGATAGACAGGGTTCTCTTTGCTGAGGCGGGGGAATCCTGTTTTTTTGCCCCTCATTTAGTCTTTAGACCAAAAATATTTGTCAATCTCTGGTCTTCAAACCATAGACGAGGGGATTTAATTTTTTTATAATCAAAGTATGATCTTGATATGGAAACGGCAATCAGAAAAAGCGCGTGCGCATCACAAAAGGCGGCTGCGCACGCAGAAAGGGCGGGAGAAATGAGCATTTCTCTAAAGGTGTTAGTGGAAGACACGAGTTCGGAACATCAGGCGTTGGGCAAGGAGCATGGCTTATCCCTCTATGTGGAGACACCGCAGTCGCGGTTCGTCTTTGACTGCGGCGCGAGCGGACTGTCGTGGCGCAATGCGCCCCTCATGGGCGTGAATCTCTCGCGCGTGGAGTTTGCCGTCATCAGCCATGCCCACTACGATCATGCCGGCGGCTTCCCCTCGCTTTTGGAGCGGGTGAAGCTGCGGCGGCTCTATACCGGGGTCGGGTTCTGGGAGGAAAAGTTTGCCGCTGCGCCGACGGGAGCGAAGTATACCTATTTGGGCGCAGGCTTTACGGCGGAGGATTTGCAAAGCTGGCAGGTGGAGCAGGTGGTGTGCGAGGAACTCTTACAGCTGGATGATACGGCGTGGCTGATGGGCGCCTTTTCCCGAGAGGAACCCTTGGAGACGATTCCCCCGCGGTTCGTGCGGGGGGAGACGAAAATACTCGACGATTTTCGCGACGAGATCTGTCTCGTGCTGCGCGAAGGCGACGGCGTAGCGCTCATCACCGGCTGCGCCCACCCCGGGATCATCAATATGGTGCGCACCGTACAAACGCGTCTAAAGTTCCCCGTGCGGAGCGTGGTGGGCGGCACACACCTGAAGGATGCGTCGGATGAACGGATCGCGCGAACCTTGACCGTGCTGCGTGAGTGGGGCGTTCGTCGCATGGCGCTCTGTCATTGCTCCGGGGATACGGTACGGGATTTCTTGTCGGCGGACGCCGTGGTCGGGTGTTCTCTTAGCACGGGAGATTTCATCGAGCTTCAATGAGCGAAAGGGGGATTCATCATGTCAGGTTTATTCATGGGGGCGGTCATCGTCCTCGCCGTCATCCTCATGATCATCGCGATCAGTAAGTTTAAGCAGCATCCCTTCGTCGTCATGATTTTAGTTTCGATCTTTGTGGGTCTCGTCTGCGGAATGCCTGCGGACAAGGTGATCTCCACGGTAAAAAGCGGCTTCGGCGGAATCTTGTCCAGCATCGGCATCGTCATCGTCACCGGTACGATCATCGGCACGATCTTAGAGAAGACCGGCGCGGCGCTCGTCATGGCCAACACCATTTTAGGCGCGGTCGGAAAAGCCCGCTCAGTGCTGACGATGAGCCTCACGGGCTACGTGACGGGGATTCCCGTTTTCTGCGACTCCGGCTTCGTCATTTTGTCGCCCATCGCTCGTGCGCTCGCGGATCGCTCCCGCACGTCGCTCGCGGTGATGGGGACGGCACTAAGTTCCGGTCTTTACGCGACGCACTGCCTCGTGCCGCCAACGCCGGGGCCGATTGCCATGGCGGGGACGCTGAACGCGGATCTCGGCGTTGTCATCGGCGTCGGCTTGGTGACGTCCATCCCGGCGATGCTCGCAGGACTTTTCTATGCGAAACACGTGGCGGCACGCTACGAGATTCCGGCGAATCCTGAGTTTACCGTCGAAGAATTGATGGAAAAATACGGCAGGCTCCCCGGGGTATTCCACAGCTTTTCCCCGATCCTCCTGCCCATCCTGCTCATCGCCTTGAAATCGGTCGCCGATTTTCCTTCCCATCCCTTCGGGACGGGGGCGCTCAAGACCTTCGCTTCCTTCATCGGGGATCCGGTCATTGCGCTTCTCATCGGGATCTTTTTGGCCATGACGCTCATTCCGGCTTCAGAAGGGGAAAATAAATTCGAGTGGATGAGCCAAGGGGTGCTCAATTCTGCGTCCATTCTCGTCATCACGGGAGCGGGGGGCGCGTTCGGCGCGATCTTGAAGAGTCTGCCCTTAGCAGACGCCCTTTCCTCGACGCTGCTCTCGCTCTCGATCGGCGTCTTCCTGCCCTTCATCATTTCGGCGCTCTTGAAGACCGCGATGGGGGCGTCTACGGTAGCGATGATCGTGACTTCGGCGATGGTGGCGCCCATGATGCCGTCCCTCGGCTTTGAGACGGAGATCGGGAAAGCCTTGGTCATCATGGCCATTGGCGCCGGTTCCATGTGCGTTTCTCACGCCAACGACTCCTATTTTTGGGTCGTCTCGCAATTTTCCGATATGACGACGAATGTGGCCTACAAGTGCCAGACCGGCGTTACTTTCGTGGAAGGCATCGTGACGGTTGCCTTCGTGTACCTGATGTCGCTGGTCTTCTGCTGAGACAGGGGGCGCGGTATGGACAAGGTGGTTATCATTCCCGATTCCTTTAAGGGGACGCTCTCCTCAAAGGAAGTGGCCGCGCGGATGGAAGATGCGGTGGAAGCGGTCATGCCCGAGGCGGCGCGCGTGGTTTTGCCCATCGCCGATGGCGGCGAGGGTACGGTAGCGGCTTTTTTGACGGCGGTGGGGGGCGAGCGGGTCGAAACGACAGTCTCCGGGCCGTTTTTCACCCCGATCCCGTCCTTCTATGGACGTTTGCCCGACGGCACCGCGATCATTGAGATGGCGGCAGCGGCAGGGCTTCCCTTGGTGGGCGAGCGCCGGGAGGCGGAGAACACCACGACGTTTGGGGTCGGGGAACTCATGGGAGAAGCCATTGAGAAAGGGGCAAAGCGGCTGATCCTCGGCCTTGGGGGGAGCGCCACAAACGATGGCGGCTGCGGTGCGGCGGCGGCCTTGGGCGCAGTGTTCACCGATGCGCAGGGAAACGCCTTTGTCCCAACGGGCGCGACGCTAAAGGACATCCATCGCATCGAAACGGCCGCGCTGCGCCGACGCTTAGCAGGCATTGACGTGACGGTGATGTGCGACATCGACAATCCCCTTTGCGGCGAACAGGGCGCGGCGGCGGTCTTTTCACCGCAGAAGGGAGCGGACGCGGCCACGGTGCGCCGATTGGACGATGGATTGGCGCACTTGGCCGACGTGATACGCGAAGAGCTAGGCATCGCCATCGCCGATCTGCCGGGGGCAGGCGCGGCGGGCGGCATGGGCGCAGGGGCGGCGGCATTTTTCGGCGGCACCCTAAAGCGCGGGATCGACGTCGTACTCGATACGATAGACTTTGAAGCGCGCGCGAAAGGAGCCGCCATGGTCTTTACCGGCGAGGGACGATTTGATGCACAGTCCCTGATGGGAAAAGCCGTGGGCGGCGTCGCCCGCCGCGCCAAGGCCATGCACCTGCCCGTGACGGTGGTGGCGGGCGCCATCGCCGACGATGTGGACGAAGCGGACATCAAAGAAGCGGGCATCCGTGCCGTCTTCAGCATCAACCAAGCGCCCCTTCCCTTGTCGGAAGCCGCGCCCAAAAGCCGAGACAACCTCTTTCTCACCATGAAGAATCTATTGCGCTTTTGGCAATCCGTGCGAGAGCAGTAAAAAAAGACCATTTCTCCAGTGCATGTGGGGAAACGGTCTTTTTTTATGGGTCATCGCACCCGCGTGTCAAAAAGCAGCGTCACGGGGCCATCATTGACGGAAGCGACCGCCATATCTGCGCCGAACTCGCCCTCGGCCACGGAAAAACCACGGCGGCGGCACTCGGCGATAAAGGCTTCGTAGAGGGGCTTCGCGATGTCTGGCTTGGCCGCTTTGGTAAAGCCTGGGCGGCGGCTCTTGAGATCTGCGTAGAGCGTGAACTGCGAGATCACTAAAAGTTCGCCCCCCGCCGCCTCGAGGTTGAGATTCATCTTCCCCTCCTCGTCGGCAAAGACCCGCACCCCCAACACGCGATCTGCCAAGTACAGCGCCTCCGCCTCGGTATCCTCCGGAGCTACGCCCAAAAGCACCAAAAACCCCTCTTTGATTTTTCCACGCACAGCGCCCTCAATGGTCACCGATGCCTCTTTGACCCGTGTTACCACAGCCCGCATCTCTTTCTCCTCCCGCACGCCATCACAAAAAGCGCGAGGGCGCCGCTCTTGGCTCTCCCCTCGCGCTTTTTCTTATTCCTCTGCCGCTGGCTCTCTTTTCGCAGTGTCGACCGCCTGCGTTGCCGATTTTTCCGCCAATGTCTTATACCGCTCATCGAACCGGCGGGTGAGCTCCTCGTGCGTCTTTCCCGTAATGGCCGGCATTTCCTTCTCGCCGGTCGCCTTCTTGAACGCCACGCCGGCCTGCTGGAACCCTTTCTCCACCGCCGCCTGCATCTGCCGCAACGTTTCGGGGTCATCTCCGGCGATGGCCGTCGCCATATCAAAGATCCGGCTTGCCACGGCGTCCACCGACCAGTCGCCGCCGTCCGCCACAGCCTTCGCCGCATCTTCCGGCGTCGTCGCCACCGGCGGCAGCGCGAATTTCCACGCCTCGACCTGTGCGCCGTTCGCGAACCGCAGCGTGCCGACGCCCTTATCCTGCCACGCTTGCAGCTTCGCATTCTGCGCTGTCATCGTCTCGATCATCAGCTGATAACTTTGATCCTGCTGCGCCTGCAGCGCCTGCACCTGATCCGCGCTCAGCCCCTTCGTCTTTTCCTTCCCTTGCGCTGCGTCCTCACCTTTTTGCGCCTTCCGGCCAGCCGCCGAAAGCTGCACGTCGTAGGCGCCGCTCTCCTTCTCCGCCTTTGCTTCGCCCTCTGCGGCGAGCCGCACCCCGGGGCGCTTTGCCGTTTCCAGTGCCTTCGCGTAGTCATTCATGCCGACTGCCGTTTTTGCTAAAGCCGTTACATCCATGTGATCTTCCTCCTCAAAATACAAAATATGTAAGGACATCCGTATCCTTATTTCTTATATCGTAAACCGCGCAAAAAAAGTTAATCCTTCTCCCACAAAAACAGAAGCGGACAAGGAAAATTTTCCCTCTCTCAAAAAAGAATGCTATACTAAAAGAAGCACGGCGCAACGACCCGCACGAAGAGGATTCCCCCGTGTGCCCGTGCGCCCCAAATACAAAGGAAAGGAGGTGCGCTCATGCGCCCAGTCCCCCAGCGCAACCTCATACTCTTCCTCACGGCCGCTGCCCTCCTCCTCGTCCTCGCCCCCTTCGCCATGCGCCCACGGGGCGTCCCTCTCGCCGTATCCCCAAAAATCGAGCGCCGCGTCCTCCTGCTGCCCTTGGACAGCCGCCCCCCCTGCCTTGACTTTGTGTCTGACTTAGGGCGCATCGCGGGCGTGGAGATCGTCGCGCCGCCCGAGGAACTCCTCGACTACTACACAAAGCCAGGCGACACCGCCGCCCTAAAAGCGTGGACAAAGGAAAACATCGTCGGCTGCGACTACGCGATCTTATCGGTGGATCAGCTTCTCCACGGTGGCCTGCTCGCCTCCCGCGAAGATCAAAAGACGCTCGCCGATGACGACACGCTCCTTTCTTTTCTTCGCGATCTGCACGAGAGCCACCCTGCCATCCCGCTCTACGCTTTCCACATTTTGCCTCGTCTCACCCCCCCGGACAGCATCAGCGGCTACGAAGAACGAAAAGCCCTCATGGCCTATTCCCGACTGACGGATCAGATCGACCTGCAGACCATCCCCGCTGCG
The DNA here is from genome assembly GCA_052170475.1 of Schwartzia sp. (in: firmicutes). GTDB lineage: Bacteria > Bacillota > Negativicutes > Selenomonadales > Selenomonadaceae > CAJPQU01. The sequence continues at coordinate 27,579 of JBQNAL010000017.1, forward strand.
GACGACATCGCCGAGCAACAAGCGCTGCAAGCCACCATCCCCGCCGAAAGTCTGCGCCGCTATGAAAAGCTCTTTGCACATAACGCCCGCCTCAATCGTGCGCTCATCGATCTCGCCGCCGACGGTACGCTGACCCGGCTCATCATCGGCCAGGACGACGGCGAGCTCTACGGCATCCCAAACCGCGAACGGCGGCGGCTCTTAGACTACCTTCGCCAGCGGCGAATAGACGACAACCACGTCTTCTTCACCCACGGCGCCGACGAGATCGCCCAGACGCTCTTAGCCGCTGTGGAGACAAAGCGCGACGGCTTCGTCCCGCGCGTCGCGATCCGCTATAACGATCCCGCTACGCCATGGCGCCATCTCCCCTACATGGCGGCTGACATGGAAACCAGCGCAAAAGAAAAAATCCGCCTCTTAGGCGGCATCGAAGTAAGCGACCCGGAAAAAGCCGACTTCATCCTATACCTCTCCGCCCACGACACGGCCACGTTAGGAAGCCGCCGCGCCGCCGCCGATGAAGTCAAAACCCTCGTATCGAAAGGCCGCGCCGTAGCTCTCGTCGATCTTTCGGAAACCTTCACGGCGCAAGAAACCCTCTTGCCCTTTCTCGTCAAAAACGATACGCCCCTCCACGCCCTCGCCGCCTACGCCGGATGGAATACCGCCAGCAACGCCATTGGCACCGCCGCCGCAGAGGCCACCCTCGTAGCCCTCGCCCGCACCCGGGCGCAAACCGCCGACGACCTGCGCCGCCTCTACGCCGCCCAATTTCAATTTTTAGACGGGCGCTTCGCCGAAGATTATTTCTACCTGAAAGACATCATCGACGGCGTAAACGTGAGCCTTAGAAAAGCCGGCTACCTCTACGTCAACGACCTCGACTTAGAACACAACGCCCGCTGGACGAACGATATGATCCAACATGCGATGAACCGACGCCTCGCCGCTTTTTCCGCGACAGCCGCCTTTCGCGCCCCCATCACCCTCCCCACCCCCGGCGGCGCCATCCGCCTCGCCGTCCGCCGTCTCACCGCCGAAGTCTGGAACCCTTGGCCGCGCACCTTCGAGATCCGCCTGCGCCCAAAGAGTACCGTAGAAGAACTGCGCTAGGCGTATCGTTTCCCTAACGCGACGCCCGTCTCCCCTTCGCGAAGAGACGAGCACCGTCCCGTCATTTCTCTTCCCCGTATACGTCGCGGACGATCCGCTGCGCCGTCTTAGACGCAGCGAGACCACCATCCGCCGTCTCTTTGAGGCTTTTGGGCAAAGCGCGGCCAATGTGATCCATCGCCTCGATGACTTCATCCACGGGGATCACCGATCGCACCCCCGCGAGCGCCATGTCCGCCGCCAACATGGCATGGACGGCGGCAAATCCGTTGCGCTTGACGCAGGGAACCTCCACGAGCCCGGCCACAGGATCGCAGACGAGACCCAAGAGATTTTTCATCGCCAGTGCCGCCCCGTGGGCGACGTCCTCGGGACTGCCGCCGCCCACTTCCACTAAAGCCGCGGCCGCCATACCCGCCGCCGTGCCGCACTCGGCCTGACAGCCGCCCGCCGCGCCGGAGATGGAAGCATTCGCTTCGACGATCATCCCCACCCCCGCCGCCGTAAAGAGCGCCGAAATGATCGCTTGCTCCGCGATCCCCTGCTTCATCGCCGTATAGAGCACCGCCGGTACGATACCGCAGGAACCAGCGGTAGGGCAGGCGACAATGCGCCCCATGGAAGCATTGACCTCGCTGACCCCTACGGCATAAGCTGCCGCCGCCAGCGCCGCGGGGCCTAAATACCCCCCCTCTCGTTGGTAAGCGAAAATCTTTGCCGCATCGCCGCCCGTAAGGCCGCTCACCGAGCGCTCTCGATTCGTTACCCCGCGATGAATGGCCTCCTTCATGACCGCCCAATTCTCCTCCATGGCCACTAACACCGCAAAGCGCGATTGCTGGGTATTTTCCGCCTCGCTCTGGATCACGATCTCCGACAGGGGGACGGCTTTCTCCTCCGCCAAGTTCACTAAATCCGCCATCGTCTCAAATCGTATCATGCTCCCACCTCACACAATGGCCGGCACGGCAAAGGCCTCTTCCACAACCTCTAAGTTCTGACAGGCAGTGACCGCCGTCGGAGAAGCCATTTCATCCAGCTCCAAGATCATCATGGCCATCTCGCCCCGGTGCTGGCGCGAAAGGCGCATGAAGGCAATATTGAGTCCTTCCTCTGCCAAAATCGACGTCACCCGCATCATGACCCCGGGCTTGTCGCGATGGATCGTGATGAGCGCCGGAAGTTCGCCCGAGAGTTCCACGGAAAAGCCATCGATCGCAAAGATCCGAATGTTCCCCCCGCCAATGGATGCGCCCTCTACCTTGACGGTATGCCCAGCCGCGCCCGTCAGATGGATGACGGCGGTATTCGGCGGCGCGTCCGGGATGTCCACTTTCTGAAACGCGATCTCCAAGCCGAGCGAAGGTGCGAGAGAAAGCGCTTCGCGGATGCGAACGTCGTCCGGCAAAAATCCTAAAATCCCCGCCGCCAGCGCCTTATCCGTACCGTGTCCGCGGTACGTCCGCGCAAAGGATCCAGTGAGCTGGATGCCAGCGCGCACCGGCTCCTCTCCTAAAATCGCCCGCGCCATCAGCCCCAAGCGCACAGCGCCCGCCGTATGGGAGCTAGAGGGGCCGATCATCACCGGCCCCACAATGTCAAAAACCCCACGCATACACGTTTCCTTCCCCTCACAAAAAGGGGCGGTCATCAGTCGTCCTCCTTTCCCCAAAGGATGGACATGACCCACGATCGCCCCGCTGCCATGCCGTTCTCTCAGGCATTTACATAGAGTGTCTTGACCATGATGTTCACTTCGTGTACCACCATGCCCGTCATATACTCAATGGCTTCTTTAATCTTCGCCTGCGTCTGCTGTAACAGTGTAGGAATATGCTTCCCGTAGCGCAGCACCACCTCACAGGACACCTCGATCCCCCGATCTTCTCCGCCCTCCGTCAAGTGGCGCACGCGAATCCGCCCCACCTTGCTGACAAAATCTCGATCCCCGATCAATTTCTCCACAATGGCCTTCACCGCCGAATCGTCAATGATGAGCTTGCCGTAATAGCTAAAGATCGGCCGCACGATGGATTTTTCTCCCAATCGGCGGCGGTGCTGGGGAGATTTGCGGAAAAAGGACTGGATGGGATCGATGAGATAGCCGGAAAAATGCGGCTTCAGCTCGATGGTTGGCACGGGAATGATGTGTTTCCCCTCTTTCAGACGATAAAACGCCGCCTTTTCCATCTCCGCTTTCGAGGCAATATCCTCAATGCGAATGATCCGCGAGATGGAGGGCAAGCGCAGAATTTTCGCAATTTTATACACCATATTCTCACTGGTGCCAATGATGAGCACGCGGCGCGGCGCAGCCTTCTCCAGCGCGTCGCGCACCTCCGCCGCGTGCCCCGGCAGAATAAAAATCGCGCGCCGCACCGCCATGATGCGACTCTTTTCGTGCTTGGCCGAATGACCGGCCAAGATCTTCCCGTCTTTGATCAAGATCCCATCGTCAATGATGGCATCCGCCTCGTACTTATGGGCGACGATGAGCGCCCGATGACTCTTTCCCGTCCCGCTAGGGCCAACTAACGCAATAACCTCCATGACGCTTTTCACCTGCTCTTACAGAAAATGACGGCTGTCCGCATGTGCCGTATCCGACGCGCTGCCCCTATTCCAACGCTTCCGGCGGATGGAAAAAGGGTGCCGCCAAGGCGTCGTCCACCGTAAATATCCCCAACTCCTTCGGCTCGCGGTGCGCTAAGGCGTGAAAATCGGAACCGCCCGTGAGGCGCATGCCATGCCGCTCCGCCAAAGCTTTATACCGCGCCGTATCCGCTGCGTCGTGCTGGGGATAATACACTTCCACCCCACCGAAATCCAGCGACAACAGCCGCTCCACCAAAGCGTCGTCCCCCACCAACTTAGGATGCGCCAACACCGGCACGCCCCCCGCCTGTCGGATGAGCGCCACCGCTTCTTCCGGCAGCAGACGAAAATGGGGAATATACCCAGGACGCCCATGATCTAAAAACGAAGTGAACGCTTCATGCATCGTCGCCACGATGCCCTTTTTCACAAGCGCCCGCGCCACATGCGCCCGCCCGATGGATCGACTGGTGCCAGCGATGGATAGGACATCCGTTTCATTGATGTCGCAGCCCAACGCCTGCAATTTTTCCGTCATCTGTGCAAACCGCGCCCAGCGCGATTCCGATAACTCCGTCACTTTATCAATGAGTCCCTGATGGTATATATCGAAGTCGTATCCCAAAATATGAACGTCGTGTCCGTCCTCTTCGCAGCTAAACTCAATCCCCGGAATGAGACGAAGCGTCTTGAGCGGATAAAGCCCCGCCTCATAGAGATGGCGAATCCCATCCACCGTATCGTGATCGGTGATGGCCAGATAGGTAAGCCCCGCCGCTTTGGCTGCGGCGACGATCTCCTCCGGCGTGAGCCGACCGTCCGAAAACGTCGTATGGACATGCATATCGCTTGCCATGGTTTTCCCTACTTTCCCTTGCTCTCCCCTACATACGTCCCTTATTTTAGCACAAATCAGAAACTTTTTCCACCGCACATCTTGTGTATCCCCGCCTGTCCGGCTCCGCATGTAGTGGAATTACAACGCTACACCGTCCTGATAAAATAAGTTACAGTGGAATTTTCTTTTTTATCATGAAAAGGAGTGGATCTCATGCGCATTCGATCAAAGTTTTCCCCATTTCTTCCCCTGTGCCTGACCTTCCTCTGCCTCACGCGCTTAGCGCTGCCCATGCGGGGGAGACCGCCGGAAAACCCGTGTCCTCTTGGACAGCGACATGAGCGAAATGTTTGACGACGGCATCGCCATGCTCATGCTCTTGCAGTCCCCCCAGATCGAACTCATGGGCATCACCATCGTCACCGGCAATACCCGGACAGAGGCCGGCACCGCAAACGCGATCCGACAGCTTGAAGGCTTGGAGCGAAGCGACATCCCCGTCGTTATCGGCACGCCCCCCGCACGCATCAAGGCAAGATTCGCCAAAATCAGAACGCGTCCTCGACATGATACGCCACGTATTTGACGACATCTGACGCTGCTCCACCCCCCATCATAAAAAATGCCCCGGGAAACGGTGCGACAAGCGCCGCTTCTCGGGGCATTTTTCACATGGGACATCGACCTTCTTCCGCCTGTTCCGCCTGCTGCAAATCATAATACAGCCCACGCAGCGCCCGCATGGCCACGGCGATAGGGCAGTCCGGCGAACATACCTCACAGTGACCGCAAGTCTCTTCCACTGCGTCGATGGCACGCTTCACCTTCTCCGACTGCAACATGCACTCACCTCTCCTCGTAGATCTTTCGACTTTTTTTCATCATAACAAAGCCATGGGAAAAAGTAAAGGCACGAAAAAGACCCCCGCAGCCAAGCACGGGAGCCTTTTTGATACCGTATTCGATACAACTTCGAGCCGATCAAACCTCGCCGATGCACGCCGCCGCACAAAAGAACGAAAGTGATTCGCTTCCTTATTCCTCCAAAATGTCGAGGAGCTGATCGACGTTCTTCTTACCGAAATGCAGTGCGCCATCGTTCAGGACAAAGCACGGCACGCTCATCACGTTGTATTTCTCCCGCAGCGCAGGGAAATGGTTCAGGTCATATATATCCGTCGTTACCCGTGGATTCAAGCTGGCCACGCGCTGCGCGCTGGTGACAAGCTCCGGGCACATCGTACAGGTGAGGCTCACCAAAATCGTGATATGGAGATCCTTCTCGATCTTCGCGATGCGCGCGCGCGCCGACTCCGCCAAGGGCTGCCCCGGCCCGGCAGCATTGTAAAGCCCCAAGACAAAGCTGGTGAATTCATGACCGCCCGGCACACCGTGAAACGCGAGGCCGGTAGGACTGCCATCGCTCCGGCAGACCCTGACGCAGGGGGTCTCTTCCGTCTCCGATGCCGCCGCTTCCTCCACCGTCAACTTATCCGTCAGCGAGGCCAACTTTGTCATGTAGTCCCGAAGTTCAGCGGATACCGGCCGATCATCCAAGAAAAGCCGCAGGGTGAGGGGCTGCGCCATGCGGGAAAACACCGTCTCAAGCTGTGCTAAAACATCCGCCGGAAAAGGACCGTCCCCTTCCGTCTGCACGGTCACACCGGGCGCATTTTCCTTTACAAGGTGAGGAATCCCTCGGCGTTCCTGAAACACCGGCCGTTCCCCTGTCTTCGTCCGCATCTTTTCCGCGTAGCGCTCGAGACCCGTCGCCGCCACCGCTCCGTCGCTGACCGCCGTCACGACCTGCCGCAGCTCCTTCACGCACACGTCCCCTGCGGCGTAAATCCCCGGCACATTCGTACGCTGCTCCCGATCCGTAACGACATACCCACGCGGATCAATTTCAGCAATGCCCCGAAGCAGCGCCGCCTCCGGCTCATAACCGGCAAATACAAAGACCCCGATGGTATCGCCGTCCGCTGGTGCATAGGTCGTCCTTTCGCCCGTCTTGGTATCCCGCCAGGTGATGCGCCGAGGCAGACTGTCGCCTTCCACCGCCTCTACCACCGCACGAGGGCGTACGGTGATCTTTTCATGCTCCTTCGCTTCCCGCGCCGTTGAGGCGGCGCAGGAAAAATCATCCCCCCGCATGAGGATCGTCACCCGCTTGGCATACTTCGTCAGGAAAACACTCTCCTCCGCAGCGGCAAAGCCGCCGCCGATGACGAAGATCTCCTTGCCCGTGAAAAACTCCCCATCGCAGGTCGCGCAGTAGGCGACCCCGTGCCCGCGAAATTCTTGCTCTCCCTGAAAGCCAAGCGTGCGCGGCTTCGCCCCCGTCGCCAAGAGGATGCCAAAGGTGCGAAATGTCCCTTGGCTCGTCACAACTTCACGAATGTCCCCCGACACGTGAAGTTCCTTCACTTCGGCCATCTTGAACTCCGCGCCGAAATCTTCCGCTTGCTTTCGCATCCGTGCCGTCAGCTCCGTGCCGCTCACCAGCGCACTGCCTGGATAATTTACCACCTCGGCGGTAATCGTGATCTGTCCGCCAAAAGTCTCTTTCTCTAAAATCAGGACGCGACAGCAGGCGCGAGCTAGATAAATACCGGCGGCCAGCCCTGCCGGGCCGCCGCCGATAACGATCGCGTCATAAAGATCCTGATTTTCTCTCCCCGGCACCTCAGAGCGCCCCGACGAGGTCAAGGCTCGGTTTCAGCGTCTCCGCTCCCGGCTTCCACTTCGCCGGGCAAACCTCATCGCCATGTTCCGCCACAAACTTGCATGCCTGCAGTTTCCGCAGCAATTCCTCGGCATTACGCCCTACATTGCCCGCATTGACCTCATACGCCTTGATCTTTCCCTGGGGATCCACGATGAACGTTCCACGCTCGGCAATCCCGGCCTCCTCGATGAGAACCTCAAAATGCTTCGCTAAGACCTGCGTAGGATCGGCCAACATGGGATACGTAATCTTGCTGATGCGATCCGAATGATCGTGCCACGCCTTGTGGACGAAGTGCGTATCGCAGGAAACGGAATACACCTCGCATCCCGCCTTTTTGAACTCCTCATACGTATTCTGCAAATCCTCTAATTCCGTCGGGCAAACAAACGTGAAATCTGCCGGATAGAAGAAAAAAATGCTCCACTTGCCAAGCACATCCGCTTTCGTCACCGTGCGAAAGTCATTATTCTGGTACGCCTGCACGGAAAAATCGCCAATCTCCTTATCGATCATCGACATCATCATCTCTCCTTTTTCCTATGTGATTAAGGTGAACCGTCTTCATTATGTTATCCGTTCCGTCCCCTTTTGTCAAGGCATATCAAAAGAAATATCGGCTCTTCGGGAAATAAAAAAAGCCGGAAAACTCCGGCTGAAATTTCATGGTGCGGTCGATGGGACTTGAACCCATACGTCTTGTGAACACTACCCCCTCAAAGTAGCGCGTCTGCCAGTTCCGCCACGACCGCATAAGCAATATGAAATTATAATGGTGCGGCTGAGTGGACTCGAACCACCATGATGTTGCCATCACTAGCTCCTGAAGCTAGCGCGTCTGCCATTTCGCCACAGCCGCCTGTACCCTTTTCTCGGAAACGCTCGTCGCGATTCCGGTGCTCTCTCAAACATGGTGCCGAGGACCGGAATCGAACCGGTACGATTGTCGCCAATCCCGGGATTTTAAGTCCCGTGCGTCTGCCAGTTTCGCCACCCCGGCAAAATAATGGAGCGGGTGATGGGAATCGAACCCACGTAGCCAGCTTGGAAGGCTGGAACTCTACCATTGAGTTACACCCGCAGGAAATGCTTTGGAGCTGGCGAGAAGAATCGAACTCCCAACCTGCTGATTACAAATCAGCTGCTCTGCCGATTGAGCTACGCCAGCTTGCTGCGTGGCGCAATCGTCCACACCCACCCCACAAAGGGGTCGCTACGCTAACTCGAAAATGGTATGGTGCCTCAGAGTGGAATCGAACCACTGACACAAGGATTTTCAGTCCTTTGCTCTACCGACTGAGCTACCGAGGCATCTATGACATCCGCGATGGGCGGAAATCAGCAAAAATGGCGACCCGAATGGGACTTGAACCCACGATCTCCGCCGTGACAGGGCGGCATTCTAAACCAACTGAACTATCGGGCCATATCGTATACCGCAAAGCGGTAAGCCACACCGAATGGTGGGCGATAACAGGTTCGAACTGCTGACATCCTGCTTGTAAGGCAGGCGCTCTCCCAGCTGAGCTAATCGCCCCGATAAAAGCACACCCAAAAGGGTGATAAAAACAAAATGGTGACCCACCGGGGAATCGAACCCCGAACCTACTGATTAAGAGTCAGTTGCTCTACCAATTGAGCTAGTGAGTCATCTATGGCTACTGCTCCGTCCTCCACCGAAGTGGTGGCTCACCCGGGATTTGAACCCGGGACACCCTGATTAAAAGTCAGGTGCTCTGCCAACTGAGCTAGTGAACCGTCTGGCTGGGGTAGTTGGACTCGAACCAACGAGTGCGGGAGTCAAAGTCCCGTGCCTTGACCAACTTGGCTATACCCCAAGTTCCCCCAGAAAATAAGCATGGCTCCTTGAGTAGGACTCGAACCTACGACCGATCGGTTAACAGCCGATTGCTCTACCGACTGAGCTATCAAGGAGTAAAGCGAACCGCACCGCCCCAAAGCTTCGCCTTAGCGGCTCACTTTGTGGGAAGTACCTTCGCAGTAATCGGCAACTACCTACTCTCCCAGGCCGTCTCCAGCCAAGTACCATCGG
>JBQNAL010000018.1:0-36293 GCA_052170475.1 Schwartzia sp. (in: firmicutes)
CTGAATGGGTTCCAAAATGGAACTTTTTGCGTCAATTTATTTTACAACCTACACGATACATGCGGGTGGCGCAGAGGGCAGGTGGCGGCGCCTTCAAAATCCGTTCCGATAGAGATTGTATGCCCTGCGGTAGATGTGATATAGTTATGGGAAGGTATCATCGTGGACGGTGCGCCTTGTAGAGAGAAAGATGACGCATTTTTCCAGTCTCCCTCCCGTGGGGAGAAGAAGCCGGGGCGGTGTTGAACATTAACGGCCAAGGGATAGAAGAAAAAAAGTCCAGCGCAGGGGAGTCCTTGATGAAGGGAACCTTTATTTTGACGGTCGCCGGTCTGGTGGTCAAAGTCATCGGTTCCTTGAATTGGATCTTCGTCTCTCGGGTGCTGGGGGGCGAAGGGATTGGCCTTTATCAGATGGCGTTTCCCATTTATTTTTTTGCGCTTTCCATATCGACGGCGGGGGTGCCGGTCGCGATTTCCATCATCACGGCGGAGCGTGTCGCCGTCAAGGACATTTTTGGCGCACGGCGCGTCTTTCGTATTTCGATGGGGCTCATGCTGCTCACGGGGCTCTTGTTTTCTCTGTTGACTTACGAGGGGGCAGGGTGGCTCATCGAGTATCATTTGATTCGCGATCCTCGTGCCTATTCTTCGGTCGTGGTTCTTGCGCCTGCCATTTTTTTTGTGACGTTATTGGCGAGTTCTCGGGGGTATTTGCAGGGGTGGCAGCGCATGACGCCCACGGCGGTCTCTCAGATCGTCGAGCAGATCTTTCGGGTCGTCGCCATGGTGGTTTTGGCCAGTTTGTTTTTGCCGTGGGGCTTGGAGTACGCAGCGGCGGGGGCGAGCTTTGGCGCTTGCGCCGGGGCGGTCGCCGGGCTTTTGGTGCTCGTTTATTACCACTGGCGGCTGGATCGCGACATTCATCGGGACTTTACGGCAGAGGAGCTATCGCCGCGCCCCGAGGAGAGGAAAACGCCCCCTTGGTCGATCATTCGGCGGATTTTTCAGCTTGCGCTTCCGGTCTCGGCGGCCAGCATCATGCTGCCGGTGGTGTCCAATCTCGATTTGGTCATTGTTCCCCAGCGTTTGGAGGTGGCGGGGTATACCGTCCAACAGGCGACGGAGCTGTTTGGCTACTTGACGGGGATGGCGGTGCCGCTCATCAATCTTTCCACGCTCATCACCGCGTCCTTGGCGGTGAGCATCATTCCGGCGCTGTCTGAAGCGCGAACCCTCAAGGAGGAGGGGCGGGTGTACGAGCAGACGGCGGCCAGCGTGCGGATTTCCAATTTTGTATGCTTTCCGGCCTTTGTGGTGGTTTGTGTTTTGGCGACGCCTATCTCTACCCTCATTTACAGTGCGCCGGGGGCGGGGCCGGCGGTCTGGGCCTGCTCCTTTTCCATCGTTCTCTTGGGGCTTCACCAGATTTCTACCGGGATCCTGCAAGGGCTGGGACATCCGTCGATCCCCATGGTGACGATGATCTTGGCCGCAGTGGCCAAGGTGATCTTGAACTGGATTCTCACGGCGGAGCCGTCGCTCGGGATTTTAGGCGCGGCTTTTGCCACGGCGGCCGACATGGGGGTGGCGGCGGCGATCAATATGATCTTCGTCTATAAGTATACGGGATACAGTATGGAATGGGGGCATCTCCTGAAAGTGATGGGGGCTTCGGCGGTGATGGCGGCGGCGGTGAAGCTCTTTTACGATCTTTCCTTAGCGGCCTTGGGCGTAGGCGTCGTGGCTACCTTTGGGGCGGTCTTTGTGGGCTGTGTCGTCTACCTCGCGGCCATGCTCCTGATCGGCGGCATGGGGGAAGCGGATATGGCACGGGTTCCGATGGTGGGCACCGTCAGTATCCGCTTTTTGCGGCGGATCGGCGTATTTAAGGGGGATACACGAACGGAGGAGGAGCCATGAAACGCTTTGCCCTTGTCTACAATCCGGTGTCGGGTCACGCAGCCTTGCGGCGTCGTCTCGATTTTCTCATTGAGGCCTTTCAGCGGCGTGGCTGTATGCTGATTCCCTATCGCACCCGGGCGGTGGACAGGGAGATGGGGGCTTTCCTACGAGAAGCTTCTCCTGACGGGGTGATTGCCGCCGGCGGGGATGGGACATTGAAAGAAGTGGTCAATGTCATCTTGCGGGAGGAACTCGATTTCCCCATCGCCATCATCGGTAGCGGCACCTCGAACGATTTCGTTTCTCATTTAGGGGTCAATGAGGATTTAGAGAGATATTTTGATCATATCGTCGCAGGATCGACGATCCCCTGTGACGTGGGGCGCGTGGGAGAAGAATATTTCGTCAATGTGGCCAGCGCCGGTATGCTGACCTCGGTTGCCCACGAAGTCAGCACCCGCCTCAAGAGTGCCATGGGAAAAGCCGCATACTACCTGCGGGGGCTGGGGGAACTGCCGCGCTTTCACACCATGCGGCTCCATATTGAGGCGGATGGTGCGCTGCATGAGGTGGACGCTTATTTTTTTGTCATCGTCAACAGCACCATCGCGGCTGGGCTGAAAAACGTCGCGCCCTTGGCGAAGTTGGACGATGGAAAGCTCGACATGCTGGTGGTGCGCCAGTGCAGCCTGCCGGAATTTATGGCGCTGGCGGCGTCGGTGATCGCGGGGCGCATCGATCCCCATGACAAAAATATTCTCTATCTGCAAGGGAGGACGTTTCGCGTAGAAGCCGACGAATCGGCGGAAAGCGATCTCGACGGCGAACGCGGGCCGCATCTTCCCCTCTTGGTGGAAACGGTGCCGCAGGCGATACGGTTGTTCGTATAGAACGCATAGGGGGAGGGGGGCGTTGAAGGGATCCTCGCCTTCGACGGGAGGAGAGAACGTCATGGAGAAAAATGTATTGACATGTGACACGGTGACGTTGGACGATGGGGCGTCGTCCTTGGTGATCATCGATCAGACGAAATTGCCCAACGCCTTGGCGCTTGTGGCGCTCAAAACGCAAGCGGAGATATGGGAGGCGATCCGTGCCCTGAAGGTCAGAGGCGCACCCGCCATCGGGGTAGCGGCGGCCTACGGTCTGTACTTGGCGGCAAAGGAGATTGAAACGGCGTCTCAGGAAGAGTTTTTGGTCCGCCTTCGAGCGGCGGCGGACTATCTCAATGGATCGCGCCCCACGGCGGTGAATCTTTCTTGGGCGCTGCGGCGGATGATGGCGGTGGCAGAGTCCGTGTGCCAAAGGGGCGAGGGCGTGCCAAAGGTGCGCCAACGGCTCTTAGCAGAGGCGACAAGCATACAGGAAGAGGACATTGAGATCTGCCGAAAGATCGGCGTGTATGGGCTTTCGCTGTTACGGCCGGGGGATGGGATCATCACCCATTGCAACGCGGGGAAGTTGGCGACCAGCCGCTACGGAACGGCCACCGCGCCCCTCTATTTAGGCCATGCACAGGGGTACGGTTTTCGCGTCTTTTGCGATGAGACGCGCCCGCTTTTACAGGGGGCGCGTCTGACCGCCTTTGAACTCATGGCGGCGGGGATGGATGTCACCCTCATCGGTGACGGCATGGCGGCCTCCGTCATGAAAAAGGGGTGGGCGAATGCGGTCATTACTGGCTGTGATCGGGTGGCGGCCAATGGTGACGCCGCCAATAAGATCGGGACGCTGCCCTTGGCCATCGCCGCCCAGCATTTCGGCATTCCCTTTTACCTCTGTGCGCCGTCCTCGACCATCGATCTGGATACCCCTTGCGGCGGGGAGATTTGCATTGAAGAGCGTGACGCCGAGGAATTGACGACAATGTGGTACGAGAAACCCATGGCGCCGCCCAACGTCAAGGTCTTTAATCCGGCCTTCGACGTCACCGATGCGTCCTTGATCACGGGGATCATCACTGAGCGGGGGATCCTCTATCCCCCTTACGGGGAAGCACTGGCGAAACTCATGGGGCATCAGGGAGAATAGAAGAGCCGGGGGAAGTGAGACTTCGGCGGAGGAGGAAGCGTATGGAGTGGGCGGAGATCGGCATCCGAACGTCGCATGAAGCCATGGAGCTGGTGGCTTCGATCTTGGAGGATTTGGGGGCGGCGGGGGTCGCCATAGAGGATCCGGCGTTAGTGAACGCCTATATTCATTCGGGGCTTTGGGATTACACGGATCTGCCCGAGGAGAAGGACACTGCCGTGGTGACAGTGAAGGCCTATTTCCCGGCGGACGATCGCCTGCCCTTCGTGCGTCGGGCATTGACGGAAAAAATGGCGGCCTTGGCGGCGCGGGGGGTGGATACGGCGCCGGCGGCTGTCCGTGAAGCACGGATCGCCGACGAGGATTGGGCGGAGAGTTGGAAACAGTATTTTCATACGGGAAAAGTGGGGACGCGGATCGTCATACAACCTTCGTGGGAATCGTATGACGCGAAGGCGGGCGAGATCGTCCTGCGCCTCGATCCCGGGGCGGCGTTCGGCACGGGGACGCATCCCACGACCGCACTTTGCCTCCGTGCGATGGAACGGATTCTGCGGCCGGGGATGACCGTCTTTGATGTGGGAACCGGCTCCGGGGTGCTGGCCATCGCTGCCGCAAAATTGGGCGCGGGCGACGTGACGGCGGTGGATTACGATCCTACGGCGCTCCACGTGGCGCGGGAAAATATCGCCCGCAACGATTTGACGACGGCCATTGCCCTCGGGGAGAGCGATATGCTCAAACAGGTCTCTGGCCGTGCCGACCTCATCACGGCGAATATCATCGCTGACATCATCCTCCGCTTGTTTGAAGACTTAGAGGATCATTTGAACGTCGGGGGGACGCTCTTAGCGAGTGGAATCATCGTCCAGCGGGCGGACGATGTACGGCGGGGCGCGCTCTCTCACGGCTTTACCGTGGCGGAGGAATGGGAGGAAAAGGGCTGGGTGGCCATGGTGATTCGACGGGAGGGAGAGGGGTGAGACGGCTCTTTCTCCCCGGATCGATTTCGGACGTCGTGTGCTTGACAGGGCAGGATGCCCATCATGTGGGGTACACCCTGCGGGCGAAAGTCGGCGACCTCATCGTTGCCGTGGGCGAGGATCGACAGGTGGCGGAGATGGAAGTGACAGCCTTCACGAAGGACACGGTGACACTGCGTCGCCGCGCTTTTTTGACGGCATATACGGAACCGCCGGTGGACGCAGGGCTGGCGGTCTGCCTCCTCAAGGGGGACAAGATGTCGTTCGTGGTGCAAAAGGCGGTGGAGCTGGGCGCGGCCTTCATTCAGCCGCTTCGGAGCGAAAATTGTGTGGTGCGCTACGATGAGAAAAAGAGCGCGGCACGGTGCGAGCGGTGGCAGCGGGTAGCGGAGGAAGCCGCGAAGCAGTGCGGCCGTACGATGATTCCCACCGTGGAGCCTATTCGCGACCTCACGGCGTGGCTGGCGGACGTATCGCCCGCAGCGGGGCTGTTCCTCCTCTATGAGCGGGAGCAGCGCTCTTCCCTTCGGACATGGCTCCAAAGTCAGGCGGGAGGCTGTTATACCGCCCTCATTGGCCCAGAGGGCGGCTTTACGCCAGAAGAAGCGTCGGCGGCACAGGCGGCGGGCGCCGTCTCCGTCACCATGGGGCCTAGGATCCTGCGCGCCGAGACGGCGGCCTTAGCGGCGCTTGCCGCCGTGATGTATGAGAAAGGGGACTGGGGAGCGGCGTGACAGATGTGCGAACCGTGGCTTTCATGACGCTGGGCTGCAAGGTCAATCAATATGAAACGGAAACGATGGAAGGGCTGTTTCGCCGCGCCGGCTATCGGGTGGTTTCCTTTGCGGAACCCGCCGACGTGTACATCGTGAATACCTGCTCTGTGACCCTCTTGGGGGAGAAGAAGTCCCGTCAGTTCGTACGCCGGGCGCGGCGGCAGAACGAAGCGGCGCTCATCGCCGTGACCGGCTGCTACGCGCAGCTTTCGCCGGAGGTCTTGGCGGCGCTCCCGGGGGTGCGCCTCGTCGTGGGGACGCAGGATCGAAGCCGCATCGTGGAACTGGTGGAGGAAGCGGCAAAGGGGTCGGCGGTTCTGCGGGACGTTGGGGACATCATGGCGGCGGACACCTTTGAGGATATTCCCCTCTTTGCCGCACCTGAGCGGACGCGCGCCTTTCTGAAAATTCAGGAGGGCTGCGAGAATTTTTGCACCTTCTGCATCATTCCCTATACTCGTGGCCCCCTGCGCTCCCGCTCCATGGGCAGCGTGCGGCGAGAGGCAGCGAAGCTCATTGCCGCAGGGTTTCGCGAGATCGTCCTCACGGGGATCCATCTCGGCGCCTATGGGCGTGACTTGGCGGGGGACGTGACGCTGGCGGAGGCGGCACGGACGGTACTGAGCCTAGAAGGCTTACAGCGCCTGCGGCTTGGATCGCTGGAATCCGTGGAACTCACGCCGGCGCTTTTTTCTCTTTTGCGCGATGAGCGGCGCTTCGCCCGTCACCTCCACCTGCCGCTTCAGTCCGGCTCCGATGCGGTTTTGCGGGATATGCGCCGCCCCTACGACACGGCGGGCTATGATCGTCTCCTGCGCCAAATCCGCGCCGAGGTGCCGGGGATTGCCATTTCTACGGACATCATCGTGGGCTTTCCCGGGGAGACGGAAGCGATGTTTCAGGAGAGCTTGGCGTTCGTTCGACGGCAGGGCTTTGCCCGCGTGCACGTGTTTCCCTACTCACGGCGTCCGGGGACACCGGCGGCGGCGCGCTCCGATCAGGTGCCGGCTCCCGTCCGTCGTCAAAGGGCGCAGACCATGCAGGTCTTGGCTGACGAGATGGCAGCGGCGTACGGCGATACCTTCATCGGGAAGACCCTTCCCGTCCTCTTTGAAACGCGGCAGGAGGACATCGCCGACGGCCTGACGGATACGTACCTTCGCGTTTATACCGCATCATCGGTGCCGTTGGGCGAGATCACCGCCATGCGGCTCGTGCGGCGCTACCAGGACGGCCTCTGGGGAGAACCGGTGTGATGGGCTGGCGAAGAGGCGTTGACCGTTTAGCAGGGATTTTGAGAAGGAGAGCGAATAAGGCAAGAGAGCATATCGTGTTTAAGTTCATCATACAGAGGAGGAAGCACCATGTCCGATTGCATTTTTTGTAAGATTGCCGGTAAGGCGATCCCTGCCGATGTCGTCTACGAGGACGATGGGGTCATCGCGTTTCGCGACATTGAGCCGCAAGCGCCGCTGCACATCCTTGTCATTCCGAAGAAGCATTACGGCAGCTTGCTGGATTTCGGGGCGGAAGATGCCGCTTTTGCAGGGCATATCATGGCCGAGGTGATCCCGCAGGTGGCGAAGAAAATGGGGCTGGATGAGGGCGGCTTTCGCGTCGTCACCAACATCGGTGAAGACGGCGGTCAAACCGTGCGGCACCTTCATTTCCACATCTTGGGCGGCCGTGCGCTGCAGTGGCCGCCGGGCTGACGCCCTTCGCATCTCGCAGGAAATAAACTATTGCACTTCGAGAAAATTCGTGTATAATAGTATGGTGTAGTTGTGTAAGTAGACTCCCAACAAATTTGGAGGGGGGGAATCATAAATGGCCAATGAAGTGAAGGTCGGGAAAAACGAGAGCATCGACAGTGCGCTCCGGCGGTTTAAGCGCACCTGCCAGAAAGCGGGTACGCTGGCGGAGGTGCGCAAGCGTGAGCACTATGAAAAGCCGAGTGTCCGGCGCAAGAAGAAGTCGGAAGCGGCGAGAAAGCGCAAGTTCAAAGCATAAGGCAAGACAAGGAGGTGCGGGATGCTCCTGAAAGAGAAATTAACGGCTGATATGAAAACGGCCATGAAGGCTCGTGAAGAGGGGCGCCAGCGCCTCGGTGTCATTCGTCTGGTGCGCGGCGTCATTCGCCAGCAGGAGATTGATGGACAGCAGGAATTGGACGATGATGCGGTGTTGGCCGTCATAAGCAAAGAGGTTAAGCAGCGCAGGGATTCCATTGAGGAATTTCAAAAGGGCGGCCGTACGGACTTGGTTCGGCAAAACGAGGAAGAAATTGCCATTCTCATGGACTATCTGCCCCAGCAGATGACGGAGGACGAGGTGCGGAGCGCCGTCACGGAAGCTGTTGCGGCAACAGGCGCGGCTGCGCCAAAGGATATGGGCAAGGTGATGAAAGAGCTCATGCCGAAGGTCAAGGGGCGGGCGGATGGTAAACTGGTCAACCAGATCGTTCGTGAGTTGCTCGAGAACGGCAAGTAAAGAAAGGGGAGCTACCGCGTTTGGCGGTGGCTCTTTTCTTGATGGCGCGATGGATGCAGGGTATTGCGCACAGGGCATAGGTGTGAATAGGAGGAACAGGATATGAACAAGAAGGCAGAAGCATTTAAGAAGTATTTAGAAGCGCAAAAGTTTGATGGCGTCTTTTCCATCGAGGAGTTGGCAAACGACGAGTGGGAGACGGCGCTGTTTCGCTCTCAGGTAGACATCAACGGGAATAAGCTCCCCACGGTGGTCATTTTCGACAAGAGCGTCTACGGGCTGCTTCGGGTTCTCGTCGCGCCGCAGGTCTTGCGGGACGAGAATGAAACGGCGGTCTTAAAGCTCGTCAACGAGTACAATAAGAAATACAAGGCGTTCAAATATTATTTGGACGACGCCGGTTCGTTGGTGCTCGACATCTGCATGATCGCGGCGGATGGGAAGGAAGCTGGCGAAAAGGTCTATGCGATGTACGATGTCATCATCCAGCATTTGAACGATTCCTACAAGGAGATCATGAAGTCCATTTGGGGCTGATTTGAGACTTCTGTGTTGTGCCACGCGGGCGCGTCGAGATGTTCGGCGCGCCCTTTTCCTTTGCAGGAGAATTTCACGCGCAGATGGAATACTTATTCGTGAAAGCTTTGCTTTTTCAGGGTGTGATCCAAAGGAGGTGCGCCGTGGAACTTGTGCAGGGGGCGATCTTGGAGATTCTGCTCTTGACGATTGTCTTTTCCGGCCTTTTGGTCGAGATCAAGACGGGTGGACTTGGGGTAGGGGCGCTTTTGGCCTTGGTGGCGGCGGCGATCTTTTTCGGCAGCCGCTACGTGAACGGATTGGTCGCCATATATCCCATCGCCGTCTTTTTGGGCGGGGTTCTTTGTCTCGCCATTGAGATGCTGGCGCCGACGGTGGGGCTTTTGGCGGGGCTAGGGGTCGCAGCCATGCTGTACAGCATCGTGCTGACGCTCGGTGGGGATGTCGGTGCGCTGTACGCGCTCTTGGCGGCGATGGCGCTTTCGATCCTCGCCTTTCTGCTGCTCCTGCGCCATTTGCCGTCGAGCCGCCTGTGGAATAAGGTGATCCTGCGGGACGCCAGTACGGCGGAACGGGGCCATGTCAGCGCTGCAACGCCGCTTGACCTTGTCGGACGGCGCGGGTGGGCTACGACGGATCTGCGCCCTTCTGGGGCGGTATCGTTTGGCGACGCGCCGGTGGACGTGGTGTCTGAAGGAGGCTACATTCCCCGGGGAAGCGCCGTCATCGTCGTGGCGGCGCAGGGAAGCCGGATCGTCGTGCGTCCCGTGCCGCCTTTGAAAGAGGCGTGAGGAAAAGGTGTTTTTGAGATAAGGAGGAGCTGTTTTGGAACTGCTGCTGGGTACGGGATTTTCCATCATTCTTTTACTGATCGCGCTCATGGTGTTTTTGCATTTTGTGCCGCTGGGCCTCTGGGTTTCTGCCATCGCGGCCAACGTCAACGTGGGGATTTTCACTTTGGTGGGGATGCGGCTGCGGCGCGTGGTGCCGCAGAAGATCGTGCTGCCCCTCATCAAGGCGAACAAGGCGGGGCTTAACGTGGCGGTCAATCAGTTAGAAGCGCATTACTTAGCGGGGGGCAACGTGGATCGCGTGGTGGACGCCCTGATCGCGGCGCATCGCGCCCAGATTCCCCTCCCCTTTGAGCGTTCGGCGGCCATTGATTTGGCGGGGCGGGACGTCTTGGAAGCGGTGCAGATGAGCGTGAATCCGAAAGTCATCGAAACGCCGGTGGTTTCGGCGGTGGCGAAGAACGGCATCGAGCTGAAGATCAAGGCGCGGGTCACGGTGCGTGCCAACATCGACCGCCTCGTGGGCGGAGCGGGGGAGCCGACGATCATCGCCCGCGTCGGCGAAGGCATCGTGACCACCGTCGGTTCAGCAGAAAGCCACACGGCGGTGCTGGAAAGCCCGGATGAGATTTCTAAGACGGTATTAGGGAAAGGACTCGATGCCGGGACGGCGTTTGAGATTCTTTCCATTGATATTGCCGACGTGGATGTGGGGCGCAACATCGGCGCGGAACTCTTGACGGATCAGGCGGAGGCCGACAAGCGCATCGCCCAGGCGAAAGCTGAGGAACGGCGGGCGATGGCGGTCGCCAAGGAGCAGGAGATGAAGGCCTACACGCAGGAAATGGAAGCCAAGGTGGTGGAGGCGCAGTCCGACGTCCCCCACGCGATTGCGGAAGCCTTCCGCAGCGGCCATCTTGGTGTCATGGATTACTATAACCTGAAAAATATTCAGGCGGATACGGAGATGCGGGATGCCATCAGCAAGGCGGGCGGCTCCAAAGTGCCTGCGCCGCCTGTGGTGAAGTGACATGTGGGGGATAGGCGGTGCGCCGTTTACGTTCGGGGCGGTGGTTCTCGCGCTGATGGTGCTGCTCTCAGGCGGCACCGCGCTGCCCATCATC
Organism: Schwartzia sp. (in: firmicutes); assembly: GCA_052170475.1. Taxonomy (GTDB): domain Bacteria; phylum Bacillota; class Negativicutes; order Selenomonadales; family Selenomonadaceae; genus CAJPQU01. The sequence goes on from JBQNAL010000018.1 coordinate 10,637, forward strand.
GTCGTCGGGCTGTTCTTTCTCTATCATTGGGGGAAGGACAAGGAAAAGCCGAAGCCGCAGCGTCCGTTGCCTGCGCCGGCGCCAGTGCCGAAGGAAGGGTTGCCCGATTTTTCCTATGGCGCATCGGACGGGAGCCTTGGCTTTGAGGTTCCTCCGTTGGCGGGGGCGCCGAAAAGCGCTGGGAGCAGCGTGTACCAAGAGCCTTCGGCAAGGGCGACCTCCATCCGGGAGCCGCGCTTTCCTCAGGAGAAGGCGCGGCAATCTCGGCCATTGGCGCAGGGAGGAACGGGCGCTGGGACGCCGGCGGCTTCGCGGGGGGCTACGCCTCGGTTTACCCCTGCGGCGTTGGCTGACGCCGTGATTTTGGCAGAGATCTTGGCGCCGCCGAAAGCGCTGCGGCGGCATCGTGGGGGATAATACCTACACCCCGCTCGGGACATGGCCGGGCGGGGTGTAGGTGTATCGGGGAGAAACAAGGAGAGGAAAGAGGAGGGCTATCCATGGAAAGAAAGCGGATCGGATTTATTGGGCTGGGGGTCATGGGTGTCAGCATGGCGGCACATCTCTTGGCGGCGGGACATTCGCTGACCATTTTTAACCGCACCCGGGTGAAGGGCGAGGAACTCATCAAGCGTGGGGCAACGTGGGCAGATACGCCGGCGTCGGTCGCTGTCGCTTCGGAGGTACTCATTTCCATGGTGGGCTATCCCCACGATGTAGAGAAGATTTATTTTGGCGATGGGGGCATCTTGAGCGCCATGAAGGACGGAGGCTGCGTCGTTGACATGACCACCTCCAGCCCGAAGTTGGCGCGCCGCCTTTACGAGGCCGCGAAAGAGCGCGGGATTGCGGCGCTCGACGCACCGGTTTCCGGCGGCGACATCGGGGCGCGGAACGCTTCCCTCGTCGTGATGGTCGGCGGTGATCGCGCCGCGTTTGATGCAGTAAAGCCGATCTTGGAGCTTCTGGGGCGCACCATCCGCTATTTTGGCGCTGCCGGATCTGGGCAGTACGCAAAAATGGCGAACCAGATTGCGATTGCGTCCAATATGATGGGGGTGTGCGAGGCCGTCGCCTACGCGAAGCGGGCGGGGCTCGACCCCGCGGAAGTGGTGGAAACCATCTCCGGCGGGGCGGCAGGCTCTTGGTCGCTGTCCAATTTAGCGCCGCGCATGCTGCGGGGCGATTACGCGCCGGGCTTTTTTATCAAGCATTTCATCAAGGATATGGGCATCGCGCTGTCGTCGGCGGAGGAAATGCACCTTGAACTCCCCGGGCTGAAATTAGCCAAGCGCCTTTACGACGAACTCTCCGCCCGGGGCATGGAGGACAGCGGCACGCAGGCACTCCTTCAATGGTATTTGAAGGAGTGAGGTGCGTGCCTTTCATCATGCCTTGATCGCGGGCGTTTGAGGAGAAGGCTGCGCTTGATGGAGCGTTAGCCGTCGCGGGGCGGCATGTTTTCCAACGATAGGGAAGGGGAGCGCGGAGGTATATGCTGGATTTTACGGCGATTGATTTTGAAACGGCGACGAAAAGTTATCATTCGGCGTGCAGCGTCGCGGTGGTGGAGGTGCGCGGCGGAGAGGTTGCGGATTCCTTCCATACGCTGATCAAGCCGCCGGGGATGCGGTTTTTGCCGGAGAATATCGCCATTCATGGCATCACGCCGTCGATGGTGGAAAAGGCGCGGGATTTCGCTGCGGTGTGGGTGGAGTTGGAGTCGTATCTTCGGGGGAGGGTGGTGGTCGCGCACAACGCGCCCTTTGATATGGGGGTTCTGCGTGCGTCGCTCTTGGCGCATCATTTGCCGCCGCCGCAGTTTCATCAGTGCTGCACGGTGCAGATCGCCCGTCGCGTTTGGCCGCAGCTTAAAAACCATAAACTCAATACGGTGGGGGATTTCCTCCACATCGCCTTTCGTCATCATGACGCGCTGGAGGACGCCCGCGCTTGTGCGGCGATTCCTGTGGCGGCGGCAAAGGTGGCGGGCGCGCAGGATATGGCGCAGTTAGCGGAGCGGCTTCGGGTTCCGATTCGTCCGTTTGTCATGGGGTGAGGAAATGATCTTAGTGAGCGCGTGTCTCTTGGGGCATAAGGTGAAATATGACGGCGGCGAGAACGGACAGCCGCTTTTGCTGCGCTATGCAGCGCTGGGGCAGTTTCTCCCCGTCTGTCCGGAGAGCGCGGCGAAATTGCCGGTGCCGCGTCCGCCGGTGGAGATCCAAGGGGGGACGGGTGCGGATGTTTGGGCGGGGCGAGCTGCCGTGCGGGATGCTGAGGGCGCGGATCGGACGTCAGCTTTTCGGTGCGGCGCAGAGAACGTCCTTGCCGCAGCGGAGCGATGTCAGGCGCGGATCGCCATCCTTAAGGAGAACAGCCCGTCCTGCGGCGTACATCACGTTTACGACGGCACCTTCGGGCGGAGGAAGATCGACGGGCAGGGGGTCGCGGCGGCGTGGCTGGCGAAGCGCGGGCTGCGTCTCTATTCGGAAAAAGATTTGACGGAAGCGTTGCTCCTGTCGCTCTTAGCGGAAGATCGTAAGGCGGCGGGCGAGCCGTATGATAGTCGCCGCGCACGGTAGGAGAGGAAATGGCGATGGGGCGGATACTGGTCACGGGGGTTACGGGGCAGATCGGTCATGATGTAGCGGTAGAGCTGATACGGCGGGGCGCGACGGTCGTCGGGGCTACCCGGCGGGAAATGCCCCTCACAAACGCCGCGCATTGTGCGGATTTTGTGGAAAGGACGGCGCCGGAAACGGTGATCCATTGCGCCGCCTATACGGCGGTGGATCGGGCGGAGGAAGAGGCGGCGCTTTGCCATCAAGTCAATGCACAAGCGACAGGCGCCATTGCGGCGGCCTGTCGTCGGGTCGGCGCGAAACTGATTTACCTGAGTACGGATTATGTTTTTCCGGGCGATGGCGATGCGCCTTACGAAGTGGAGGCAGCGACGGGCGCACAGAACGTCTACGGCGCGGCGAAGCTCGCGGGGGAAGAGGCGGTGCGAGCAGCGCTGACGGCGTATTTCATCGTGCGGACTTCGTGGGTGTTCGGCGGGGTGGGGCGAAATTTTATTCGCAGCATGATGGACTTGGCGAACACCCATGATCGGCTGACGGTGGTGGCCGACCAGATCGGATCGCCCACATATAGCGTGGATTTGGCACGCCTGTTGGCGGATATGGCGGAGAGCCGGCAGTTTGGCGTTTATCACGCCACCAATGAGGGATTTTGTTCGTGGTATGATTTTGCCGTGGAAGTCTTTCGTCAGCTTGGGCTTTCCGTGGCGGTCGAGCCGGTCTCCTCGGCAGTCTATCTCACGAGGGCGCGCCGACCCCATAATTCACGCCTTTCTAAACGATCCCTCGACGCGGCGGGATTTCGGCGGCTGCCCCCTTGGCAGGACGCGGTGCGGCGCTATTTGGCGGAACTGGCGGCCATCGAGGCGCAGGGCGCAGAGCCGTAGTCGTATCCTCTTACGGGCAATCGGAGCTCATATGCAAGAGACGGGTCGCACATGTGCGGGGAAGGGGCACTTGTATGGTGAGACATGTTATAACCAGCCAAACGAAAACCCCCGGCTATGCCGGGGGTTTATTTTTCTGCGAGCCATCAATAAGCCGGGTTCTGTCCCGCATGAGCGGTGACGATCATTTATCTGCGCCGCCCGTTGCCAGACGGCTCTAGCGACTCAACCCGGAAGGTTCCGCGGGCCGCCTCATCCCTTCCCTATTTGGTCTTGCTTCGCGTGGGGTTTGTCAAGCCGGCCAGTCGCCTGACCGCTGGTGCGCTCTTACCGCACCTTTCCACCCTTACCGACGAATCGGCGGTTTCCTTTTCTATGACACTTTCCCGGAGGTCGCCCCCGCTGGACGTTATCCAGCACGCTGCCCTATGAAGCCCGGACTTTCCTCAAGCGGCTCATTCGTCCGCCAGCGATCGTCTTTCCTGCTCGCATCGCATAGCATACCATAGCGCTGCGCGGTCGTCAAATCATCGGAGACTGATAATTCTCGGCGCTCGTCCCTCACTCGATCAGGGTGAAGAAATCTTGGGCGCTCTCGTCCGCCACCACCTCTACGTGTCCCTTCGCTTTCGCTAAGGCTTCCGTGAGATACTGTGCCAAGACCGGCACCACGATCTGTTCCGTAGCGAAGTGTCCCGCGTCGATGACATGAAGCCCCAGTGCCGCTGCGCGCTGGGCATCATGATAGCGCACGTCGCCGGTGACGTAGGCGTCGCAGCCTAACATGGCCGCCGTGTCGATAAATTCCGCTCCGCTGCCGCTGCAAAGCCCGACTTTTTCCACATGGCGGTCGCCGGCGTGCACCAATCGCACATACTTCGTCCCCAATTGCGCCTTGACCTTTTGGGCAAAGGCCTCCGCCGAAATCGGCGCAGAAAGACGACCGACGCGCCCGAGACTTTCCGCCTGCCCCGTATTTCGCAACAGGTAGAGATCATAGGCCGGTTCTTCGTAAGGGTGTGCCTTCTTCATGGCGCGCACGACAGCCTTTTCTTTTTCCACAGGAAAGATCGTTTCGATGCGTACTTCCTCGACCCGTGAGAGGCGCCCAATTTCGCCGACGAAGGGGTTCGTCCCCTCCTCCGGAAGGAACGTCCCCAGCCCTTCGACCTGAAAGGTACACGCACTGTATCGCCCGATATGCCCAGCCCCTGCGGCGGTGAGCGCGGATCGAACCGCTTCCGCCTGCGCGGTCGGCACATAGACGGCGAGCTTTACCAATTCTCCTTGCGCCGTAACCTTCAAGGGGGCTATGTCTGTGAGGCCAAGGCGTGCCGCCAAGACGTCGTTTACGCCGCCCGCTGCAATATCAAGGTTTGTGTGCGCCGCCATCACCGCCACCTCCCCTTTGAGGAGCGCGGACAAAAGTCGCCCTTCGGGCAGATCGGTGCGAAGTTTTTTCAGCGGGCGAAAAATCAGCGGATGATGCGCTACGATGAGATCGAATTTCTCACGCACCGCCCTCTCCGCGATTTCAGGGCGGACGTCGAGACAGACGAGGATCCGGCGTATCTCCTGTGCTGGGCTGCCCAGTAAAAGCCCTGGATTATCCCATGATTCCGCCAATCGCCTCGGCGCTATTTTCTCCATCACGTCCATGACCACTTGACACTTTACCATCGTTGTTTCGCCTCCAATGCCGCGATCTCTTCTCTACATGTCTGATATGCTTCTCGTGCCATCGCAGTGGGACTTTTCTCCATGCCCGCCGCCATGCGACGCGCCTTGATGAGTAAACCTTCCACGTGCCTTCGCAAAAGCGGCGGTTTATCTGCCCAAAGACATGGGCCGATGAGGAGAAGCCCACGTTCCGGTAGCGGCGCAGCCCCTGGCTCTGCCGCTAGGATCTCGTAGAGACGGCCATCCACCTCGGCCAAGGTCTCCGCAGTCAAGTGCCACCCGTGTTCATAGAGCCAACGGCGCAAGTGTGGCACATCGTTCATGGGCTGGAGGATGAGCCGCCGCAATCCGCTCAATACCTCCGGCGCAGCCGCTAAGATGGAGGCGATGAGTGCGCCGCCCATCCCAGCGATGCAGACGACCTCTACTTCCCCCGGCGCCAAGACAGATAAACCGTCCCCCTGCCGCACGGGAATCTCCTCCGCTAGGCCGGCCGCCGCAAGCGTCCGCTGTGCTGCCTGACAAGGCCCCTCATGTTTATCCGCGGCGATCATGCGCGACACTTTGCCCGAGCGCCAAAGCGCGATCGCCAAATAGGCGTGATCCGAGCCAATATCCGCCGCTCGGCACATGGGCGGAACCAGTGCCGCCACAGCGTTAAGCCGGGCATCTAGCCCCATGACGCGCCCCCTTTCCCCGTACTTTCTTCCCCCACATCGTTCGCGTATAGGTTCAACAAAAAAGAGCCGTCTCCAATAAAGACAGCTCCTATCTCCCTAAATGGCTCCTTGAGTAGGACTCGAACCTACGACCGATCGGTTAACAGCCGATTGCTCTACCAACTGAGCTATCAAGGAATCTGCCGACGGAAAACATTATACATCGCGCGGAGCGGTCATGTCAAACATTTCTTTCCCTACGTATGTGCCGGGGCAGAGTCGGGGATGTGTAAAAGGGAATCGGACACGACGCTTCGTCGTATCCAGCCGGACGGATTCCTGAAAAGGTTAAGCTGATTTTTTTCGCTGATTTTATCAAACAAAGGTGTACGGTGGGGCGTGGCGTATTGAATTTGGTGCGCGGGAACCTTATAATGGGGAGGGGGTTTACCTACATGGCGTGGGAGGTGGCAGTGGAGGATGTATCACGCGATACAGGGAAAGGCTTGGCGTAAGTACCTCATGGCATTGTTCGTCATTTCGCTGTTGGCGTTCGGGCTCTTGACCCATCAGCGCCTGTCGGCTCGGCAGGGGGGGGACGGCGTGCATGGCGAAAAGATCATTGTGTTGAACTATCACAAAATCGACAACATGAATATCTCGCTCTCCGTTCGGCCGGAGGATTTTGAGCGGCAGATGAAATTTTTAGTGGAGCATAATTTTCACACCATTACGCCGCAGGAGATGTATGCGGCGCTTGTGGAAGGGAAAAAGCTGCCGGAGAACCCGGTACTCATCACCTTGGATGACGGCTATTTAGATAACTACACGAATGCTTATCCCATCTTGAAAAAATACGGTCTCAAAGCGACGATTTTTGTCATCACCGGCTTTATGGATCGGGGGCAGCCCGGCTACTTTACTTGGGGGCAGGCAGCCGAGATGGAAGCCAGCGGACTGATCAACATCGAGTCCCACACGGTGACCCATTCCTCGCTGACGGATTTGAACGAGGAGCAGCTCAGGCAGGAGATTACGGCGTCGAAGGCCGACATTGAGCGGCGGTTGGGCAAGCAGGTGGATTTTTTGGCGTATCCCACCGGCACCTACAATCTGCACATCGCCGCCATCGTCAAGGAGGCCGGATATAAAGGCGCCTTCACCGTGCACTACGGGAACGTGGATCAGAAGAGCAATCTCTACGCTTTGGAGAGGGTTCCCATCTTTCATACAGAGGACACCTACCGTTCGTTTTTGGAACGAATCCAATATGTTCCCATTTTTGAACGGTTGGGCTGGACGAAGAGCTGAAAATGTTTGGAAAATGAAAAATAAATCAATGGTCCCTATGACGCTTCGGAAAATTCCCGAAGCGTTTTTTGTTTTTATGACACCCTTTTGGTTATGAAACGATAAAAATCAGGATATGGTAGAAGGCGAAATCTCAGATGGAATATCTTGTGGAATATGGTTTGGTTTTCATGAGAACAGACATTCTTTTTGGCTCTTGTTCGATAAGAGATATTGCCTAGAAAAATGGGCGGAATTTTATTTCGGAATAGGTGTTCCCTGGAAAACGGCGATCCATGGCAGGATTTCTTGGGTGGGCGGGGAATAAAAAATAACATAAAAGTGGTGATTTGTGGTAGAATGTGGTGGAAAAGGACACTAAGGTGGTGATGACGGATGTTGATGGGAGAACACGCGCATACGGTAGACGCCAAAGGGCGCGTCATCCTGCCTTCGGAATTTCGGGAGGAGTTAGGCGAGCGGTTCGTCATCACCCGTGGGCTGGAGACTTGCCTGTGGGTCTTCGGCGAGTCCGAATGGGATACGCTGTCGCGGAAATTGGCGGCGCTTCCTCTGTCGAAGAAGGAAGTGCGCGATGTCACCCGGTTCTTTTTAGCGGGGGCGCGGATGTTGGAGTGCGATCGGCAGGGGCGGTTCCTCATTCCCTCCAATCTGCGGGATTATGCTCGCCTCAGTAAGGACGCAGTGTTAAACGGTATGATCAATCGGGTGGAAGTGTGGAGCAAGGCAGAATGGGAGACGTACAGCGCCGGTATCCAGCCCAGTGTCACAAACATGGCCGAGGCACTGACGGAGCTGGGGATATGAGCACAGAGGCAGCGTTTCATCACCTCAGCGTGATGCCGGAGGAGACGGTGGCAGGACTTTTCACTGATCCCGACGGCGTTTATGTGGACTGTACCTTGGGGGGCGGGGGACATGCGGCGCGGCTGGCCGCCCGGCTCTCTTCGTCGGGGTGCCTCGTGGGGATTGACCAGGATGGGGCGGCCATTGCCGCCGCGTCGGCGCGGCTTTTGGCGGCACCTTGCCGGGTGGAGATTGTTCGGGAGAACTTTCGTCACTTAGAAGACATTCTTCGAGCGCTGGCGATAGAAGAAGTGCAGGGGGTTCTCTTTGATTTAGGGGTTTCTTCTCCGCAGATCGACGATGCGGCACGGGGGTTTTCCTACATGCAGGATGCACCGCTCGACATGAGGATGGACGATCGGTCGCCGCTCTCCGCCTACGCCGTGGTAAATGATTGGCCGGAGGAGGAACTGGCACGGCTTTTTCAGGACTACGGTGAGGAGCGGTGGAGCCGCCGCATCGCGGCGTTTGTCGTCGCCGCCCGCAAGGAAAAGTCGGTGCGGACGACGGGGGATCTGGTGGACATCATCCATCGCGCCGTCCCGGCGGCGGTGCGAAAAGCGGCGATTGGCCATCCGGCGAAACGGGTCTTTCAGGCGATTCGCATCGCCGTGAACGATGAGTTGGCGATCTTGGAGGAAGCGTTCCGCACGGCGGTGCGCCATCTAAGACCCGGTGGGCGCATCGCCATCATCACGTTTCATTCGTTAGAGGATCGGATTGCCAAGCGCACCTTGCGGGACATGGCGCGCGGCTGCATCTGCCCGCCGGCGCTTCCCGTCTGCGTCTGTCACCATCAGCCGGAGATTTGTCTCCTTGGCAAGGCGATCCGCCCCAGTGCGGAGGAAGTGGCGAACAATCCGCGCGCGAAGAGCGCGAAACTCCGCATCGCGGAAAAGTTGCCGAAGGCATAAGAACAAAGGGGGGCAAACAGCCCCGAGGAGGAGGAGCTTTACGATGCTGGCCAGAGAGTGGCGGGACGAAGAGTTTTACATCGAAGAGGAAGCAGCGGCCAAGGTGGTGTCTCCTCCTAAACGAGTCGGTCATCCGAAGGTGCGCCCGCACATCAATGCGCATTTGCGCAGTCGGGCGGTCATTTTGGTTCTCACGCTGACGGTGGCGATGTCGGTGCTGACGATACGCAGCGGGATCAGCGCTACACAAGGCTACGAGTTGGTGCAGATGCAGCGGGCGGCGGCGCAGCTCGAGAGGGAAAACCAGCAGCTCGAATTGGACATCGCCCATCTCAAGGCGCCGCAGCGGATTCGCGATATTGCGACGAATGACCTCGGCATGATCGTACCCAAGGACGTTTACTTCGCCGCCGGGAAGCAGTAAAAAGGGTGCTGCCACGGCAGCACCCTTTTTGCGGTTTTCTCTTGACGGTGTTTTTTGGACGATGGCGCGTGCAGCATAGGGACGTGCTTGGATGCAGCTTTGCGGTGCATGGGGAAGCGATTTTTCTTGTCGGGACAGGGGGATACAGGATGAGAAAGAAACTGAAAACATTGGCGGCGCTGGTGGAGGGGGCGGTGATCACCGGCGATCCCGATACGATTTTGGCCGATCTTGTACAGGATTCGCGGGAGGTGCGCCGAGGCGCGATGTTCGTGGCGATGGACGGCGCACACGTCGATGGACACGCCTTTATTCCCGCCGCCGTAAAAAAGGGGGCGGCGGCGATCCTGACGGAACGGGAGATCGACCCCTTGCCTGGGGTGGCGGTTCTCCGTGTCCCTTCTTTGGAGGCAGCGCTGCCCATCCTCGTTCCGTTTTTTTGGGATTACCCGGGGCGTACGCTGCGTTTGATCGGCATCACTGGCACCAATGGAAAGACTACCACCAGTTATCTGATCCGCGCGATTTTGCGAGAAGCAGGGAAAAAGACGGGGTTGATCGGCACGATTCAGACGCTGATTGAGGACGAGAAGATCCCTGCGCACAACACGACGCCGAATGTGGTCGATCTCCAGCGCCTTTTGGCGCGCATGGTGGAGGAGGGCATGGCATACGCCGTGATGGAGGTTTCGTCCCATGCCCTTGACCAAAACCGCGTGGCTGGCTGTGCATTCGATACGGCGGTGTTTACGAATCTGACACAAGATCATTTGGATTATCATGGTACGATGGAGAACTATCGCGCCGCGAAGGAGAAGCTGTTTCGCTCGTTGACGGCGGGGGAAAAGCCGGGAAAGACGGCGGTGGTCAATGTGGACGATCCGGCCGGCGCCTCCATGCTGGCGGCGGCCGAGGCAGATCACATCACCTACGCCGTAGCGGCGGAGGATGCGGATCTTCGTGCGGTGGCGGTGCGCCTTTTCGCCAGCGGCGCGGATTTTGCCGTACAGGGAGGCTTTGGTCGGCTGAAGCTGCACCTCAAGGTTACCGGCCTCTTTAATGTTTATAACGTGTTGGGCGCGGTGGGGGCGGCGCTGGCGGAAAATATTCCGCTGTCGGCCGTCGAAAAGGCGCTGGCGGAGTTCCCTGGCGTGCCGGGGCGCTTTGAACTGGTGGACTGTGGACAGCCCTTCGCCGTGGTCGTGGATTACGCGCACACGCCGGACGGCTTGGAAAATATTTTGAAGGCGGCGCGGCAGATCACATCGCATCACATCATTACCGTCTTTGGCTGCGGCGGCGATCGGGATAAGACGAAGCGCCCCCTTATGGGACGGATTGCCGCCGCGCTGTCGGATGCCGTCATCGTGACCTCGGACAATCCCCGAAGCGAAGACCCGTCGGTGATCGTGGAGGAAGTGATGGCGGGGGTCAGGGAGACCATCGGCGTCAAGGCGGTGGAAGCCATCCTCGAGCGGCGGGAGGCCATCTTTGTGGCCATCGCCATGGCACAGCCCGGGGATACGGTCGTCATCGCGGGGAAAGGTCATGAGGATTACCAGATTCTAAAGGAGGAGACTATCCATTTCGACGATCGGGAGGTTGCCCGGGAAGCGTTGGGAGGGATGGTCTGATGGCGGATTTTTCCTTAGATGAAGTGATGCGGGCGACGGGGGCGGCGGTGGAACATGAGGAAAAGGTGCATTTTTCTTCCGTCGAAACGGATACGCGACGGATCGTTCCCGGGGCGCTCTTTGTGGCGCTGCGCGGCGAACGGTTCAAGGGGGAGGATTTTGCTGGCGACGCGGTGAAAAAAGGCGCGGCGGGGGTGTTGGTGAGCGAACGCGCCGCCGCGGAATCCCTTGGAGAGCTTTCGGTACCCGTCCTGCGAGTTTCCGATACGTTATCCGCATATCAGGCGTTAGCCCACGCTTGGCGGATGAAGTTTTCGCTTCCCGTCGTCGCGATTACCGGCTCCAACGGGAAGACCACGACGAAGGATTTGACGGCGTCGGTGTTAGGCGCGGCGTGGCCGGTACTCAAGACAGAGGCGAACTTCAATAACGAGGTGGGGCTACCCCTGACGCTTTTGCAGCTGACCGCCGCGCACCGGGCAGCGGTGGTGGAGATCGGCATGAGGGGCCTTGGGCAGATCGCTGCGTTAGCGCCCGTGGCCGCGCCCTCCATCGGCGTGGTGACAAATGTGGGCGAGACGCACATCGAGCTGTTGGGGACGGTGGAGAATATCGCGCGCGCCAAGGGGGAATTGGTGGAAGCGATTCCGTCCGGCGGTACGGTGGTCTTAAACGCCGACGATCCCCGTGTGGCGGCCATGGTCAACCTGTGTCGAGCGGGGGTTCGCGTGGTGACGTTTGGCATCGAGAAGGACGCGGTTGTGCGCGGGGTTGATCTTGCCACTGCGGGGGGATCCACGCGCTTTTGCGCTTCCTTTGACGGCGGGGCGCGCGTGGCCTTCACGCTTCCCTTAGCGGGACGCCACAATGTTTACAACGCGCTGGCGGCGCTGGCCGTTGGCTGGGTGCTGGGGGTATCCCCCGACGCCATGCGGTCAGGATTGGCACAGGCTGAGGTCACGGGACAGCGGGTCGAGTGTTACGAAAAAAGCGGCTGTACCATCATTAACGACGCCTATAATGCGAGCCCTGCGTCGATGGCGGCGGCGCTGACGACCTTGGCCGAGACGGCGCGGGGGCGTCGGGTGGCGGTCTTAGGGGATATGTTGGAATTGGGTGCCATCGCAAGAGAGGCACATCGTCGGGTGGGAGAAGAGGCGGCCGCCGCCGGGGTGGCGCTGCTCTTGACTTGCGGGGTGCTCGGGCAGGAGATCGCGGTCGCCGCGCGGGCGGCCGGGGTGAGCGAGGTTCACGCGTGCAGATCCCATGAGGAGGCGGGGACGCTTCTGAAAGAAAAGATACAACCGGGGGACACGATCCTCTTCAAGGGGTCCCACGGGATGCAGATGGATAAACTCATTGATTTCATCTGACGGGAAGGTATATAATAATCGTTTGTAGCGACCGATGATTTTGATGTGGGGGGCGGGAAGATGAGTTCCATAGGGGTGGCGGCAATCGTTTCGGCGCTTGTCGTTTTGCTCGCCGGTCATTTCCTGCTGCCGGTTCTCGTCCGGCTCCACTGTGGGCAGAGCATTCGCGGGGAAGGGCCGGAGAGCCATCAAAAAAAGAGCGGGACGCCTACCATGGGTGGGCTCATGCTGCTCTTGGCGATTCTTGTGGGGACGATTGTTGCGGACGGCTGGGCGCCGGAGGTTCTCTTGGCGCTCTTTGTCACCATCGGGCATGGGGTCATCGGCTTTTTGGATGACTACATCAAGGTGGTCAAAAAGCGCAATTTAGGGCTGCGGGCGCGGGAAAAGCTGGCGGGACAGATCGTGATGGCGGTGCTTGTGGCCTTCCTTGGCAGTCGGTTTTTAGATTTGACCACGGCGCTCTGGGTTCCCTTTGTGAAAACTCCCGTGGAGTTGGGCGCGTTTTATTATGTGTTGATCTTTTTTGTCTTCGTCGGCACGACGAATGCGGTGAACCTGACGGACGGTTTGGACGGCCTGGCGACAGGGACTGTGGCCGTTGCCATGGGCACTTACGCGCTCGTGTGCCTCTCTTTGGGGAAGGCGGCGCTGGCCGCTTTCTGCGCGGCCACGGCGGCGGCCGCTGTCGCCTTTTTGCGATTCAATGCGCATCCGGCGCGGGTATTCATGGGCGACACCGGCTCGCTGGCCTTGGGCGGCGCTTTGGCTGCGGTGGCCGTTTTGACAAAAACGGAACTGCTGCTGATTTTCATCGGCGGCGTTTTCGTGGCAGAGGCGCTCTCTGTCATCATACAGGTGATTTCCTTTCAGACGACGGGGCGACGGGTCTTTCGCATGAGTCCACTGCACCATCATTTTGAGTTGGGCGGCTGGCCGGAAACGAAAGTCGTCCACGTCTTTTGGCTGGCAGGGGTGGCGTGCAGCCTGCTGGCGCTTTGGATCGGGAAAGTGGGATAGACATGGCGCGTGCGATGTGCGAAAAAGAAAAGGTGCTGGTGGTGGGCGCGGGGATAAGCGGCAGCGCGGCGGCTCGCCTCGCGCGCTCTTTCGGTGCGGCGGTGACCTTGAGCGACGCGAAGGCGCGCGAAGACATCGCGTTTGATCTCAGTCCCCTCGAGGCGCAGGGAGTCTCTCTTTGCTTTGGGGAGCAGCCGGAGACACTTTTAGACGGCGTGACGCGGGTCATTGTATCCCCCGCCGTGCCGGTGCGCGTGCCGCTCATAGCGGCGGCTTTTCGGCGTGGGATTCCCGTGGAAAGTGAGATCGAGTTCGCCTACCATTTGGCGAGATCCCCGCTTTTCGCAGTGACGGGGACGAACGGCAAGACGACCACCACGACGCTTTTAGGGCGGCTTTTGGCGGCGCATTTTCCCGTGGTGGGGGTGGGGGGCAATATCGGCGTCGCCCTTTCGGAGGAGGCCGTGCGCGTGGGCGCAGGGGGCGCCATTGCGGCGGAGATCTCCAGCTACCAATTAGAAGCCACGGGGGAATTTCGCCCGAAGGTCGCCGCCGTCCTCAATTTGACGCCGGACCATGTGGTGCGCCATGGCTCCCTCGACGTGTACCGGCAGATGAAGGAGAAAATTTTCGCATGGCAAACGCCGGAAGATTTCGTCGTACTCAACTATGACGATCCCGTGACGAGAGGGATGGCGGAGCGCGCCCCCTCCACGGTGTGCTTTTTTAGCCGCAAGGTTAGGCTTTCGTCTGGGGCGTTCCTCGTGAACGGCGAGATCGTCCTTCGCTGGCAGGGGGAAATCCATCGCATCCTGCCGGTGGAGGCGCTTCGCGTCCGGGGGACGCATAATGTCGAGAACGTGTTAGCCGCCTGTGCGATGGCGTTTTTGGGCGGGGTGGAGCCAAGCAAGATGGCCGCTGTCCTGCGGGATTTTTCAGGGATCGAGCATCGCATTGAACCGGTGGCGGAGATCGGCGGCGTCCGCTACTACAACGATTCTAAGGCGACGAATATAGATTCCGCCGTCAAGGCATTGGAGAGTTTCCCCGGTGAATCGGTGATCCTCATCGCGGGGGGCGAGGATAAAATGACCGATCTGTCGGAGTTTATGCGCACGGCGAAGGCGCACTGCCGGGGACTTATCCTTCTTGGGGACGCGGCGGAGCGCTTTCGGGCAGCGGCACTCTCGGCGGGCTTCTCAAAAGAGGAGATTTACCGCGCCGATCATTCCTTGGCGAAGGCGGTGGACATCGCCCATGACATCGCGCGTCCCGCAGAGGTGGTGCTGCTTTCTCCCGCCTGCGCGAGCTTTGATATGTTCTCGGGGTATGAGGCGCGAGGGCGTGCCTTCAAGGCGTTGGTGAGGGGGCTCTCAGGCGCGGCGCTTTCGGGCAGCGCTGCAAACGGCGAAGGATAGGAGCGGTTTCATGCGTATCATCGTTTCCGGCGGGGGGACGGGCGGACACATCTATCCGGCCATCACTCTGATCCGCGCGATACAGGAAAAAGAGCCGGCGGCGGATTTTCTCTATGTGGGAACACGGCACGGACTGGAAGCGGACATCGTGCCGCGGGAAGGGATCCCCTTTCGCGAAGTCAATCTCTTGGGCTTTAAGCGCAGTTTTTCGCTGGCGAATGTGGGACGTGCCGCCGCCGCTTTGGCGGGGGTGGTGAAGGCCATGGCCGTTGTGCGCGCCTTTCGCCCCGACGCGGCCATTGGCACGGGGGGCTACGTCTGCGGGCCGACGCTCTTGGCGGCGAGCCTCCTCGGTGTCCCCACCCTCATCCAAGAGCAAAATGTGGTCCCCGGGATCACCAATCGGTTGCTCGCCAAGTTCGTGACTCGTGTCGCCGTCGGGACGCCTGAGGCTGCCGCACACTTTCCCGCCGAGAAGGTGATCTATACCGGCAATCCCATCCGTCGGGCGGTGGTGGATGCCTCGCGACAAGCCGCGATTGAGGCCTTTCGGTTGGATCCGACGAAAAAGACGGTGTTGGTATCCGGCGGCAGCCAAGGCGCGAAGACCATCAACCGCGCCATGATACACGTGATCAAGCGCTGCGCGGAACACCCTGCGGCGCAGATCCTCTTCGTCACAGGACGCGGGGATTATGAGGATACGTTGCGTGAGATACAGGCGGCGGGTGTAGATCTCAAGGCGGCGGGAAACATCGTGGTGCGTCCCTACCTCTACGATATGCCGGAGGCATTAGCGGCGGCGGATTTGGCGGTATTTCGCGCAGGGGCCATCGGGATCGCCGAGCTCACCGCGCGGGGGGTACCGGCCATTTTGGTTCCGTATCCTTACGCTGCCGCCAACCATCAGGAAGAGAATGCCCGCGCGTTGGCAGAAGCTGGAGCGGCGCGGATGATCTTGGATCGCGAGCTGACGGGGGAGCGGCTGCTGGCGGTGTTGACGGAGCTTTTGCACGACGATGAGGGGCTAAAGCGCATGGGGGAGAGAAGTCGTTTTTTGGGGCGGCCAAAGGCGGCGGAGGAGATCGCCGCCATCGTGTTAGGTATGACGGAAGGGAGGAAAGCGTAATGCTTTCGGACATCCATACATTTCATTTCATCGGGATCGGCGGTGCGGGCATGAGCGCCTTGGCGCGGATCCTCTTGGAAAAAGGTTGTCAGGTTTCCGGATCGGATATCGCTGCGTCGCCCTTGACGGAGCAACTTCAGTCAAAAGGGGCTAAGATCCTGATCGGCCATCGGGCGGAAAATATCAACGGGGCGGAGGCCATCGTGGTGTCGTCCGCCATTCCGGAGAACAATCCCGAAGTGGTGGCCGCCAAAGCGCTCGGGATCCCGCGCTTTCATCGTTCCGACGTGAATGCGGCGCTGGTGAATGCGGCGAAGGGGATCGCTGTGGCTGGCGCTCACGGAAAGACCACGACGACCTCCATGATCGGGCTGGTGCTGGAACATGGGGGATTGGATCCTACCATCATCATCGGCGGGGAAGTGGACTATTTGAGCGGCAACGCCCGACTTGGCAAGGGGGCGTACCTCGTATCGGAGGCCGATGAGAGCGACGGTTCTTTTTTGAAATTGAAGCCCCATATCGCCGTGGTGACGAATGTGGAGGACGATCACCTCGATCATTACGGCTCCATGGAAAATATCCGGCGCGCTTTCCGGCAGTTTATGGACAATGTGGAGCGGGAAACGGGATTCGTCGTCCTCTGCTTTGATAACGATACCGTTCGGGCGATTGCACAGGAAACGGATCGACACATCGTCTCTTATGCGGTCGGGCAAGAGGCGGACTATCAGGCGGTGCATGTGACGCCCACCGGGACAGGAACGTCCTTCGATGTCTCTCATGAAGGCAGGCTCTTGGGTCATGTGACGCTCGGCCTTCCGGGGCTTCACAATGTTTCTGATGCGCTGGCAGCGATCGTCACGGGACTCCTCTGCGGGCTGACGGTGGAAGAAGCGGCGGCGGGACTGGCGGCGTTTCATGGCGCGAAGCGGCGCTTTGAGACGAAGGCGCACGTCAAGGACGTCTGGATCGTGGATGATTACGCCCACCACCCCACGGAGATTGCGGCGACCCTTGCGGCGGCACGTCAGACAAGCGCAAAGCGTATCATCTGCGCCTTTCAGCCCCACCGTTATAGCCGGACGAAACTTTTGGCGAAGGAGTTTGGGACAGCCTTTCGGGAGGCGGACGTCTTAGTTTTGACTGGGATTTATGCGGCGGGGGAATCCCCGCTCCCCGGCATCGACGGAACGACGATTTTAGCAGCGGTGACGGAAGGGACGGGGCAGCCGGTGACTTATATCGAGGCGCGGGAAAATCTTGCGGCTTACTTAGAGACGGTGGTACGCCCCGGGGATCTCGTCCTCACCATGGGCGCCGGAGATGTATGGCGCACGGGGGAAGAATTGGTGCACCGCCTAGAAGAGGCGTGAGGGGATGACCATGGAGGAAAAAATGATCGCTGTCGTCATGGGAGGACCTTCCTCGGAGGCGGAGATTTCAAGGCGCACCGGGCAGGCTGTGGTGGAAGCCTTACAGGCCAAAGGTCATCGGGTGGTAGGGGTGGAGTTTGATCCCCTGCGCTTTGTTCGCGACATCGAAGCGCTGAAGCCCGCCGTGGTATTCAATGCGATGCACGGCGCTTTCGGCGAGGATGGCCGGTTGGCAGCGGTGCTGGAGTTTTTGGGGATTCCCTACACCGGGTCGGGGGTTTTAGCCGGGGCGTTGACCCTCAATAAGGCCGCCAATAAGCGTGTCCTCTTGGGGGCTGGCATCCCGACCCCGAGCGCGCGGATGTATCGTTCCTACGAGCGGGCACGGGATTTGGCGGGGGAGATTGCCGAAGGGTTTTCGCTGCCGGTGGTGGTGAAGGCGGCTGCCCAAGGGTCGTCCCTAGGGGTCGTCATCGCCGCGCAGGAAGAAGATCTGCCGGGCGCGTTGGAGGAAGCCTTTCGCTACGACGATGAGGTCGTGGTGGAGGCCTTTATCGACGGCGTGGAGATTACCGTCGCGGTCATGGGGGACGGCGTCGAGAATGAAGTCTTCCCCATCATTGAGATCACCACGGTTTCCGGCCGCTACGATTACGAGAGCAAATATACCAAAGGGGCGTCCCAACACATCATTCCGGCACGGCTGGCGCCGGAAACGGCGGAAAAAGCGCGGGACATCGCCCTCGCGGCCTTTTCCGTCTGCGGCTGCCGTGGGGTGGCGCGGATGGATATGATGGTGTCGAAGGAGGGACAGCCCTATGTCATTGACATCAATACCATGCCGGGGATGACGGAAACGTCCTTGGTTCCCGATGCGGCGCGGGCGATGGGCATGGACTTCCCCACCCTTTGCGAACGCCTCTTGCTGCTTTCGGGGGTCAAGGTTTAGCGGTGCCTGGGGCGGCGCACGGCAGCCGTTTTCCGTCGATCTTTTGGCGACGCGAAGGATGAGGGGGCGATGAAGGTGGAAGAAAATGAAGGGATCATGGAGGGGAAATTGCCACCGCAGGCGGTTGCCCGTCATAAGTGGCGGTGGCTCTTGCAGGCGCTCTTCTTTTTGGGCGCGGTGGCGGCGGTAGCGGCGGCGGTTTTCTACCTTCCGTTCTTCAAGGTACAGTCCGTTTCCGTCGTCGGAAACGGCTACGTTCCCACGGCGGATATATGTCGCATTGCCGGGATATATCGAGGGCAACACCTCCTCCAAGTCGAAACGGATACGGCCGCACGGACGCTGACGAAGGATCTTCGCATTGAGCAGGCCAGCGTGCGGCGGGTATTTCCCAATGGCATCATGATTGAGGTGGAGGAGCGCCGCCCAGTGGCTGCCATCGCCTGTGAATACGGTTTTTTAGATCTTGACCGGCAGGGCATGGTGCTGAACGCGCACAAGCAGCGGGAACAGGGCGGGATTCCACTCCTCACCGGCGTGACGGCACAGGATCGTTACATCGGCGATCGTGTGGAAGCGGAGGCCGTGCAGGGGGCGCTTCTCTACCTTTCCGGGTTTGACACGGGGGAATTGGCGCAGATCGTCGAGCTTCGCCTTTCGGATCCTGAGAAGGTGGTGGGCTGCACCAGCAACGCGGTGGAGATTCGCCTTGGCCGCTTGGAGCGCTTAGACGAAAAGATCAGGACGACGAAGACGTTTTTGCAGGACTTGCGAACGAGCGCCCAGCCGATTGCATTCATCAGCATGGAATACGCGCAGCCTTTTGTGCGCTTTCGCTGACGGCAGACAGGAAGGAAACGTATGATCACATTGAAACACGGCCATATTTCGGTCGTCTTTGTCTGCATGGTACTGGGCTTCATGCTGGCGACACAATTTCGCATCGCCATGGATCAGCGCTCATCGCTCCCGTACCAGCGGCAGGAAGAATTGGCGGCGCGCCTTTTGGCGACGGAAAAAGAGCGGGACGCCTTGCAGGAGAAATTAGCGGATCTGGAAGCGACGGCGGCACAGGCGGCGGAAAATGCGGTGGAAAGACAGGCGATTGATGATCTAAGGCTGCGCGCCGGGCAGATTCCCCTCACGGGACCTGGGGTCATCGTCACCATCGACGACAGCAAGACCGCTTCTAAGGCGGGGGACAATCAGAACCTCTACATCATTCACGACGACGATCTTTTGCGGGTGGTCAATGAACTTCGAGCCGCGGGAGCGGAAGCGCTCTCCATCAACGGACAGCGCCTCATGGCCATGTCAGAGATCCGCTGCGCGGGGCCGACGCTTTCGGTCAACAACGTTCGTTCCGCGCCCCCCTACGAGATACGTGCCATCGGCAACGTAGAAACCTTGGAGAAAGCGCTTCTCATGCGGGGCGGGGTGGCGGACACGCTGCAGGTCTGGGGCATCCAGATCGACATCAAGACGGCGGCGCAGGTGACGGTACCCGCCTATAAGGGGATGGGGCCAATGCAGTACGCGCGCCCGCAGGAGGAGGCGGCGTCATGATCTTAGCGGTGATTGGTCTCCTGTTAGGCATTTTCTTTGGCTCGATCTGCCCGCTCTCCATTCCCGTGGCCTACGCGAAACTTTTTTCGGTGGCGCTCTTGGCCTCCATTGATTCCGTCTTCGGCGGATACCGAGCCGTTTTAGAGGAAAAGTTTGACAATACGATTTTCATTTCCGGCTTTTTTGTCAATGCGCTCTTAGCGGCCTTTCTTGTCTACGTGGGGGATCATTTGGGGATCGACCTTTACTATGTGGCGCTCTTGGCGTTTGGTCTTCGCATCTTTCAGAACTTGGCCATCATTCGGCGCTACTTTTTTAAGAAATATTGAAGACGTCGTTTTTTCTGGGAGTATCCTACCATTCTCCGCGGATTTTCATGTTTTTGTGGCTAAAATAGAGGAGAGATGGTAGAATAATAGGGACTGTGGAGAAGTTTTCGGATCGGGCGCGGCTTTGGCGTGTGCGTTCGCATCCACTGAAGGTGGAGGGGTAATCGTGATTGAATTGGACGATACGGCAATGGAAGATTTTGCTCGCATAAAAGTGGTGGGCGTCGGCGGCGGCGGCAGCAATGCCATCAATCGGATGATCTCCTCCGGCCTTAAGGGGGTCGAGTTCATCGCGGTGAATACCGATGCGCAGGCACTGCTTCATTCCATGGCGCCCAAGCGGATCCAGATCGGACAGAAGCTCACCCGTGGGCTTGGCGCCGGGGCGCGCCCCGAGGTCGGCGGCAAGGCGGCGGAGGAGAGCCGGGACGAATTGGTGGACGCCCTCGACGGGGCGGATATGGTCTTTATCACCGCCGGGATGGGGGGCGGCACCGGCACAGGCGCCGCCCCCGTGGTGGCGGCCTGTGCGCGGGAATCGGGCGCTTTGACCGTGGCGGTGGTGACAAAGCCCTTCAAATTTGAGGGCAGAAAGCGCATGACGAACGCCGAGGGCGGAATTTTGACACTGCGCCCCCATGTGGATACGATCATCACCATTCCCAATGACCGCTTGCTGGGTCTCGTCGATAAGAAAACGCCGATGATGGAGGCGTTTCGCATCGCGGATAACGTCCTCTATCAAGGCGTACAGGGCATCGCAGAACTCATTTCCGCGCCTGGCATCGTGAATCTTGACTTCGCCGACGTGAAGACCATCATGTCAAACGGCGGCGCGGCGCTCATGGGCATCGGGGAAGCGGCGGGGGAGAACGCCGCGATGATCGCCTCCAAGATGGCGGTCGCGTCGCCGCTCTTAGAGAACTCGATCCAAGGGGCGCGGGGCGTTCTTCTGAACTTTACCGGGTCGGAAGAAGTTTTGAGCATTTACGATGTCAACGAGGCGGCCACCATGATCCAAGAAATGATCCATCCAGACGCGGAACTCATCTTCGGCACGGTGCTGGATGAATCCATCGGGGATACGGTGCGGGTGACGGTGGTGGCGACGCGCTTTGCCGATGAGGAGGGCGAGGTGGGGATCGCAGCCCCCGCGCAGGGTTCTGCGGCGGCAGCTTCGACCGGCGGGGCGATTCCCTCGTTTAGCGTCGGTGCGCAGCGTTCCAACCCGACGCCGGTGCAGCCAACGGTGGCGGCACCTAAGGCGCCGCTTTCTCCCATCGACATTCCTACATGGCTGCGGCACAGTGAATAGGCATTAAGATTCCTGATGAAAAAAGGGCGGGCCGGGCAGGCCCGTTTCCTGTTTGATAGGAGCATGGGATCATGAAACGGTATACAGGGCTGCTCTTGACGGCGTTTTTCTGCGTGTTGAGCATCTTGCTGGGCGCTCTTTGGCGAGAGGGGTACGCGGATCGGCCACGGCGAACGACCACGGCGGTGACGGTATACACTACGCTGCCGCCGGAACAGGCCAGCCTCTTGGCGGCCTCTTATGAAGACATGACCCGATCTAGGGTGGACTTCATTCCTCTGTCGCCGGAAGAGTTGACGGCGCGGCTCCGCGTCGGAGGGAAAGCGCATGGGGCGGACATGGTGCTGGCGGACAGCCAAGTCTTGCGACAGGCGGCGCAGGAGGGCGCTTTCGTTCCCTATCTTTCCGAGCGGGCGGATTCCGTTCTCGATGCGTTTAAGGCGGAAGACGGCGCTTGGGTCGGCGTATGGTACGACCCCGTGGTCTTTTGCGTCAATCGCGATTACTTGCGGACGCTGTCCCGCATCCCCCAGACGTGGGAGGAACTTGCCCTGTATCCCGACGTCCGCGTCGGAATGACGGATTTTTTGGCGGCAGACGCGGCGGCCAACCTCTATTTTTCTCTGGTAGCGGCCTATGGCGACGGCGCAGCCTTTCGGCTGATGGAGGCGCTTCATCCCAAAGTGGTGCAGTATGTGAAATTCCTCTCCACTCCCGTTCGCATGGCAGGGATGGGCGAGGTGGATGTGGCGCTGGCGGTGCAGAGCGAAACGCTTCGCTACATGAACAATGGGTATCCCCTGAGAATCATTTATCCGACGGACGGAACCGCGTATATGCTCACCGGTGCCGCCATGCTGCGGGACGACTATGAACCGGCGGCGACGTTTGCCGATTGGCTCCTGAGCGACGAAGCCCAGCTCGCCTTGCAGGGGGCGGGTGTATTTTTCGTCCCAACGAATCCGGGGACATTGACGTATCAAATGTTGGCGGGGAAAAATATCGCGCTCTTTCCTGCGCCGCCGATCTATACGCCGGCAGAGCGCCGCGCACTGTTAGATCGCTGGCTGCGGGAAGTGCGCTTCAAATGAGAAGGGAAGAGGTCGATCCTTTGACGATGGATAAGGGGGGAGACAGGTGAAAGCCGGGATTATTAGCTTAGGCTGTGCCAAGAATTTAGTGGATACGGAAGTCATGTTAGGGCTTTTGCAGGAAGGGGGCATCGACCTTACCCCCGATCCCAAGACGGCTGATATTTTAGTGGTGAATACCTGCGCCTTCATTGAGTCGGCCAAACAGGAATCCATTACCACCGTACTCAACATGGCGGAGTATAAAAAATCTGGCCGATGTCGCTCCTTGATCCTCGCGGGTTGTTTGGGACAGCGGTACGCCGCGCAGCTCTTGGAGGAGCTGCCGGAAGTGGACGCCATCGTCGGCACGGGGGCGTGGGACAGGATCATGGAGGCCGTGACTGAGACGACAAAGGGTCATCGGGTGATCTTGGCGGGGGAATCCGAGATCATTTATGACGCAAAGACCCCGCGCATCCTTACGACGCCGCCCTATACGGCGTATGTGAAGATTGCGGAGGGATGCGACCATCGCTGCGCCTTTTGTGCCATTCCACTCATTCGAGGGGCTTACCGCAGCCGCCCCATGGAGGATATTCGGGCGGAGGTGGAGCGGCTGGCGGCGGCGGGGGTGAAGGAAATCAACCTCATCGCACAGGACACGACGAATTATGGGCGGGATCTCTATGGGGCGCCGTCCCTCGCGCTGCTCCTGCGCACGTTATGTCGGGTGGAGGGCGTGCGCTGGCTGAGGATCCTCTACGCATATCCTCGCTTCTTTACCGATGAACTCATTGAAACCATTGCTTCTGAGCCGAAGATCTGCAACTATATCGACCTTCCCCTGCAGCACGCCCATGACGCCGTGCTGCACAGTATGCGCCGCGCTGATGACCGCGCCATGATCGAGACGCTTTTGGATAAGATCCGCGCCCGCATCCCCGAGGCGGTCATCCGCTCCACCTTCATCGTGGGCTTTCCCGGGGAAACGGATGCGCAGTACCAGACATTGCGGCGCTTTTTGGAAAAACAGAAGTTTGATCAAGTGGGGGTCTTTACCTATTCAAAGGAAGAGGGCACACCGGCAGTCTCCATGGGGGGACAAGTGGCTGAGGATGTCATGCAGGAGCGGTATCACGATCTCATGAGCCTTCAGAGCAAGATTTCGGAAGAAACGAACCGATCCTTGGAGGGACGGGTGTTAGAGGTGTTGGTGGAGGGGCGTGATGAAGAGCAGACAAATATCGCTTACGGCCGCTCTTATCGGGAAGCGCCGGAAGTGGACGGACAGATCTACATCGAAGGGGATACCGACAGCCGTCGGGGCGATATGGTTAAGGTGCGGATTTTACAGGGCTTCGCCTATGATATTGTAGGCGAACGGGTAGACGACTGAATCTAAAGGCGGGGATCATTACGGAGGCAAGGAAGGAAAGCCCCGAGGTGCGGGTGGGGCGGCTGCTCATGGCGGCGCACCTGACGGTGGCGGCAGCTGAATCTTGCACAGGCGGCCTTTTGACCAGCCGCCTGACGGATGTGGCAGGCAGTTCGGCTTATGTGAAAGGGTCGGTTGTCTCCTATACAAACGAAGTGAAGATGGAGATTTTAGGCGTCGAGGCGGAA
Source organism: Schwartzia sp. (in: firmicutes) (assembly GCA_052170475.1). Taxonomy (GTDB): domain Bacteria; phylum Bacillota; class Negativicutes; order Selenomonadales; family Selenomonadaceae; genus CAJPQU01. Next base: position 34,748 of record JBQNAL010000018.1, read on the forward strand.
CTCTTGCGCGGGTTTGGCGCAGTATCCGCGCCAGTGGCGCGGACGATGGCGGAGCAAGTGCGGCTACGGCTGGATACGGATCTCGGCGTTGGCATTACCGGCTTGGCGGGCCCGGGCGGCGGCACGCCGGAAAAGCCGGTGGGACTTGTCTTTATCGCGGTGGCAGGTGCTTTTGGCACGAATGCCCGGCGGTTTCAGTTTTTGGGTGACCGATGTGAGGTCAAAGAAGAAGCGGTCGCCGCCGCCCTCGCCATGATCGAGGCATATGTGCTGAATGGCTGCGCAGCAGCGAAGCCGCCGGCATGATGTCGCCTCTGCGGCCAGACTTCACCCGCTTTTCAGGAAGCCTTGTTAGCATACGTCGTATCCTACGCATAGAAGGGCAGTATTCAAAAACACCGCAGGGAGGTTTTTTCATGGATTGGAAAAAGAGATGGACGAGGGCGCTTGCTGCCGGTACGGCGGCTTTTTCATTGGCAGCTGCCCCCGCTTTGGCCGCACCGGAAGAAGGGGGAGCTGCCATGGCGGCGGGCGCGGCTATGACTGCGGAAGTCACTGCGGCAACTGGCGAGGGAACTGCGCCGGAAACTGTGCCTGTGGCTTTGTCCGACCCGCCAGCGGAGGGGATGCCTGCTCCGGCTGTGCCGGCGGGGGCAAATGCGGACGCGGCTTCGCCGACATCGGTGCCTTCCACTGCGAATGAAGCGGAAGCACAGGCGCTTTCGCCCGAAGAGGTGCTGGAACTCTATCAGGATCATGGCGTTAAACATACCAGTCAGCGCTATGGATATAGCATCATATGTCCGAAGAAGCCCAATGTCATCCCCGCCAGCTTGTTGGTGGAGGGGGCGAGGGGGGACGTCCTGATCTTTGAAAACGATGGCTATGACATCAAGAATGCGTGGGTTGTCTTGGCGGAGGCCTTCGACGACGAGGAACTGCCGCCCGATATGGGACAGAAACCCGAGGCAGATCAACAGGCGTATATTGATCATCTGATGAACACGGCCGGCTATGAATTTGTTCGCTTGACGCAGGTCGCGGGTTCTACTGGGGTCTATGCCGTTACCGCTAAGGTGATTGATGTGGATACCAATGGCGATGGGCAGCCGGATGAGACCATGGTTGCGGAAAATCAAGGGATTAAAACCTTTTTCCGCGGGCAGTTCGGCGGTAAGTTCTCCGTCCAACTCATCGACAACCCGGAACTTTCTCCCGCGGGGGTCAGTCTTTATCAATTAGGGCTGTTGACGTTCCAAGAATGGCCAAGTGCTGTGCAGGATGGACAAAACATCGCCAAGGGGCAGGACAAAAAGACAGCGGAGGATAAGAAAGAGGAAAAAGTCAAGCAGGACAAGAAAGAAAATAAGAAGGAAGACACCGGCAAGCAGGATAAGAAATAAGGAGAAAAAAAGAAGCCGGCCGTCTCTGAGCCGAGACGTCGGCGCTTTGTTGAATGTTGTGCAAAAGGGTGGGAGAAAAAGTTTTTTCGGCTCTTTGTCAAATGTTGTGGTCAAGGGCGGGAGAAAAATTTTTCTCCCACCTT
>JBQNAL010000019.1:0-32630 GCA_052170475.1 Schwartzia sp. (in: firmicutes)
CTGAATGGGTTCCAAAATGGAACTTTTTGCGTCAATTTATTTTACAACTTACAGGAAAAATTTTTGAGTCCCCTGTCTGGTGCGCCATGGCAATGCACCATGCGACGGCAAAGAAAAACGGCCGCGCGGCAGGATTTTCTTTGCATGGCGTCAAAGTTACTCCCCACGACAAAAGACAAGGCGCATGGCGAATGCGCTGCGAGAGGAGCGTAGGTAAGATGAAAGTGACGGTTGTGGGCGCGGGAAATGTGGGCGCTACGGTGGCCAATGTCATTGCCATGAAAAATTTTGCCAGCGAGGTGGTGCTGCTGGATATTAAGGAAGGCGTGGCCGAGGGCAAGGCCATGGACATGATGCAGTCGGCGCCCATGTTGGGCATCGACACCATGGTGACAGGAGTGACGAAGGATTACGCGGCGACGTTTGGCTCAAAGGTGGTGGTCATCACGTCGGGCGTGCCGCGAAAGCCCGGCATGAGCCGCGAGGAACTCATCGGGACGAACGCGAAGATCGTGCAGGAGGTAGCGGAGGAGGTATTGGTCTATTCGCCGGACGCGATTTTGATCATCATTTCCAATCCCATGGACGCGATGACGTATCTGACACTGAAGACGACCCGCCTCCCCCGCAATCGGGTGCTGGGCTTGGGCGGGCTTTTAGACAGCAGCCGCTTTAAGTATTACATCGCCCGGGCGCTCCATCGGGCGGGGATTCCGGCGACCCTCACCGACGTGGACGGCATGGTGGTGGGCGGACACAACGATAAGACGATGGTGCCGCTCGTAAGCTACGCGGCGTACCGAGGCATCCCCATCACGAAGCTGCTGTCCCCCGAAGCGATTGAGGAGGCAGTGAGGGAGACGAAGACGGGCGGCGCGACGTTGACGGGACTCATCGGCACATCGGCTTGGTACGCGCCGGGCGCCGCCGTGGCGACGCTCGTGGGCGCTATCGTCACCGACGCATGCAAGCTCATTCCCTGCTGCGTGTACCTGGACGGTGAATACGGTGAGCATGATCTCTGCATCGGCGTGCCGGTGATCTTGGGCGCGACGGGCGTGGAGCGCATTGTTGACGTGTCCTTGGAGGGTGGGGAAAAAGAGGCGTTCCATGAGAGCGTCAGGGCGGCACGGGAGACGAACGCTGCCCTGGCAGAGGCGCTGCGCTAAAGTGGGCAGCCGCCCTCGAGGGGATGCGGGGATGGTGCGGCTCGCTTTTTTGACTGCGATGCCTTGGACTTAAGTTTCAGCGACAAGTCTGCGATATATAAGATAGAAAAGAAACAGGAGAGGGGGTGTCGGTCATGGTGGAAAAGGTGCAGGGCGTCGCGCCGTCGCGGCGCATCCGACACGACGCGGAACGCACTTTCGAGGGACGCGACGGCTTCGCGGAAGGCGGCGGGCAAAAGTTCGCCTGCCAGCTCCGTCAGGCGATGAAAAAGCACAAGGGAGAGCCGGCGTCGTCTCCTTCGGCGGCGTACGTGCTGGACGTGACGCGGCCTACCCAATCGCTCTTCTATGACCGGCAAGCTTCCTTGGAAGGACTGAGCGCATACCTCAATGAAGAACATGAGTGATGATCGGGTGTATATGGAGATGGCCATCGCCGAAGCGCGATTGGCGATGGCACAGGGGGAGATCCCCGTTGGCGCCGTCCTCGTCGATGATGAGGGCGGCGTTTTGGCGCGGGCGCACAATCGGCGCGAGGCAGATCACGACGCGACGGCGCACGCGGAGATCTTGGCGATTCGAAACGCCGGAACACGCTTGGGGCATTGGCGGCTTTCTGGCTGCACGCTCTATGTGACCTTGGAGCCGTGTCCCATGTGCGCCGGGGCGCTTGTCATGGCGCGGCTGGCACGCGTCGTCTACGGCGCGGCGGATGCACGTGCGGGCGCGGTGGAGTCGATTTTCAATGTGCCGGGGCATCCGTCCCTCAATCATCATGTAGCGGTTACGGCGGGGGTGATGGAGGATGCGTGCCGAGCACTGTTGCAGGCGTTTTTTCGTAATCGTCGAGAGGCGGCGGGAAGCCGTGGACAGGATACAGGCTTTGAAGCCGTGGACAGGATACAGGCTTTGATGTAGAATAAGGATTGTATCGCTCTGTCGGCGGGAGCGGAAAAGGAGGAGAAGGGTTGAGTACATTGAGCAGAAATCCGGGGCTGTGTGCCCTGTTTGTGGTCATTGGGGCGGTCTTAGGCGGCATCTTGGGGGAAATTCTGCGGGACGTGAGTGCGCTTTCTGGTCTCATGCCCTATTTGGTGCAGACGTACCCCGTGTTTGATATGGCGCCGATGACCTTCGATTTTTATGTCATCCGTCTGACGTTAGGACTGGCACTGTCGCCAAATCTCATGAGCTTTTTTGGCATCGTGATCGCGCTGATCCTCTTTCGGCGCTACTGAGGAGGGGCTTTTGCTATGCTGATTTTGGCTTCGGCGTCGCCGCGTCGCGAGGCGCTTTTGCGTCAGATCGGCGCTTCCTTTCGCGTGATGGCAAAAGAAGCAGAGGAGCTGACGGGAAGTGAGTTCTCCCCCGAGGCGCTGGTAGAGGAAAATGCACGGCGCAAGGCCTTGGCGGCGCTTCCGTACGCAGGAGGTCTGCCGGTGTTGGCTGCGGATACGGTGGTGGCGTTAGACGGCGAGATCTTCGGCAAGCCCCAAGGTGAGGCGAAGGCGATGCACATGCTTGAAAGACTCTCCGGTCGCCGCCACGCCGTCTATACCGGCGTGGCCATGGCTGCTCTTGGGCGGCTGGAGGTGGCGGCGGCGAAAACCATCGTGGAATTCGCGCCGCTGACACGGGACGCGATACGCCGCTACGTCGCCACGGGAGAGCCTTTGGATAAAGCCGGCGCCTATGCCGTGCAGGGACGGGCGGCGACGTTTATCACGCGCATCGAAGGCTCCTTTTCCAACGTGGTGGGACTCCCCCTCCATTTGACGGCGACGCTCGCAGAAAGGGCGGGGATCGATCTCTATGACGATGCTGGTGCGTGATCTGCCGCAAGAGGCGCGTCCCCGAGAAAAGCTGATCACCCACGGGGCGGCGGCGCTGAGCGACGCGGAACTCTTGGCGATTCTCCTGCGGACGGGGACGACGGCGCGGTCGGTCATCGACCTCGCCGAAGCGGTGTTGGCACAGTACCGCGACAAGGGGCTGACAGCCATCGTCCACATGGCGCCTTGCGATCTGGCGGCCATCAGCGGCATCGGTCCCGCGAAAGCGGCCACCATCTTGGCGGCGGTGGAGCTTGGGCGGCGCATCGCCAGCCGTGCCGCCGCCAAGCAGACGTCCATCGATGGACCAGAAGCTGTTGCGGCCTACGCGATGCCAATGTTTCGCTTTGAGATGAAGGAACATTTCGCCGTCATGCTCATGGACATCCGCAACCATGTCATTTCGATGCCTGTCATCTCGATAGGCAGTCTCACCGCGTCCGTCGTCCACGCCCGGGAAATCTTTCGGGAGGCCATCCGGCAGTCGGCGGCGGCTCTCATTTTGATTCACAATCACCCTTCCGGCGATCCTGTCCCGAGCCTAGAGGACATCGTGCTGACGCGGCGGCTCGTCAAAGTCGGGAAACTGATGGAAATCCCCGTCTTAGATCACATCATCTTGGGCGACGGCTGTTTCCACTCGCTTAAAGAATCGGGGGACGCAGTCTTTTGACGACCTTTCCCGTTCTTTTCATCATGGGATGATAGACTTTTTTGCCGGGGAAATCGGGTGAATCTTGACGGTGCGGGAGGCAAAAGGGATGAAGTGGAAATCGGAGGGGATGGTGCGGCTCGTCGCCGGTCTGCTGCTTCTCTCGCTTTTCGGGGCGGTCGCTTGGCTGTGTCCCGGTTTTTTTGGTCGTCTCTGCCATGTTCTCGTCTGCGGAGGAATGGAAGACACCATCGCCTACCTCCAGTCCTTTGGTGTCTGGGCGGTGGTGGTGAGCTTTCTCGTCGACGTCCTCATCAACGCCTTGGGCTTTCTGCCGTCCATCTTCGTTTCTACGGCGAACGGCGTCCTCTTTGGTGTCGTACCCGGCATCCTGATCTCATGGCTGGCAGAAACGACGGGCGTGATTTTATCCTTTCTCCTCATGCGGACGGTGCTGCGGGGTTCAGCGGAAAGGCTCATCCAAAAGAGTCCCTATCTCACGAAGTTGGATGAGTTCAGCGGAGAAGAGGGCTTTAAGCTCATGCTCATCGCCCGGACGATCCCCTATTTCCCGTCGGGGATCCTTACCGCATTGGGGGCGGTGAGCCGGATCAGCGTGCGGGATTACGCGATCGCCAATCTCCTCGGGAAATTTCCCTCCACGGCGCTTGAGGTCGTCATCGGTCACGACGTGGTTCGCTTAGAGGAACATCTGACGCGCCTCACCCTCATCGTCCTCGCAGCGACGGCGGTCTACGGCGCCCTGTGGTTCTATCAGCGGAAAAAAGCCGCGCGACCGGGGCTTTCTTCGCCGCGCAATGAGAAGTGAGAGCGTTTTGTCCATGAAGGACGGAGGTGCAGCCGTGTGGAAAGCGGTCGCTAAACCTTTTTACAATATCAATCGGATTTTCCCGACAAAACAGAGATACGTTTCCGCTTTGCTGGACGAATGCAAGAAGGATCCCAATATCCGGCGGGTCGTCATCTTCGGCAGCGCCCTCTTGCCCCGATGCAATCTGTGGAGTGACATTGACGTGTACTTTGAGTGCCGTGAGGAGCCGCAGCGGCTGCCCGCGATCGTCAGCGATACGCAAGCCTTTGATAAGTTTTCCAATTTTACCGTGTCTGAGGACTTTTGCCGCGCTATTTTACAGGATGGAGTGGTCGTTTATGAGCGATGAACGGACGCTCTATGATATTGCGAAGGCGAATTATACCAGTGCGGTGCATTTGTACCGCCATAAGACGGACGACGAGATCCTGTTGAACATTGTGGGGTACCACTTGCAGCAAACGGTGGAGTTAGCGCTGAAACACTGTCTGGAGATGGAAGGGAAGGCTTATCCGAAAACCCATGACATCAGCGATTTACTGGCGCATTTTTCGGATGCAGCAGATTGGGAAGCGCTGGAGCTTTTGGCGCCGAAAATTACTGAATTAGAAGCGCGGACGCGCTATGATAAAGATTTTTCCGCTAATGTGAAAATCATTGAGCGTGTATTTGCTGTCACCCGCCAATTTTTAGATTGGGTGAGCGAGCAGGAGACGCGGCGAATGAGTGAGGCGGAGCAGGAAAGTGCCGTTCTGAACACGGCGGCCATGAAGGAGAACCGATAGGCAAATCATAAACGGCAGGGACATGGACTGGAGATGGAGGGAATGATATGGTACGGGTTTTGGTGAACGGGGCTTGCGGACGGATGGGGCAGGCGGTGGTCAGGGCGGTGATCGAGGATGAGGCGCTGACCCTGGCGGCAGCGGTGGATCTGAAAGGCGGCGTGGACGCAGGGACGCTCGTCGGCCTCGCCCCCTGTGGCGTCACGGTGACGGCGGGGCTGGAGGCGGCCATCGAGGCGGGGAAGCCGGATGTCATGGTGGACTTTACCCGCCCCGACGCGGTGTTTCCTAACGCTTTGACGGCGCTCTCCAAGGGGGTCGCCCCGGTCATCGGCACGACGGGTCTTACCGACGAGCAGAAGGAAGCGCTGAAGAAACGGAGCGAGGAGACGGGGACGCCGATCTTCATCGCCCCGAATTTTGCCATCGGGGCGGTGCTGATGATGCAGATGGCGCAGCAGGCGGCGAAATATCTGCCGGATGTGGAGATCATCGAGCTGCACCACGATCAGAAATTGGACGCCCCCTCCGGCACGGCGATTCAGACCGCGGACATGATCCGCGCCGTGCGACCAAGCCATGCCCAAGGCCATCCCGAGGAGGCGGAGAAGCTCCCCGGGGCGCGGGGGGCGAAGATCGACGGGATCCACATCCACAGCGTCCGCCTGCCGGGCTACGTCGCCCATCAGGAGGTCATTTTCGGCGGCGTGGGGCAGACGCTGACCATCCGCCACGATTCCATCGACCGCACCTCCTTCATGCCGGGGGTCGTCTTGGCCTGCAAAAAGGTGCGCGATCTCAAAGGATTGACGGTGGGACTGGATAAGCTGCTTTGAGATAAGGGAACGACAGGCGAAAGGACGGATCGAGATGAAAAAGTATACGGTGGCACTCTTAGGCGCGACGGGCGCAGTGGGCGAGGAGTTCTTAAAGCTGATGGAGGCGCGGGATTTTCCCTTCGGGTCTCTCAAACTCTTGGCTTCAAAGCGCTCGGCGGGGACGAAGCTGCAGGTGAAAGGGCAGACGTATGTGGTGGAAGAAGCCACGGAATCTTCCTTTTCTGGGGTTGACATCGCCCTCTTCGCCGGCGGCTCCATCAGCGAGACCTTCGCGCCCATGGCCGTCCGCGCGGGGGCGGTGGTCATTGATAATTCCAGCACCTTTCGCATGGATCCGAAGGTTCCCTTGGTGGTGCCGGAGGTCAATCCCGAAGCTATCGCCTCCCATCAGGGGATCATCGCCAATCCGAATTGTTCCACCATCCTCATGGTGTTGGCGCTAAAGCCCCTCTACGACATCGCGAAGATCAAGCGGGTGGTGGTCTCCACCTATCAGGCGGTGTCCGGCGGCGGCAAGGAAGCCATGGCGGAATTGGAGCGGCAGGTGGCGGACATCGCGGCGGGACGACCGGTGACGGCGGAGATTCTGCCGGGAGCGAGCCTTCCGAAGCATTATCAGATCGCATTCAACCTCATTCCGCAGATCGATGTGTTCAAAGAGAACGATTACACAAAAGAAGAAATGAAGATGATCGAGGAGACGAAGAAGATCCTAAACGACCCCGCCATGGCCATCACGGCGACGACGGTGCGGGTGCCGGTCTATCGGAGCCACGCCGAGTCGGTGAACGTAGAGTTCTTGAGCGAAATATCGCCCGAAGCGGCGAAGAAAGCCATCGCCTCGTTCCCCGGCCTTCTCCTGCGGGACGATCCGAAAGAGATGTCCTATCCCATGCCGCTCTTCACGTCGGGACAGGACGAAGTGGAGGTGGGCCGGCTGCGCAAAGACGAGACTGTCCCCTACGGGCTGAACTTCTGGGTGTGCGGCGATCAGATCCGAAAGGGTGCGGCGCTCAACGCGCTCCAGATCGCCGAGTACATGATCGCGCACGAAATGATTGGCAAGTAAAAAGAGTGTCCTAAACGATGCGGCGGCGCGAAAGCGCAGGAAAAGGAGGGGCGATGGTGAAGCAAGATACCATGATGTTTCGTAAGGGCAGCGAAGAAAATAAAGCGAGGGACGTCATCCGCGACGTCTGCCGCGCCATGGAGGAAAAGGGCTATAATCCCCTCAATCAGCTGGTAGGCTACTTGTTGTCCGGGGATCCGGCCTATATCACCAGCCACGACGATGCGCGCAACAAGATGCGAAAATTGGAGCGAGACGAGGTCTTGGAGGAACTGGTGCGTGCCTATTTGTCCCACGTGAAGGACACATGAGCGCCGCGCGCTGGCTCGGGCTCGACGTCGGGGATCGTACGGTGGGCGTGGCGGTCAGCGATGCCCTCTCTTTGACGGCGCAAGGGGTGGAAACCATCCGACGGACGACCTTAAAAAAAGATTTGGCGCGTCTCGGGGCGCTCATGGAGGAATACGGAGCATCGGGCTTCGTGGTGGGCTGGCCAAAGAATATGGACGGCTCCGAGGGGGCGCGCTGCGCCATTGTACGCGATTTCACCGCTGCGCTTTGTGAGGCGTACCCAAAGGCACAGGCGGTCTTTTGGGACGAGCGCCTTTCCACCGTGGCGGCGTCGCGCTCTCTCATCGCGGCGGACGTGAGTCGGAAAAAGCGCAAGAAGGTCATTGATAAAATGGCGGCGGTGTTTATTCTGCAAGGGTATCTGGATCGGCAGCAGCGCAGGTAAAAAAGCGCGGCTGCATGTTGCGAAGAGGACAGAGATTTTCCCACGAAGGGGGTATTTGTTTACATGGCGATCAAGGAAAAGATCCATGGCTTTCGATTGATGAAAACGCGGGCGATTCCCGAAGCGGATTCTACGGCGTATGAATTTCTTCACGAAAAGAGCGGGGCAAGGCTGCTGTTCTTAGAGAACAAGGACGACAATAAGGTGTTTTCCGTTTCCTTTCGCACGCCGCCCACAGACGATACGGGGGCGGCGCATGTGGTGGAACATTCCGTCCTGTGCGGTTCCCGCAAGTTTCCCTTGAAGGAGCCGTTTGTGGAGCTGGTGAAAGGCTCCCTCAATACTTTTCTCAACGCCATGACCTTTCCCGATAAGACCATGTATCCCGTGGCCAGCCGGAACGACAAGGATTTTCAGAATTTGATGGACGTGTATTTGGATGCCGTGTTTTACCCCGTCATGCGGCAAAAGCCCGAGGTGCTTTGGCAGGAGGGATGGCACTACGAGATCGAGTCGCCGGAGGATCCGCTGACTTACAGCGGCGTCGTCTACAATGAGATGAAGGGCGCGACGTCGTCGCCGGAGGATCTCTTGGAAACCGAGATCTTTAAGGCGCTGTATCCCGACACCCCCTATCATTTCGAGTCGGGAGGGAACCCCGAGCGGATCCCCGATCTGACCCAAGAGACGTTCGTCGCCTTCCATCAGCGCTATTATCATCCGTCGAACAGCTACCTCTACCTCTACGGCGACTTGGATATTGAGGAAAAGTTGGCGTTTCTTGACGAAGCGTACCTGTCCCATTTTTCCCGGACGGCGGTGGATTCCGAGATCCCCCGGCAAGCGTCGTTTGACGGGCTAAAGCGCGTGGCGAAGGAATACCCCGTGGGGGCGGAGGAGGACACGGCTCAAAAGACGTATCTTTCTTGGTCGCTCATCGCCTGTGACGCGGCGGATCGTCTGACGCAAGCGGGGATGGCGGTTCTCGTCCACGCCCTCTTCACGACGGACGCGGCGCCCTTGCGGCAGGCATTTTTGGATGCCGGCATCGGCAAGGATATGACGGCTTCCTTGGAAAATCAAGTGGCGCAGCCTTCCTTGACGGTGGAGGTGACAAACGCCGAAGCCGCCGATGCCGACCGCTTCTATCAGGTCATGCAGGACGCATTGGCACGCTTGGTGAGCGACGGGATCGACCGAACGCTCTTGGAGGCGTCCCTCAACTGGATGGAATTTAAGATGCGGGAAGCGGATTTCGGGACGACGCCCAAGGGATTGGTCTACAACATGGCCGTCATGACGAATTGGCTGTACGGGGAGGAACCGACGGAGCCGCTCTTTTACGAGGAGAATTTGAAAAAACTGCGGGCCGGCCTCGATAACGGCTACTTTGACGATTTGGCGCGGCGCTGCCTCATGGAGAATCCTCATCAGGTGCTGGTGACGATGGCGCCCAGCCGGACGATGGCGGCAGAGCGGGAAGCGGCGGTGACGGCGCAGCTCTCCGAAAAAAAGGCGGCGATGACGGCGGCGGAGATCGAGGCGGTCATCGAGAACGCGGCGCGGCTGAAAGCCATGCAAGAGACGCCGGACACTCCCGAGGACTTGGCGAAGATCCCGCTCCTTCAATTAGCGGACATCACGCCGGAGATGGAGAAGCTGTCCATAGAGGAGCGGGAGATCGGCGGGATCAAGGTGCTGCTCAGCGATCTTCCCACCCACGGGATCGCGTACCTGAACTTCTATTTCGACGGCAGCGTTCTCACGGCGGAGGATCAGCTCTACGCCTATCTCCTGTGCGATCTTTTCGGGGCGGTGGACGCGAAGGATCATTCCTATGCCGAGCTGACGAATTTGAAGAACCTCCATACCGGGGGCATTTCCTACGATTTGACCGCCATCGCGCAGGAGGCGGATCCGGCGCAGTGGACGCCCAAGGCGATGGTGAAGGCGCGGGCGTTGGTGCGAAAACTTCCCGAGCTGTTCGCCCTCTTGGAAGAGATCCTCACCGCGTCCTCGTTTGACGATGCCAAGCGGTTAGGGGAACTCATCGATCAGTGCATCGCCGGATCGGAGCGGCAGATCATGAATCTCCCCCAGCGGGTGATGGCGTCCCGGCTCAATTCGTACCTTCTGCCCGCCGCCGGGTTTGACGATCGGAGTTCGCTGGCCTATTACCGTTTCCTGCGGGATCTGCGGGCGAATTTTACGGCGCGCTTTGAGGAGTTGCGGACGCGCCTTGACGAGGTGCGCCGCCGCCTTTACCGGCGGGAGGGGCTGATCCTCTCGGTGACGACGGCAGGAGCGGACTATGGCGCGGTGGAAAAGGCCGTCGCCCCGTTCCTTTCGGCGCTGCCGAGCGAGCAGTATCCGGCGGCCGCCTACACGCCGGCGTCGCCGGTGAAGAACGAGGGCTTGACCAATTCCAGCCGGGTGCAGTATGTGGGCAAGGCGGCTGATTTCCGTAAATTGGGCTACGCCTTCACCGGCGCCATGCGGGTCTTGGAAACCATCATGCGCTACGGGTATCTCTGGAATCGCGTGCGCGTGCAGGGCGGTGCTTACGGGGCGTCGGCGCAGTTCTCCCGGGAGGGGATCATGCTCTTTTCGTCGTACCGCGATCCGAATCTCTCCGAAACCTTGGCGATCTACGATGAGGTGGCGGCGTATCTGCGGCAGTTTACGGCGTCGGCGCGGGAGATGACGAAGTACATCATCGGCACCATCAGCGCCATCGACACGCCGCTGACGCCGCAGATGAAGGGCAGTTTGGCGGCGGGCTGCTACCTGCGGGGCGTTACGGATGAAATGCGCCAAAAGACGCGCCAAGAGGTGCTGGCGACGGGCGAGGCCGAGATCCGCGCCTTGGCGGAGTTGGTAGAAAAAGGCATGAAGCAGGACATCTACTGCGTGTTCGGCAACGAAGAGAAATTAAAAGAGAACCGCCGCCTGTTCAGCCGCCTGATCCCCGTCATGGAATAGGGCGCGGCGGCAGGCGGGCGGCAGGGAAAGAACGGCGTTAGGGGTTTAGACATTGATGGTGAAATTGACGCCCGATCTCTTGGGTAGGGTGATGAAGCCCGCCCGCTATACGGGCAGCGAATGGAATGTGAGCAAAAAAGACTGGGGCAAGGTGTCGTGTACGATGGCGCTCTCCATGCCGGACGTGTACGAGGTCGGCATGTCGAATTTGGGACTGAAGATCCTCTACGAGGTGCTGAACCGGCGGGAGGACACGGCGGCCGAGCGGGTCTACGCCCCTTGGGTGGATATGGAAGCGGCGATGCGCGAGCGGCATCTGCCGCTCTTTTCTCTGGAAACCTTCACGGAGATCAAACAGTTTGATTTTCTGGGCTTTTCCCTCCAATATGAAATGGTCTACACCAACGTCCTCAACATGCTCTCCTTGGCGGACATTCCGCTTCGCTCGGCGGCGCGGGGGGAGGACGTCCCCTTCGTCATCGGCGGCGGCCCCTGCGTTTACAATGTGGAGCCGGTGGCGGATTTCTTCGATCTCTTCCTCATCGGCGAGGCGGAGGAAGCGCTGCCGGAATTGGTGGCGGCCTTCATCGCATGGAAAGGGGAAGGGCGTCCCGGCGGGCGCAAGGGATTTTTGCGGCGGGCGGCGGCTTTGGACGGATTTTATGTGCCGTCCTTTTACGCGCCGCGCTACGGGGCGGACGGGCGCTATGAAGGGCTGACGGTGCTGGATCCGGCGGCGCGCCCCGTCGTCTACAAGCGGGTGGTGCAGGATTTCGATGCGGTCGAAGCCATGGAAAAGCCGGTGGTGCCGTACATCGACATCGTTCACAATCGCGTGATGTTGGAGCTTTTCCGGGGCTGCACGCGGGGCTGCCGCTTCTGTCAGGCGGGCATCGCCTACCGCCCGGTGCGGGAGCGATCCCCAAAGCGGCTACGGGATCTGGCGCGAAAGCTCGTCGATGCCACGGGGTACGATGAGATGTCCTTGACGTCGCTCAGCTCGGCGGATTATTTCTGCTTGGGGGGCTTGGTGGACGATTTGATGGCCGATTTCGCGGGGGAGAAGGTCAGTTTTTCCCTGCCGTCGCTTCGGATCGACAGCTTCTCTATCGATCTGGCGCACAAGATGCAGACGGTGCGAAAAAGCGGCCTCACCTTCGCCCCCGAGGCCGGAACCCAGCGCCTTCGGGACGTGATCAATAAGGGCGTGACGGAGGAGAACCTCTTAGAAGCGGTGGGGGCGGCTTACCGACAGGGCTGGAAGCAGGTGAAGCTGTACTTCATGATGGGGCTGCCCACGGAGACCGACGAGGACATCATCGGCATCGCCGATCTGGCGAAGAAGGTAGTGGATCTCTACACGACGGTCAAGGGACGGCGCGGCGTGAAGGTGACGGTCAGCGTGTCCTGCTTCGTCCCCAAGGCCTTTACCCCCTTTCAGTGGTTCGGGCAGCGCTCCTTGGCGGAATTTGAGCGAAAGCAGCGGCTCTTAAAGGATCACATCCGCGATCGCGCCATCCACTATACCTACCACGACGCCCGCGTCAGCCTCTTGGAGGGGGTGCTGGCCCGGGGCGATCGGCGGCTTTCGGCGGTGGTTGAGGAAGCGTGGCGGCGGGGCGCGAAGTTTGACGGTTGGTCGGATCAGTTCCGAGAAGAGGCGTGGCAGGAGGCCTTTGCCGCCTCTGGCGTCGATCCCACTCTCTACAATGAACGAACCCGCGATTTTGCCGAAGCGCTCCCTTGGGAACACACCTCCCCCGGGGTCAGCCGCACCTTTTTGCTGGGAGAATGGAAAAAAGCCATGGCGGCGGCGCTGACGCCGGATTGCCGGCGGGGCGACTGCACCGGCTGCGGCGTATGTCCCCGGCTGGGCGTTCATATCGTGGACGGAGGGCGGCAGGATGGATGAAGCGAAGGAAAAAAAGATGCCCCGCACCCTTTACACCTATCGGGGGGAGGTCACCAAGGGGGAAGCGATACGCTACATTTCGCACCTCGATTACGCGGATATGATCCAGCGCGCCATCTGTCGGGCGAAGCTCCCCGCCGCCTACTCCGAGGGATTCAACCCCCATCTCAAGATCGCCTTCGCTTCAGCGCTCGCGGTCGGGGTGACAAGCGAAGCGGAGTACATGGATTTCGAGCTGACCGAAGCGCTGCCCGTGGCGGAGGTTTCAGAACGCTTGGCGGCGAAGCTCCCTGACGGGGTGACACTCTCCCGCCTGCGCCTTCTGGCGGGACGCCATCAGGCGCTCATGGCCGCCGCGGATCAGGCGGATTACGAGATCACGCTGCCCGGCTGCAGAGACGAGGGGGCGGCGCAACGGGCGGTACAGGCATTCAATGAAGCGGCTGAATGTTGGTATCGGCGCTCCTCGCCGAAAAAGACCCGGGATATGGAAGTGAAGCAGTACATGAAGGGCGATGTGACCGTCGCGTGGACGGGGAAAGCCGCCCGCCTCGCCATGGCGATTCGCATCACCCCCACGGGAAGCGTCAAGCCGGGGGAAGTGCTGTCCGTCTTGTGTGATACCTTCCATTTACCGGGGGACGCGGCCATGGCCGCGATACATCGCCGCGCCCTTTGGGGCGGCGGCCGATCCCTGATGGAGGCCGATTGAGGAGGCAGACCCTTGAAGAGGATTTTAGTGAACGTCGTTCCCGAAGAGACCCGCATGGCGCTCATGGAGGACGATGTTTTGCAAGAAGTGGCGGCGGAACGTCCCTCACGTTCTCCTTTGGTGGGGAATATCTATAACGGCAAGGTGCAGAACGTCCTGCCGGGGATGGAGGCCGCCTTCTTGGACATCGGCGGGCGGAAAAACGCCTTCCTCTACATCGGAGACGGATTGCCGCCGGATGTACGCCAAGCGTTTCCTGGGCAAAAACGCCTCGTGGCGGGACAAACGCTGCCGGTGCAGGTGGTGAAGGAAGGGGTGGGCACGAAGGGGCCTCGGGTGACGACGCACCTCGCCCTTCCGGGGCGCACCTGCGTCCTGATGCCCACCGCCGCGTACATCGGCCTCTCGCGCCGCCTTGAGGAGGAGGACGAGCGGCTTCGCCTGCGAAAGATCGCGGAAGCGATTGTGCCGGAGGGCATGGGGCTCATCGTGCGGACGGCGGCGGCGGGGCAGAGCGAAGCGGCCTTGGCGGCAGAAGTGCGGTATCTCGCGGGGCTTTGGGGCGCCATTCGGGCGAAGAGCCGCCATCAAACCGCGCCCGCACTGCTCTACCGCGATGCGGAATTGGCCATTCGCATCGTCCGGGACTCCATGACGGCGGACATCGATGCGCTCATTGTGGATGATGGCGCGGTTTACCGGCGTATCCGAGAACTTTTATCGTTCCTTTCCCCCTCTCTCGCGGAGCGGGTGCATCTCTACGAAGAAAAGACGCCGCTCTTTCGCGCCTATGGCGTAGACGAGGCCATCGAAGCCTTGAGCAGCCGGGTGGTGGAACTGCCGTCTGGGGGTTTTCTCGTCATCGATCGCACCGAGGCGCTGACCGTCGTCGACGTGAATACGGGGAAATATGTAGGGCGAGCGAATCTGGCCGACACCGTATATCGGATGAATATGGAGGCCGCAGGGGAGATCTTGCGGCAGCTCCGCCTGCGGGACATCGGCGGCATCATCGTCGTGGACTTCATTGATATGGAGGAGGAAGGGCAGAAAGAGTCCCTCCTCTCCGCCATGCGGGAGATCGCCCGCCATGACCGCACAAAGACGAACATCGTGGGGATCTCCGCCTTGGGATTGGTGGAGATCACCCGCAAAAAAGCGCGGCAAAATTGGGAAAGCCTCCTCTACTGCGATTGCCCCTGTTGCAACGGACGGGGACGCATCGAATCCCCGGAAACGGTGGGAGTTCGCATCTGCCGCGACATCCGCCGCATCGAAAGCCGCTCCCACGCCGCTTTCGGCTACGAAATCGAGTTGGAGCCGAAAGTCAAAGAAACCATCCATCTCTCGGGTCTATTAGACGCCCTCCAAAAAGAACTGGCCATTCGGATAGAACTCCTCTCCCGCCCCGGCCTTCACCCGGAAAGCTACGCCATCACGCAAAAAGGGAACGGGGTATAAATGCGGGGCGAGAGATTGTGTGCAATCCTCTTGACCCATTGCGCAATATTGTGCATAATGAAGGCGAGGGGGCAGCAATGAAAATTTCTGAACTTATCAAGATCCTGAAGCGATATGGCTGTTACAAAACCCGCAGCGGGGGGAACCATGATATTTGGTATAGCCCCCGCACGGAAAAAATTTTTCAGGTGCCTCGACATGGCAGTCAGGAAGCCGGAACCGGCTTAGCGAACAGTATTTTGAAGCAAGCCGGATTGAAATAGGTTCATCACCGCATGTTAAGAGAAAGGATGTTGCCTTATGAAATACGTTTATCCCGCGCTGTTTCACCCCGAAGGAGCGGGCGGCTTTTTTATTTCCTTTCCCGATCTTGACGGTTGTTTTACACAAGGCGGTTCCATTGCGGAGGGCATGGATATGGCAGAGGATGCTCTAAATCTTATGCTTTGGCACATGGAAGAAGAGCGTCTGCCCATTCCTCCCGCCTCACTGCCGCAGGAGATGGCGGTGGAAGAGGGGGATTTTGTGACGCTCATCGGTGCGGATACCTTAGCCTATCGCCGTCGGCACGATACGAAATCCGTCCGCAAAAATCTGTCCATTCCTCGGTGGCTCGACACCCTCGCTACGGAGCGCAATGTCAATTTTTCCAACCTTTTGCAAAATGCGCTCATGCGCGAATTGGGTGTGAACAAGGTGTGAGGCATACGCCGAGCCAGATCTTTTTACACCATGTAAATAACGGGGTTCATTTTCTGCGGCGTGCGCATCGCGCGCCGCATTTTCTATCTTGCCAAAGAGCGGGAAAGTCGGTATAATGGGGCAATATATATTGTAATAGTGTAAAGGAGGGCATTGCGGTGGTGATCAATGGAGCGCGGGCGGTGCTGGAGAGCCTGAAGCAGGAGGGGGTCGACCTCGTTTTCGGGTATCCCGGGGGCGCGGTGCTGACGCTGTACGATGAACTTTATAAGATGAAGTTTCCCCATATTCTGACGAAGCACGAGCAGGGGGCGGTTCACGGGGCGGATGGCTATGCCCGCGCCTCGGGCAAGGTGGGGGTGGTGTTCGCCACCTCAGGCCCCGGGGCGACGAACCTCGTCACCGGCATCGCTACGGCCAATATGGATTCGATTCCCTTGGTCTGCTTCACGGGGCAGGTGGGCAATCCCTACATCGGGCGCGATTCCTTTCAGGAGGCGGACATCTCCGGCATCACTTGTCCCATCACGAAGTACAATTATTTGGTAAAGCGGGCGGAGGATCTGCCCCGCGTCATTCGGGAAGCCTTTTTCATCGCCCGCACCGGCCGCCCCGGCCCGGTGGTCGTCGATATTGCCAAGGACGTGTTCGCGGCGGAGTTTGATTATGCCTACCCGGCGGAGATCCATCTACGTGGCTATCGCGGCGAATTTTCCGGCGACGAGGCACAGATCGACGCCTTTATGGAGGCTCTCGAAAAAGCGGAGCGGCCGCTCTTTTTCTTGGGGGGCGGTGTCACGCTCGCTGATGTGGCGGAGGACGTACGGGCGATTGTGGCGGCTACGGGCATTCCTGTCGTATCGACGCTCATGGCTTTAGGGTGCGCCGATCCAGAGGACGAGGCGGCCTTCGGCATGGCGGGGATGCACGGCTCCTATGCGGCGAATATGGCCATCATGGGGTGTGATCTCCTCATCGGCCTCGGTCTGCGCTTTGACGATCGGGTGACCGGCGTGGTGGAGGAGTTTTCCCCTAAGGCGAAGATCGCCCACTTTGAGATCGACGCCGCCGAGGTCAATAAGAACGTCCCCGTGGCGTATCCCGTCGTGGGGGATCTGCGCTGGTCGGTGCCGCTCCTGCGGCAAAAGATCGCTGCGTCCGGGATAGAGTATCGGGGGAAAAGTCAAGCGTGGCGGGCGCATACCATAGGGCTGCACAGGAAACACCCCTTCGCCTATGAAAAGGATAGCGAAGCGATCATGCCCCAGTCCATCATTGAGGCGGTGAGCCGCTTGGCGGAGGACGATGCCATCATCGTCACCGACGTGGGACAGCACCAAATGTGGGCGGCGCAGTTTTTCAAAGCCCGCCGCCCCCGCCAGTTCCTCACTTCCGGCGGGCTTGGCACCATGGGCTATGGCCTTCCCGCCGCCATCGGTGCGAAGTTGGCTCGCCCCGAGCAAAGGGTCATCCTCTTCACCGGCGACGGCAGCATCATGATGAACTGTCAGGAACTCGCGACGGCGGCGGATTACGGCATCAAGGTGACCGTCATCGTCCTCCACAATCATGTACTCGGTATGGTCGCCCAATGGCAGCGCATGTTCTACGCGCAGCACCTTTCTGAGTCGCGCCTCAACGGGCACACGGATTTTGTGAAATTGGCGGAGGCCATGGGCGTAGCCGCCCTCCGCGTGGAGCGCCCCGACGAGCTTTTGCCGGCGATCCGGCGCGCCTTCGCCCATGACGGCGCCATGCTGCTCGACGTGATGGTACCGGAGACGGAGGACGTGCTGCCCATGGTACCGGGAGGAAAACGCTTGGATGAAATGGTGCTGGGAGGCAAAACATCATGAAAAAATATCTTTTGGCCGTCTTGGCAGACAATAAGCCCGGTGTCCTGACCCATGTGGCGGGTCTCATCAGCCGCCGCGCCTTCAACATTGAAAGCATTTCCGCCGGGTACACCGAAGAGGCCGACGTGACGCGGATCAATGTGGTGGTATCGGTGGACAGTCCGCAGGAATTGGAGCAAGTGAAAAATCAGGTGGCGAAGCTCATCGACGTCATCAAGGTGGTGAACATCAGCGACACGGAACACATCTCCCGCGAGCTGGTGATGATCAAGGTGAGAGCCACGACCGCGACCCGAGCGGACATCATCAACATCGTCAATATTTTCCGCGCGAAGATCGTCGATGTCAGTACCTCTAACGTGGTCATTGAACTGACGGGGGGCGCGAAGAAGATCGACGCCATCTGTGAGGTATTGTCCGACTACGAGATTTTGGAGATCGCCCGCACCGGAGCCATCGCGCTGTCACGCGGCCCCGTACCCGCGAAGGGGATGTGAAGGCGCCCGTAAAATAGCCGAAAGACCAAATGGCAAAGACCGCCGCGCGAACGCACGGCGGTCTTTGCCATACAGCGGCGCATGGAAAAGCGGGGAAGCTCTTTCCTTTTCCGTGGCGGTAGACTATAATAAGAGACGGTCGATAGGCATTTTGTAGGAGAAAAAAGGAGTGATGATGGATGGAACTCAAGGGTTCGCAGACCGAAAAGAATTTGTGGGCGGCTTTCGCCGGGGAATCGCAGGCGCGGACGAAGTATACGTTCTTCGCCTCGAAGGCGAAGAAGGACGGCTTCGAGCAAATCGCCAACATCTTCGAGGAGACCGCAGGAAACGAGAAGGAACACGCCAAGATCTGGTATAAATTGGTGACGGGCGGCATCGGCAGCACAGAGGAAAACCTCAAGATCGCCGCCGGAGGCGAAAATGAGGAATGGACGTCCATGTATCCCGGCTTTGCCCAGACGGCGCGGGAAGAGGGATTCGACAAGATCGCCCGCCTCTTTGACGCAGTGGCGAAGATCGAAAAGGAGCACGAGGAGCGCTATCGGCTTCTCCTGATCAACATCGAGCAGGACAAGGTGTTCAAGAAGGACGAAAAGATCATCTGGCAATGTCTTAACTGCGGCTACATTTGCGAAGGGCCGAAGGCGCCCCCGAAGTGTCCCGTCTGCGAGCATCCGCAGGCATACTTCCAGCAGGTGGCCAAGAACTACTGAGCAAAGGAAACGCGTTGTTGAGACGAAGCCCCCTCCTAGAGATTCATCTCGCTTCGACAAGGGCTGCACTGCGGGCGTTCGTCCGCAACAAAAACCGATGGGAACCGCTGCTCACGCGCTTGTGTAGCGGTTCCTTTTTTGTCGCAGACAAAGAGCCGCAAGCGGAAGGACACCGTGTTGCCTTGAAATCTAAGGCTTCATTGACAATCTGCGGGAACTCTGATAGACTGACCCCGAATGAGAGACGTTACCGCCCCGCGCGATAGAGGCGCGGGGCATCGAGAGGACACGCGCTGCAAAACCGGCAGCGGTAAAAAAGGAGCGATTTTTATGTATACGCTGAAAGACAATGTATTCCAGGGGCATCGCCCCCAGATTCACGAGGAGGCCTTCGTCGCCCCGATGGTCTTTTTGGCCGGCGACGTGCGGATCGCAAAGCACGCCAGCATTTGGCCGGGGGTCGTGGCGCGCGGCGACGTGAACTATATCTCCGTTGGCGAATGCTCCAACGTACAGGATCTGACGTGCCTCCACGTCGCCGACGACAATCCCTGCATCATCGGCGACTATGTGACGATCGGCCACGCGGCCGTCGTCCACGGCTGCGAGATCGAGGATCACGTTCTCATCGGCATGAACGCCACCGTCCTCACGGGGGCGAAGATTGGGCGCGGCTCCATCATCGCTGCGGGGGCGCTCGTGACGGAAAACATGGTGGTTCCCCCCAATTCCTTAGTGGTGGGTGTCCCCGGCAAGGTCGTCCGCACCAAGGACGTGATGAAGAACATCCACGCCCAAGCCATCAAGTACAAGACGGAATGGGCCATCGGCTACGGCGTAAAGCCGGACATTGAAGGGGAAATCTACCACGGCGAAAAGATCATCTGACGCCAAAAAGAAAAGAGCCGTCCGGCGGAAATCGCACCGCCGAACGGCTCGTTTTTCATTTCTCATTCGCCGCGCCGCCCATGATATAGACACCAAGGCTCCTCGGCCATGTAATCGCCGCCGTGGTAGTAGGCGGCGCGGGCGCGGCAGCCGCCGCAGGCTCTTTTGTAATCGCAGACGCCGCAACCCCCGCCGTAATCGAGGGTACGCAGCCGCTGAAAGACGTCGCTCTCGCGCCATATCTCGTCGAAGGGCGTTTTTCGCACGTCTCCCACTTCTTCGGTGAGGTAGGCGCAGGGCTGCACCTTCCCTCGCGGATTGATGATACAGTAGGCCAGCCCCGCCAAGCAGCCCCGGCGAAAGCGGGTCTTCACCCCCATGAGGGAAGCGATGCGGAGAAATTGCGGCGCACAGGTGGGCTTTAGCTCGATGTCTACGGTCTTTTGCTTCTCCATAATGCGGGTCAGCACCGTCTCATACGCCTCGGCGCGCAGGGATTCCTCCTCAATGGTCTTGGCGCGCCCGGTGGGTACCAAAAAGAAAAAATGATGCGCCACCGCGCCCTTTTCCACGGCGAAGTCGGTCATCGCCTCCAGTTCCTCAGCGTTCCAATCCATGACCGTGGTGTGGATCTGAAAGGGAAGTCCCGCCGCCCGACAGTTTTCCATGCCGCGCACGGCGGCCGCCCACGCCCCCTCGCTCCCTCGAAAACGATCATGCTTCGCCGGATCGAGGGAATCAAGCGAGATGCCCATCCCCATAGCGCCCGCCGCTTTGAGGTTCTTCGCCCATGCCGAAGTGATGAGGGTGCCGTTGGTGCCAAAGACGGGACGCAGCCCCTCCCCCACCGCGCACTCGACAAGCTCTAAAATATCCGGGCGCATGAGCGGCTCGCCGCCGGAAAAAATCATGATCTTAAAGCCCGCCCGTGCGATCTCGGCGAGCATCTTCTTCGCTTCCGCCGTCGATAGCTCGTCCTCGGCTTTCGCCCCCGCGTCCCGGTAGCAGTGGGCGCAGGTGAGATTGCAGGCGTTCGTGGTGTTCCAAGAAATGATCATCGCCCGTCCCCCGAAACGCCGATCTCTTCGTCCGTCAGGTAACAGGCAGGATCGGACGCCCAGAAATCCCCGGTGCGCGCCTCGGCTCTCGTGCGGAAATTCCCGTTGCAGACGGAGAGGAAGCGACAGCGGGCGCACCGCCCCTTGAGCAGGGATTTCCTATCCTTCAGCCCCGCCAAGATGGGGTGCTTCGCCTCTTGCCATATCTCGCTGAACTTTCGCTCCCGCACGTTGCCGAAGGTATGGTGCTGGGTGAATTGATCGGGATGGACGTTCCCCTCGGGATCGACTTCGCCAAAGGCGATGCCGGAGCGGTTGCCCCCGTTCATGGAGATAAACGACCAGATACTTTCCGCCAATTTCTCGTCGCCCTCGGCCTTCGCCGTCAAATAGAGATAAACCCCATCGCAGTGGTTGTCCACCGTGAGGATCTCTTTTTTCAGCCCTCGCGCCGCGAAATCTCGCGTACGGCGCAGGATGGTATTGAGGGCGGCGCGGGATTCCTCCGGCGTCACGTCCTCTTCGGCCATGGCTTCCCCCCGCCCGGAATAGACCAAGTGGTAGAAGCAGGCACGGTCGATATGCTCTTCCTCGATGAAATCAAAGATGGGATCCAGTTCGCGCACGTTGTGCGCATTGATGGTGAAGCGAAGCCCCACCCGCTGCCCTACCGCCACGCAGTTTTGAATCCCCTCCATGGCGGCGGCGTAGGCGCCCTTTTGCCCTCGGAAGGCGTCGTTCACCGCTTCCAATCCGTCCAACGAAATGCCGACGTAGGCCACGCCCACTTCCTTGATCTTTCGCGCCGCTTCCGGCGTGATCAACGTACCGTTCGTCGAGAGCGTGGGGCGCACGCCCCGATCCCGCGCATAGGCCGCCAGCTCAAAGAAATCTTGGCGCACCAAAGGCTCGCCGCCGGAAAAAAGCAGCGCCGGCGAGCGAAACGCCGCCAAATCCTCAATGAAGGCCTTCGCCTCCGCCGTCGTCAGCTCCCCGGCGTGTGCCGCGCCGTCGGCGTCCATGTAGCAATGACGACATCGGAGGTTGCAGGTGCGGGTCATGTTCCACACCACCACGGGGCCGCGCCCGGCGGCGGTGCCGTGCTTCATGTGCGCCGCCCCCGGCCGATAGCGCAGCTCGTCGCCGCTATACTCATCGCCTACGATGAGCTTCGTTACACTGATCATCCCTGCCCCATCCCTCCAAGCATCCCTTGCATTTCAAAACGCGCGTCTTAATTTTCCCCCAAGCGCGGGCGCAGACCGTTTAACAAGAGCTCGATCTTCAGCCGCACATTATCCAAGAAGGAATACGGAAGCGAGCTAAAGGACGCCGCTTGGAAGATGGAATGAAACATCTCCGTCACCAGCTCCGCCGAAATCTCGGCACGAAATTCCCCGCGCTCCTGCCCGTATTTCACAAGCTCCACAAAGACCGACTTAAACGCCGGCGCCATTTTGGGGCGAGGCATCATCTTTTTCATCGGAGATGCCGTCCGCTCCGCCACACTCAAAAAGAGCGGGAGAACGAAGCGGTTCGCGTCCAATTTTTCCGCCGTCTTCAGCATGACAACGGATAACGTATCGGCTGCCGACCGTTTCTTGTCCATCATGTTCCGCGATTCTTCCCGGGCTTCGTCCACGATCTGCTCCAACAGGCACAGGAGCAGCGCTTCCTTCGACTCAAAATAGTTGTAGAACGTACCAATGCCTAATCTGGCCGTCCCCATGATGTCAGCGATGGACGTTTCGCGCACACCCTTGGCCATAAATTGACTTACGGCTGCCGCCAGGATGGTCTGTTTTGATTGCAGCTTTTTTCTCTCGCGCCGTCCCATGATTTCCACCATGTGTTTCCCTCCTCTTTCTTCTTTGCTCATACATACATTTTTGGCTGAATCAGCCTTCTTTATTATACCGAAAATCCTTTCAAATTAAAAGAGTTATTGAAGAATTTTATCGCAACTCTCACCCACAAAATACCCAAACCCCTATATGGATAGCGCTTTCCCCCCATACAAATTTTTTTCGTCCCATGCGCTCGCCCGCAAAAAAGCGGCTCCCCCAAAAAAAATGGAAAGGAGCCGCAAACGCGATTTACCAGTGATACTTTTCCCCGCGGTTGATTTTGAAAGCGCGATAGAGCTGCTCTACTAAGAGCAATCGCACCATCTGATGCGTGAAGGTCATGCGGGAAAAAGAGAGCCGCTCCGTCGCCGCACGCCGCACTTCCTCCGAGAGACCGAAAGGGCCTCCGATGAGGAAGGTGAGGTGGCTCTCTCCCGAGAGAGCCAGCGCAGCCATACGCGCCGCCAATTCTTCCGAGGAACGCGCCGCGCCGGCGACGTCCAAGACGAAGAGATAGCTTCCGTCGGGTACCCGCTGCAAGAGGCGTCGCCCCTCTCGCGTCAATGCCTGTTCTTTTTCTGCGGGAGAAGGTGCGTCGCCGATCCGCTCTTCCGTAATTTCCACGATGTCCAAGCGAGCCAAGGGGGCGAGCCGTTTTTGAAATTCCCCGATGCCTTGGACGAGATACGGTTCCTTGATCTTCCCGGCGGCGACGATGGTGATCTTCATCACGATTCAGGAATGGCCTCCAAGGTCACGGTCAGCGTGAGTTTCTCTTTGCCGCGCTCGATCTTCACCTGCACCTCTTCGCCCACCTGATGGCTGGCAATCGCTGCCCGAAGATCACTGACGGTGTCCGTCTTTTCCCCGTTGATCTCCAAGATGAGGTCGCCCCGCTCTATCCCTGCCTTATCCGCAGGCCCGTTCAGGGTAAGATTCTGCACGTAGACCCCGGCGTCCGCCGTGAGCTGATAGCCTGCCCGTGCCGCCGTCTCTTTATCAAAGACGCCGACCCCCATGTAGGGCCGAATGACGCGCCCGGTCGTCATGAGCTGATCCACGATTTCCCGCACCGTGTTGATGGGAATGGCAAAGCACATACCCTCCACATCCTCACGCGCAATCTTGATGCTGTTGATGCCGATGACAAGCCCGTCGGCGTTCACCAAGGCGCCGCCGGAGTTGCCGGGGTTAATGGCGGCATCCGTCTGGAGGAGCTTCACGCGCCGCTCCTGAATGTCCAAGGTTCGGTTGAGCGCGCTGATGACCCCGGCGGTGACGCTCCCCTGAAATTCCTGTCCCATCGGGTTTCCGATCGCGATGGCGGGTTCGCCCACCACGATGTCGTCCGAGTCGCCGAACTGCGCTGCCGGAAGGTCGTCCGCATCCACTTTAATGACCGCGATGTCCGTGGGCGCATCCACGCCCACCACTTCCCCCTTCAGGGTGCGGCCGTCCGCCAAGGAGACCAAAATCTCCCGCGCACCTTCAATGACGTGATTGTTCGTCACAATGTAGCCGTCTTTTCGAAAGATCACCCCGGAGCCGAAGCCTTCCTGCTGAATGGCGTTGTAGAACCAGTCGCGCACCAACGTCTTATTGGTGATGCCCACGACCGCAGGCCCCACGGCTTTCGCCGCCCGCACCACAGGGGTATTGCGCGCGGACGAAAGCTCTCGCGAAACGGCGGTGCCCGCTATGGGAATACCGCTCCCTCCGGCGTCGCTCACCGTATTCGCCCGGCTGTCCGTACAGCCCGCGAGGAGTACCGCCCCCACGGCAAAAGCCGCCGCCAGCGCCCCCATTTTTTTCTTCCAAGCATGGCAAAACACGTTCATATCGGATACCCTCCTTGCTTCTTCCCATGGCAGCGCCCCGCCCAAAGGCGCACGCTGCCTTTTTTTCGTTTAGCCGCTCTCGCCAAAGCTCACCGTCTCGCGCTGTTTGGCCAAGTCGATGGCCGTCCCCGAGAGCGGCATTCCCTGCCGAAAGAGGACGTCCCGCACCGTTTCTTCCGCCAACTCCGGGCGATTGTTCTGCTCGCTGAGGTGCGCGAGAAAGACCTGCGCGGGTCGCTTCTTCATCCTTGCCAAGGCCCAAGCGGCGTCAAGGTTCGACAGATGCCCTCGATTGCTTAAAATCCGCTGCTTGAGCGGCCACGGATAGCCGCCCCGCTTCAAGGTGGCGGGGTCATGGTTCGCTTCCAAGACGAGAACGTCCGCCCCCTCGATGGCGTCCTGCACCGCGCCGGTGACAAAGCCCAAATCCGTAGCTACGGTACAGGTGCGGCTGCCACGCACCCGATAGCCCACCGGCTCCGCCGCATCGTGGGAAAGGGGAAACGGCTCCACCTTCACCCCGCCGATGACCACATCTCCCCGAAAGGGGTGCAGGCAGGTAAGGGGCAGAAGATCGCGTCGGGGAAGCGCCGCGATGGTGCCGGGGCGACTGTACACAGGCAGGGAGACTTCCTTGAGCAGCGCCGAAAGCCCCACCACATGATCCCGATGTTCGTGCGTGAGCAGCACGCCGTCGAGCGTGTCCAATGGAACGCCCAAAGCCGTCATCCCTTCTTTGAGCCGGCGCAGCCCGATGCCCACATCCAAGAGCAGGCGTGTCCCGTCCATCTCTATGAAAATGGCATTCCCCTTGCTGCCGCTGGCCAAAACCGAAAGCCGCATCCTGCTGCGTTCCCCCCCGGAAAGCGCCCGTTTTCCATACATCAGGCGGCCTTCCCACAACTGGATTGTAGGAAAGCCGCCTGTAAACTCTCTGTAAAGCCGCTCGGTGCTAAGGATGCACGATGTTACGGCAACGGCTGCCCCAGTCCGTGCCGATGGTGCGCCCGATTGTCTGAATGCGATGTTCTATATCGGCGCGATATTTAGCCGAATCGTCCGCCACCGCCGCCTTCCCCGGATAGAGTGCGTAGAGCTGCCGCGCCTCTCCTTCGGTGAGATTCGGCATGACGACATTGGCGCCGGAGCAAAGGATCGTCTCCCACGCCCCCGGCAAAAGCGTTTCCATCGCCGTCGTGGCAGGAATATTCGCCTCCGGTAAGAGGAGCCGCACCAAAGACACCAGCCGCCGCACCAGCCCCATGTCCCCCGGCGAAGCGAAAGCAAGCGGCGTATCGGCGTTTGGGATCAAAGGGCCAATGCCCACCATGTCGGCGTCAATCGCCTGAAAAAAAAGCGCGTCCCGCGCCAGCGAAGCCACGCTCTGCCCCGGCAGCCCCACGAGACAGCCCGTCCCCACCTCGTAGCCCAGCCGGCGAAGGTCAAAGAGACAGCGCTTTCTCTCCGAAAGCGTCATGCCGGGATCCAGCGCTTCGTATAGGCCGCGGTCGGTCGTTTCCACGCGAAGCAAAAAGCGATCCGCCCCCGCCTCTTTGAGCGCTCGATATTCCTCGAAGGAGCGCTCCCCGATGGAGAGGGTGACCGCCATGCCTAAGCCTTTGATGTCCCGCACAATCGCCCCCAAGCGATCCGCCGTAAACCACGGATCTTCCCCCGATTGCAGCACGATGGTTTTATATCCAAACGTGCGCCCTTTTTTCGCTAAGGCGAAGATCTCCTCCGGCGAAAGGCGATAGCGCCCCGCCTTCTCGTTATCCCGACGCAGCCCGCAGTAAAAACAGTTGCGGCGGCAGTAGCTCGAAAACTCGATCAGCCCCCGCAGATGCACCGCATCCCCCACGGTGCGCGCGCGCACCCGATCCGCCGCCGCCGCTAACGCTTCTTCCCCCTCGGGCGATGCCAAAAGCGCCGAAACCTCGCCCTCCGTCAGTCGATGCGTCCCTTCGACGCGTCGGATCAGCGCGGCTAAGTGATCGTCCATCAAGCCCTCGCCGGTTGGGGCTTCACCACCAAATCGCAGGCCGCTTGATTGCCCCCGGCGCGTTTCGCCGCATAGAGCGCCTCATCGCTGCGCTCGATGAGATCGTCGATATTCTCCGCCATACTCCGCCGCTCCTCGGCGATACCGATGCTGACGGTGACATAATCGCGCCGCCGCGCCGTCCGATGGGGGAGATGCAGCGTCTCCAGCCGCTGTTTCACGTCGTCCGCCACCGCCGTTCCCTCGGCCATTCCCCCGTTTTCGAGCGCGATCACGAACTCTTCCCCGCCATAGCGCATGACCTTACCGCCGTACGATCTCGCGCATTCGGCAAGAATCTGCGCTACCTGCCGCAGGCACTCATCCCCCGCCTGATGCCCGTAGGTATCGTTATACCGCTTGAAATCATCAATATCCGCCATCAAAAGCGTCAGCCGGGAAACCTCCGTCCGCTTCCCCTGCCGCAGCCTGCGCAGATACTGCAAATAATATTTTTTATTGTACACTTGGGTCAAAGCATCGACATTGACGTCCCGCTGCAGCGCCGCCTTTTTTTCGTTCAGCTTCTGCAATTCACGCTCCTGAAAGGATCGGAAGAACGCCTTCACCAAGCGTTCATAGCGCACCGCCATGTGTTCTACCCGCATGGCGACCGCCACCTCATCCTCCTGTCGGCAGTATTCATACGCCTGCCGATACTTCCCTAACCCCTGATACATCTTGCCCAGCCGAGCGAAAATCTCCTGCTGGAGCGATAACTCATAGTTCGGCGCGACCTTGCGCGCCCGAAGGTAATACTCCTCAGCTGCCGAAAAATCGCGCATCGCGCACTTCAGGTCGCCGAACTGCCGATACAAAAAGTAATCGAACCGCTCTACATAAAAGCGACGTCCATACCGAAGGTAGACGGATTCGGCAGAGACCAAGAGCCGCTCCGCTTCCTCCAAGCGAATGCCCCGAAGAATATAGAGTTGGGAGCGCAGCCGATCCGCCACCGCCCCCACCTGATCCCGCATGAGGTTCACCATTTTGTCGCGCAGCGCTTCCAATTCCTCAATGCCCTTTTCCGCCTTATCTAAGTCGCCGTGTGCAAGCTCGCTGACGATGAGGTTCAAAAGAATGCGCCCCCGAAGCCGCGGCGTTATATCGCTGTAATGAGAGCTTTTTTGGATCTGCTCATAAATAAAGCGCATCTCCGCGAAGTGTCCGATCGCAAGGTACCCATCCGCCAAGACATGGAGCGCCATGGCCTCCGTCTCCCACAGCCGGTACTTTCTGGCGCTTTCCTCCGCCAAGGTCAAAAACTCGCTGCCGCGAATGAAGTCGTTGAAAATGACCTTATAAATATAGCCGATATGGAGGTACACCCTCGGCAAGAGCGCGGAATCCGCTTTTTCGGCGTAATGAACCGCCTTTTGGAGATAGTACATCGTCTCCTCCGTATCCGGTTCATAGCGCCGATAATAGAGCATGTCGATGTAATGCACCGCCAAGGCGTCGTAGAGATGGAGGTGGGTCAAAGAATGTCTCGCCCGCCTAAAACAGAGATCCGACTTATCTATTTCCCCATGCACATACCAATAGATCGCCAAATGCGACTGGATTTTCGCGATGTACGCCGTCAATCCCACGCCTTTGGCGTAGTGCAGCGCCTTTTTCCAATGGGGATACGCCTCTTCCACCTGATCGTTCTTGAAGCAGCCCTCGGCGTAGGCGTAGTGGAGGATCGCCCGCTCCACGGCGCTCTCCGCCGTCTCCAAAGCGTCAGAGATCATCTTCTGGTACCGCTCAATGCGAAGAAAGCTCAGGCAGAACTCGTAGGTCGTTTCGTAGTAGGCGAGAATCTCTTCGATCTGTCCGATGTTCATGCCTTCACCTCCATCTCCGGACTGTAACGAACGCACACATTCCTGCCGCGCCCTTTCGCCGCGTAAAGCGCCCGATCCGCTTCGCCGATGAGCTTTTCCACGTCGCGGCGCTCCATGCACGTCTTGGCGGACACCCCCGCGCTCATCGTCACCACGGCAGCGGCCTTGGAGAAGTGATGGGGAATCTGCTGCGCTTCGAGCTCCCGGCGCACCTCCTCCGCTGTCTCTACCGCCTCCTTCGCGGAAGTCTCCCGCAGGAGAAGAAATTCCTCCCCCCCGTAGCGCACCGGCGTCCAGCCTTTCAGCCGCTGCGCCCACAGGATCCGCCCCACTTCGCTCAAAACGGCATCTCCTTGGATATGTCCGTAGTGATCGTTATACCCCTTGAAGTGATCGATGTCCAGCATGACCGCCGCCAAGGGGCGAACTTGGGCGTCCGCCTTGTCGGCATCCCGGACGAAAAACTTCTGCAGATATTGCCGATTGTAGAGATGCGTCAGCGGATCCCTTTGGCTTTCCTCTTCGAGGCGTCGATTCTCGTTGCGCAGTTTTTCCATGATCCGCTGCTTTTGCTCTATGCCATAGACCGCGATGAGGCATTCCGAATACGCGTACTCCTGCGCCGCCGCAAACTCATCCCGCAGGTGCGCGTAACGGTCATGCGCCTCCACCGCCCGCCGATAGTCCCCCAGACGCGCCGAGATCCCCATCTCCATCTGGCAGGCATGGAGCCGCAAAAACTCAAAGTCCGTATCCTTGCTAAGGGTTTCAATCTCCGGCAGACAAGCGAGTGCCGCCGCATAATTTCCGACGCGAAAATGGTAATGCTCGCGCATTTCCCACAAAATGACCGCCGTAGGCAAAAAGCCAAGCATGGGGAAACGCAGCAGATATTCCTTTTCCCACGCGTCAATCCGCGCCAAAATGTCCGGCGTGACCTCCTGTGTGCGAATCTCTCTCACCAAGACCCCCGCCTCAAAGAGCGCCTCCAATTCCGAGCCGTCTCCCGTCGCCGCTTTAAGTTTTTCCAACATCCCGTAAATCACGGGACCCGTTTTCTCCTGCCACGCCGGCACCTTTCCCTCTAAGCGATTGACCACCGCCATGGTCGCAAGCTGTAAGGCCTCCGGCCACGTCAGGGCAAAATCCGGCGTCTTCATAATCTCGTCCACGATGTGCCCCAAGAGCTCATTGGCGTAGTGCCAATCCTCCAAGGCGGCGTAGATCTCGATGAGTACACGCGCTGCCGTGCGATAGCGCGGCGACGCAAGATCCTGCGGCATCTCCTGCATCTCCGTTTGCAGGGCATGCCCCTTCATAAAGAGATCGTAGTATTTCCTTTGCAGCCTATCCACCGATTCCACGCTCCCGCTATCATCATAAAGTAGAGAACTTCGACACGCGCCCTTGTCGTTCGCTAAAAAACAAAGGCTATGGTCGCGGTGCGAAGATGTACTCCACCACCGCCTCCATGGGAGATCCCGCCCCGTAGGGCGTCACCGCCGTAGGCACGGCACTTTCTCCGATACGCTCTTTCGTAGCGTACACGGCCATGACGGATTCCAATATCTGATACGTCCGCTTTTTGCGGTTAAAGTGGATACGGTAAAGATACAGCCGATCCTTATCGGCACAGACGATCTGCACCTGTGCCGTCACCTCATAATCACTTTGAAAGGTCAGGGACTTCATGTCCACATAGTACCCTGTATCCCCCCGGGCATCCACAAACACCATGTCCGTATCCGCGATGTCCACCGACGCCGCCATGGCCGCCGCGCTCCAGAGAAATAGCCCCGCCAAAAACACCGCCTGTCCTATCCGCCTCACCATTTCATTCCCGCTCCTTGCGCTTTTTCGCATACCCGTCTCTTTGTTCTTCACAGCAAGATACGCCAAGAACGCCACTCCTGCGCCTTCTGCCCGATCCTCTTTGGTATGCCTTCTATCCCGAACATCCCCATGCACACAAACTTACCTTTCTTCATGGGCATGATGCCCTCCTATTTTCTTGTTCCTATTGTATACGCGAAAGCCACTTTTTTCAAGCTGGAGAAACGAATCCGCATTTCTCATCGTCCGCCTGCCACGCCCCCCACGACAAATCCCACCGACGGGATAAACGTTTCGGCAAAGCGCTGCACCGCGTAGCTGTCCGTCAGCCCTGCCACATAATCGACCACCACCTGCTGCTGCCCCCAGCGCTCTTGACGAGCGATAAACTCTGGCGGGAGCTGATCGAAATGTGCGCGGAAATAGTGGAAAAGCTGCTCGATGACGAAAACCGCCTGTTCCCGCTCCCGCGCCAGCGTCTGGGAATGATAGACGTGGACGAACATGAAGGTACGAAAGCTGTCCATCGCCTTTTGAATATCCGGCGTCAGACGAATATCCCGCTTGCCCTCTGCATCGGGACGATCCGACTGCGTAATGACATCGGCGACCAGTGCCGTGATCATCTCCGAATGGGACGTACCAATCGAGTGCGTCACTTCGGGGGGAAGATCCGTCGGGCAGAGGAGCCCCGCCCGCAGACTGTCATCGTAATCGTGGCAGAGATAGGCGATGCGATCCGCCACATGGACGATCCGCCCCTCCAAGGTCGAGGCGCGGCGGCTGCCCGAATGGTTGACGATGCCGTCGCGCACTTCGTCAGTGAGATTCAGCCCACGGCCATCGTGTTCCAAAAAATCCACCACCCGCAGACTTTGCTCATTGTGCGCAAAGTGGCCGGTGAGCTTCGCCATCGCCGCCTCTCCCGAATGACCAAACGGCGTATGCCCCACGTCGTGGCCAAGGGCGATGGCTTCCGTCAAATCCTCGTTGAGGCGCAGCCCCCGCGCGATGGTGCGCGCGATCTGGGCGACCTCGAGGCTATGGGTCATGCGCGTCCGATAGTGATCCCCGGACATGATGTAGACCTGCGTCTTATGCTTCATGCGGCGAAACGCCTTCGAGTGGAGGATGCGGTCCCGATCCCTTTGATACGCCGTGCGAAAGGGGCAGGGCTCGAGCGCATCCCGCCGCTTCGCTTCTCGGCTCTTCGCCGCGTCCGGTGCCAAGATCTCATCCTCTATCGCTTCCGTCCGTTCCCTGATCGTTTCCACACCCATTCGCTCCTTTCACCGCTGAGGCTTCGTCCGCCCCCCAAAGGCAGCCGCGCACCGCCCCTACGCGCCCCGCTTGCGTGCGCCGCTCGAGGCGCTAACGCGAAAATCCCGCAGAGCGCCAAACGCCCCTGCGGGATTCTTCACCGCGCCTTGAGAGAAAGCGCCTATTCCTCGTCATCCTCGTCCAAAAGTTCTTCATACGCACGGCAGACCGCTTCAAACTCCTCATCGGAAGGCTCGACATACGTCTCCTCGCCATTCTCGTCCAATACGATCTTGGCAAAGAACGCCGCATCCTCCTCTTCCTCCGCCGCGCCATGGCAGCCACACGAGCAGCCTTCCCCCTCCGCGTGATGATGGTGTTCATGTTCATGGTCATGGTCATGGTCATGGCCATGCGCATGGCAAGCCCCATGCTCTTCCTCCGCCGCATCGTCGGACAGCGCCGGTACCAAGAGGGCGAATTTATCCTCCCCCACGGGAATGATCATCTCCTCGCAGTAATAGGACTCATTGCCGTCCTCATCCGTCATGACGATGATCACTTCATCCGTTTCGTCTTCCATCATTTCCTTTTCTTCCTCGGACATGCCCGCCACCCCTTTTCCCATAGTAAAAAATTCCTTAGCCGATCTATTGTATCCTACCCCTCTGCCGCTTGTCAACCATGCGCAAAGGCGGCGAGCCGATCGCTTGTCCCTCTACTTGACGATGTGTTTTCCCCCGTACCAGCGCGGTTTCCAATAAGCGTCGTCCAAACTGTCCACGCGCACCCCGCGGCTCGACGAAACATGGATGAACTGATTCTTTCCCAAGTAAATGCCGCAGTGGGACGCCCCCTTCTCGTACGTGCTGAAAAAGACCAAATCCCCCGGTTCCAAGTCCTGCCGCTTCTTGACCCGCTGTCCCAAGCGATACTGTTCATCCGCCGCGCGGGGAATCGAAAAGCCGTGACGATGAAAAACGAACTGCACGAACCCCGAGCAGTCGAAGCCCTTGGGCGTGGTGCCGCCGAAGCGGTACGGCGTCCCCAAGTAGTTTCGCGCCGTGGCAATGAGCGGCGGCACCTCCTTGCGGGGCAGAAAGACGGCGCTTTCCGGCACCTTCTCCGCCGTGCGCTCCGGCTCCTTTGGCTGCGCCGGTTTTCTCTCTGCCGGTTTTGGCTGCGCCGGTTTTGGCTCCGCCGGTTTTGACTCCGCCGGCTTTGGCTCTGCCGGCTTTGGCTCCGCCGGCTTTGGCTCCGCCGGCTTTGGCTCCGCCGGCTTTG
>JBQNAL010000020.1:0-31653 GCA_052170475.1 Schwartzia sp. (in: firmicutes)
GCATGAGGGACAAAGTTTAACACAACAATGCGACAATTAAACTTGCAATCTACCTGCCGCTGCGCGCCCCGCGCAAAAACTTGCGAACCCCGTGCGTTTTCTATATAATAGAATCATTCGTTTTCTTTATCTTTTATGCAGAGGGGTGGAATCATGTTCATGACGACCATGCGAAAGGGGCTTGCCCTTGCTTTCGCCGCCATGCTCACCGCAGGCCTTGCGGCGGGGTGCATGGGCAGCAATCCTCCGGCCGGTTCCGGGGGCGGCACAAAAAAGCAGTACAAGGTGGGGATCGTGCAGCTCGTGGAGCACAGCGCGCTTGACGCAGCCAACAAGGGGTTTGTGGACGGGTTAAAAAAGCGCGGCTTCGAAGAGGGGAAGAACCTCACCATCGACCGACAGAACGCCCAAGCCGACCAATCGAACCTGCAAAACATCGGACAGCGCTTTTTGAGCAACAAAGTTGACCTCATCTACGCCATCGCCACACCGGCGGCGCAGACCATGGCCAGCCTGACGAAGGAGATCCCCATCGTCGGATCCGCCATCACCGACTATGTGGGGGCAAATTTAGCGGCCAGCAACGAAGCACCCAAAAGCAACGTCACCGGCACGAGCGATATGAGCCCCATCAAGGAACAGATCGATCTCCTGCAAAAGCTCTATCCAAACGCCAAGACCATCGGCACCATCTACTCTTCCAGCGAGGTCAATTCCGAGGTACAGGTGAAGGCGATGAAGGAATACGCCGAGCGCAAGGGACTCAAAGTGGAAACCGCGACGATCTCGACGGTGAACGACATCCAGCAGGCGGCACAGAGCCTCGTCGGCAAAGTGGACGTCTTCTACGAGCCGACGGACAACGTGATCTCCTCGGCACTCCCCACGCTTCTTAGCATCACGACCCCCGCGAAAAAAGGGGTCATCTGCGGCGAACCGCACCAAGTCACCGCAGGGGCGCTCATCACCTACGGCATCGACTACTATAAATTAGGGATGCAGTCCGGCGACATGGCCGCCGATATTTTAGAAGGCAAGGCCAAGCCCGCCGCCATGCCCATCCAGACGGCGAAAGAGCTGCGCACCTTCATCAACAAAAAGACCGCCGCCGCTCTCGATCTCACGATCCCCGAAGAGATCAAAAAGGGCGCGGAGCTGGTAGAATAAACCGCGACCGCCGCATAGAGAGAAAAAAGGCCGCCCCGCACGAGGGCGGTCTTTTTCGCGCCTTTCCTTGTATCCCATGTGTCGGTGTGCTATCATAAAAGAAACCGGCGCGCTTGCCCGCGCTTATTTTATTTCGATTGAGGGGACACGCACATGGACTTATTTGTACCGACATTATCCCAGGGGCTTCTCTGGTCCATCCTTGCCTTGGGCGTTTATCTGACGTTTCGCGTACTGGACATCGCGGATCTCACCGTAGAGGGGAGCTTCCCCTTGGGGGCTGCCGTCGCCGCACGCCTTCTCTCGGAGGGCAGCGATCCCTTCGCCGCCATCTTCGCCGCCTGCTTGGCGGGGATGATGGCGGGCGTCGTCACCGGCTGGCTGACGACGAAGCTCAAGATCCCGGCGCTCCTCGCGGGCATCTTGACGATGATCGCCCTCTACTCCGTCAATCTCCGCGTCATGGGGAAGGCCAATCTCTCCCTCCTGCGGCAAGAAACCCTCTTCACCCGCTTTGAAGCGTTCTTTGACGATCGCCAATTCGTGATCCTCGCCGTGGGCCTTGCGGCGGTGCTTCTCCTCAGCCTCCTCTTTTACTGGTTCTTCGGCACGGAAATCGGCGCCGCGATCAGGGCCACGGGCTTTAACCCCCACATGATCCGCGCCAACGGCGTCAATACGGACGTCACCGTCATCTTGGGGCTGCTCCTCTCCAACGGCCTCGTCGCCATCTCCGGCGCACTCATCGCCCAGAGCAACGGCTTCGCCGACGTGGGCATGGGCGTCGGCACCATCGTCATCGGCCTCGCCTCCGTCATCATCGGCGAAGTCCTCTTCGGCGCGAACGGCTTCATGAAGCTCTTCTTCGGTGCGAACGGCTTTCTCATCTGCCTCGTCTCCGTCATCTTAGGCTCCATCGTCTACCGCGCCGTCATCGCGCTGGTGCTAGAAATGGGGATGCCGCCGAACGACCTCAAGCTCTTCACCGCGCTCCTCGTCGCAGCGGCGCTCTCGCTTCCCCTCCTCCAAAGGAAGTTCCAAGCGCGAAAGGCGGTGAAGTAAATGCTCGACATCCAGCACATCGCCAAGACATTCAATCCCGGCACCATCACGGAAAAGATCGCCCTGCGGGATCTCTCCCTCCACCTCGAGCCGGGGGATTTCGTCACCGTCATCGGCGGCAACGGCGCGGGAAAATCCACCCTGATGAACTCCATCGCGGGTACCTTCTTCGTCGATCGCGGCACCATCCGCGTGGACGGCGAGGACATCACCCGCTGGCCGGAGCACCGCCGCGCCAAGTACATCGGCCGCGTCTTCCAAGACCCCATGATGGGAACTGCCGCCGGCATGATGATCGAAGAAAATTTGGCCATCGCGTCGCGCCGGGGGCGCACCCCCTCGCTTCGCTGGAGCGCACCGAAAAGCGACCGGCAGAAGTTTCGTGATCTCTTGGCGACCCTCGGGCTCGGCCTTGAGGATCGGCTGGAATCAAAGGTCGGGCTTCTCTCCGGCGGGCAGCGGCAGGCGCTGACCCTCCTCATGGCCACCATGGCCGATCCGAAGCTCCTCCTCCTGGACGAGCACACCGCCGCCCTCGATCCCAAGACCGCCGAGCAGGTGCTGACGCTGACCATGGACATCGTGGGAAAGCGCCGTCTCACCACGCTCATGATCACCCATAACATGCGGGACGCGCTGCGCTTAGGCAATCGCCTCATCATGATGTACGACGGCCGCCTCCTCATCGACGTGGCGGGGGAAGAAAAGAAGAACCTCAAGGTTCCCGACCTCTTGGCCATGTTTGAAAAGGCCGCGGGGAGCGAACTCACGAGCGACAGTTTGCTGCTCAGCTAAGGAAGCGAGGAAAAACCCGTATCATGGAAGAAAGAGAACCGCTCCTCGTGAGCCGCCGGGAAGTCATCGCGATGGGGGCGCGGGACGGCGTCCCCATCGCCTTGGCGTACCTCGTCGTGGGCTTTACCCTCGGCATCGCGGCAAAGAACGCCGGATTTACCCCTTGGCAGGGATTTTTAGCCAGCTTTTTCAACAATGCGTCCGCCGGAGAGTACGCCGCCTTCACCCTCGCCGCCGCCGACGCGCCCTACTGGGAGATGGCGCTGATGACCCTCATCGCCAACGCCCGTTACCTCCTCATGAGCTGCGTCATCAGCCAAAAATTTGCCCCGGACGCACCGCTTCTTCACCGCGTCTTGGTGGGCTTTGACCTGACGGATGAAATCTTCGGCATCTCCGTGGCGCGCCGCGGCACGCTCAATCCCTTCTACAATTACGGCGCGATGATGGTGGCGCTCCCCGGCTGGGCGGGGGGCACGGTGCTGGGCATCTTGGCGGGCGAGGCGCTGCCCGCAGCTGCATTGAGCGCCCTTTCCGTCGCGCTCTACGGCATGTTCGTGGCCATCATCATCCCCCCCGCGAAGCTCGATCGCGTCGTCTTGGGGAGCGTCCTCCTAAGCTTTGCGGCAAGTTTTCTCTTTTCGCGAACAGAACCTTTCGCCCATCTTTCCAGTGGGACGCGCACGATCCTTTTGACGCTTCTCATCGCCGCCGGCGCAGCGGCGCTCTTTCCCGCCCGCGAAGAGGAGGATCGCCATGACCCATGACATCTACGTCTACATCCTCGTCATGAGCGCGGTGACGCTTGCGATCCGCATCCTGCCCTTGACGCTCATCCGCCGCCAAGTGAAGAGCCGCTTCCTCCGCTCCTTCCTCTTTTACGTCCCCTATGTGACGCTTGCCGTCATGACCTTCCCCGCCATCATCGACGCCACGCGCACGCCGACGGCGGGCTATCTCGCCTTTTGCGGCAGCATCGCCCTCTCATGGCGGGGCTGGCGCATCTTCGCCGTCAGCGCCGCCGCCTGCGCCATGGTCTTCGCGGCGGAAGCGCTGCTCCTCGCCTGACGGGGCGATTTTCGCCGGTGCGACAGGCGCCCCCGCGCACAAACAGGCGGTACCGCTCTGCGTCCAGGAACGGTGCCGCCTGTTTTCTTCTGTCCCCCGTCCTTCCCCTGCGGTTTACAAATGGGCGAAAGCCCGATATACTAAAGGAATCACGGCTAAACGGAAGACCGCAAAAAGGGAGTAGAGATGCGCATGGCTGAATGGATAAAAAATGTGAACGATTTCGTCTGGGGACCGGTGATGCTGGCGCTCTTGGTCGGCACCGGCATCTTTTTGACGGTGCGACTGCGCTTTTTGCCGTGGCGAAACCTCGGGTACGCCATTCGCCTGATCTTTCACGGAAAGGATCGTCACGCCGGGGACATCTCTCCCTTTCAATCGCTGATGACGGCACTCTCCGCCACCATCGGCACCGGCAACATCGTCGGCGTGGCGACCGCCATGGTCTTAGGCGGCCCCGGCGCCATCGTCTGGATGTGGATCAGCGCCGCCTTCGGCCTCTCGACGAAGTACGCTGAATCGGTCTTGGCGGTGAAGTACCGGGAGACGAACAGCGTCGGGGAAATGGCGGGAGGCCCCATGTACGCGATGAAAAATGGCATCGGCGGCTTCGTAGGGCGCGCCATGGCCGCCCTTTTCGCGCTCTTCGCCGTCTGCTCCGCCTTCGGCATCGGCAATATGACCCAAGCGAACTCCATCGCCGCCGCCTTGGAGACGAGCTTTGCCATCCCGCCCTACTTCTCAGGCGCCATCCTCACGGTCGCCTCCCTCGCCGTCTTGGTGCGGGGCATTCATAGCATCGGCAAGGTATCCAGCATCGTCGTGCCGGCGATGTCGATCTTCTACTTCCTCATGTCCATCGTGGTGATCATCGCCAACGCCGCCGCGCTTCCGGCAGGCATCGAGGAAATGCTGCACCTCGCCTTTTCCTTTGAGGCCGTGGCGGGCGGCGTCGGCGGCGCGACGGTCAGCTCGTTTTTGATGTCGCTTCGCTGGGGCGTCGCGCGTGGCGTATTCTCCAACGAGGCGGGGCTTGGCTCCGCCCCCATCGCGGCGGCGGCCGCCCGGACGGATCATCCCTCTCGACAGGGCTACGTCAATATGACCGGCACCTTCTTCGACACCATGATCGTCTGCCTTTTGACGGGGCTTGTCATTTCCTCCTCGGGCGCTTTAGGCACCATCGATCCCGTCACCGGCGCGCCCGTCTCGGGGGCGCAGCTCACCATCTTGGCCTTTCACTCGGTCTTTGGCGACTTTTCAAAACTCCTCGTGTCCGTCGCGCTGGCGCTCTTTGCCTTCTCCACCATCTTGGGCTGGGAATACTACGGGGAAAAATCCCTCGAATATTTGGTGAAGGATCGCCGCGCCGTCATGGCCTACCGGGTAGCGTTCGCCCTCGTCACCTTCGTCGGCGCCACCACGACCCTCGACCTCGTCTGGAACTTCTCCGACACCATGAACGGCCTCATGGCCATCCCAAATCTCATCTCCCTTCTCTATCTCCATAACGACATCGCCCAGGAATGTTTCGCCTACGAGAAAAATGTGATCCCCTTGGAGCGGCGGGGATAGACTTTCGCTCGAGGCGAAGGGGGAGACCCGTCAGAGAAAGCCCCCGCCCCCGCGGAACGCACGGGACGGGGGCTTTCATTTGACAGGGGTTTTATCGACCTTTATAATGAAGAAAGCAAACGCGCCCCATCGCCATCGGCGGTCTTGGGATGTCGGCAGGAGGTCAGGGAAATGTTGGATATGAAATTTGTCCGCGAGCATTTGGACGACGTGAAAAACATGCTGAAAAACCGGTGCAATGCGCTGTCGCTGGACGATTTTGAGGAGTTGGAGCAGCACCGCCGCGCCATCTTGGGCGAAGTGGAAGGGCTGAAGGGCGAGCGCAATAGGGTATCGAAAACGATCAGCCAGATGAAGAAGAACGGCGAGGACGCGGCGAAATTGGTGGAAGAAATGCGCGGCGTCGGCGATCGCATCGCCCTCTTGGACGAGGATCTGCGCGGCGTCGAAGCGCAGCTCAAGGACATCCTCCTCCATATCCCCAACATGCCGAAGGACGATGTCCCCCTCGGCAAAGACGACACGGAAAACCCGGAGATTCGCCGCTGGGGCAGCCCGGCGCAATTCCCCTTTACCCCGAAAGCGCACTGGGACATCGGCGAAGCGCTGGACATCTTTGACTTCGAGCGGGCGGCCAAGGTATCCGGCGCGCGGTTCACCTTCTACAAGGGGCTGGGCGCACGGCTGGAACGTGCCTGCATCAACTTCATGATGGATCTCCACGCCCGGCAGGGCTACACGGAAATGCTGGCGCCCTACATCGTGAGCCGCGACAGCATGATCGGCACGGGACAGCTTCCGAAATTCGCCGAAGACATGTTCAAGCTGGAAGGGCTGGAGCAGTACCTCGTCCCCACGGCGGAAGTCCCCGCCACGAATTACCACCGCGAGGAGATCTTGGACGGGGCGAAGCTGCCGGAGCATTACACCGTCTATACGGCCAGCTTTCGCGCCGAAGCGGGGAGCGCGGGGCGCGACACCCGCGGCCTCATCCGCCAGCACCAGTTCAATAAGGTCGAGCTCATCAAGTTCGTCCTGCCGGAGACGTCATGGGCGGAATTGGAGGGCATGACGCAAGACGCCGAAGAAGTCTTAAAGCTCCTCCACCTCCCCTATCGAGTCGTGACGCTCTGCACGGGCGACATGGGCTTCACCTCGGCCAAGACCTACGACATCGAGGTCTGGATGCCGTCCCAAGACCGCTATCGGGAGATCTCCTCCTGCTCCAACTGCCTCGACTATCAGGCGCGGCGGGCGAACGTCAAATTCCGCCGCAGCCCGAAGGAAAAGCCCGAATTCGTCCACACCCTGAACGGCTCCGGCCTCGCCGTAGGGCGCACGGTAGCGGCGATCATCGAAAACTATCAGCAGGCCGACGGCTCCGTCCTCATCCCCGAAGCGCTCCTCCCCTACATGGGCGGAGCGAAAGAGATCCGAAAGCCAGAGTAAGAGACGCTTCCCCTATCATAGGGGAGGCGATGAAAGCAGGGCGTACCGCAGAGAAAAACACGCCAAGAGAGCGACTGCGGCGCGCCGCATCGCCCGCCCGGCACAAAGATGAAGGAAGCTCCTTCAAGATAAGCCCAACGACGAAACCGCCGCGCCCCACCATGGGACGCGGCGGTCTTTCTGCGCCGAAAAATACGGCAGTGACTTGCCTTCCTCGCATACCCCGCAAATGAAAATTTTTTGTCAAGACCTCTCTTTTTCTTTCCGCGGGTGATACCATCCTATTCGTAAGTGATATAGGTGACCACCAACAGCCCACCACGGATAAGGTACACCCCTCATCCTTTCGTGAGTCCCAATTCGCGCAGGAGCGCGTTTTGCAATAGATTGGAAAAATTGATGTTTCGCTCTTTGGCGAGCGTATCGAGCCATTTGGGCAACGACAACGTTTTTTTGACCGATTTTTTATTGTATTTTTTGTCGTACGCCAACTTATCGAACGGCACCATCAAAGCGAACTGGTCTTTTTCCAGCGCCAACGCCTGCGGCAAAGAAGCCGCTGGGTAGTCGGCCGGAGCGACGCCCTCCAGCATCAACCCAATGGCCTCCTGCGCCATCGCCAGCGCCTCCTCCATCGTATCCCCCTGCGTCATACAGCCGGGAATATCCGGGATGAACACCGAATACCCCTGCGTCTCCACTTGAAAAATCGCCGGATAAAAAACGATATGTGACATAGGCTTCTCCCTCCGAATCATTTCAATCCCGCCTCTTTCAGCAGTTTTTGCTCCAATCCTTTATGCAGTTCTTTCGCGTGAACCTGGACAACCACGGTAATATTTCTCGCCGCATTGTGATATTTTTGGTGCGACCCGTTATTGCTCTTCACATAGATAAATCCATGTTTTTTGAGTAGTTGGATCATTTCTGTCGGTGTCATAGGCACAGGCAATCCCCCTTTATTATGATACGTGATATAACGTATTGTGTCAAGAAATGCCTTGCGCTTCGTCTTTGCTTTACAAACAAATGCCGCAAAAGAAGGAGAACGAAAGAGAAAAATTTCCTTGACTATTGTAAACATGTAAAATATAATAAGCCCATCATTCGTCAGGGGCGTAAAGGTACGGACACCGACGAAGTTTTTGAGGGAGGGATTTTCATGTTGGGCAGTAAAAAAATGCGGCGCTTCGTCGGA
Source organism: Schwartzia sp. (in: firmicutes) (assembly GCA_052170475.1). Lineage (GTDB taxonomy): Bacteria > Bacillota > Negativicutes > Selenomonadales > Selenomonadaceae > CAJPQU01. The sequence continues at coordinate 8,315 of JBQNAL010000020.1, forward strand.
ATGCTCATGGGCGCGGCGCTTTGCGGCAGCCTTTTGACCGGCTGCGGCGGAGACGGCGACAAGAAGGCCGCCGAAAACGAGATCAAGGTGGGGGCAAATTTTGAGCTGACGGGGAACGTCGCGAACTACGGCACCGCCACCTTTGAAGGCTTTCAGCTCGCCATCGACGAAGCCAACGCGGCGGGCGGGATCAATGGAAAGAAGATCAAGCTCATCAAGGCGGACACGAAATCGGAAACGTCCGAGGCCGTCACCGCCGCCACGAAGCTCATCGCCGACGACAAGGTGAAGGTATTGGTCGGCCCCGCCACCACGGCGCCGGTCATCGCCGAGACCCAGATCGCGACCGAGCATAAGGTGCCGGTATTGGCGCCCTGCGCCACGAGCGCCAAGGTCACGGTGGAAAACGGCAAGGTGCAGCCCTACATCTTCCGCAGCTGCTTCATCGATCCCCAGCAGGGCGACGTGATGGCGAAATTCGCCGCCGACAACCTCAAGGCGAAGACTGCCGTCGTCTATGTGGACTCCAGCTCCGACTACTCGAAGAGCCTCGGCGCGGTCTTTAAGGAAAAATTCGAGGCCGCCGGGGGCAAGGTATTGATGGAAGAAGCGTTCCTCCAAAAGGATCAGGACTTCAAGGCAACCCTGACGAAGCTCAAGACCGCTAATGCGGATATTCTCTTCGTCCCCGGCTACTATGAAGAAGTGGGCAAGATCGTCAAGCAGGCGCGCGAACTCGGCATCACGAGCCCCATCTTGGGCACCGACGGCTGGGACGACACGAAGGTCGCGGACATCGCCGGGAAAGACGCCCTGAACAAGACGTATTTCTGCACCCATTACTCGGAAAAAGACGAGCAGGTGAAGCCCTTCTTGGAGGCGTTCCAGAAGAAGTACAACCACGCGCCCAACGTCTTCGCGGCGCTTGGCTATGACGCCGGCAAGCTCTTGGTGGACGCCTTAAAGCGCGCAGGCGGCGACGATACGGAAAAGATCACGGCGGCCATCGCCTCGACGGAGGACCTCAAGGTCGGCACCGGCGCGATCTCCATGGACGCCAACCACAATCCCATCAAGCAGGCGGTCGTCTTGGAAAATCGCGACGGCGACCGCATCGTAGCGGCGAAGATCGTGCCGTAAGTCTACATGACGCAAACCGCACAGGCAAGGTTGCCCTGTGAAAGCGCAAAACCTCCGCGCAGCCTGCGCGGAGGTTTTGCTGACACTGACAGGAACGAAAACAATATACATTAGGCAGGGTAAAAATCAGCCCCTAAGAAGATTGCCCCAGATTTTTCGTCCTGCCAAGGCAGCGGAGGCGAACGCGTAGTATCGCTACGCGGAGCCTTCGCTAACGCCGGCAGGGCGGAAAAGATGGGGCAAGATTCAGGGAGGTACGGGCATGGAGTTTACTAACCAACTCATCCAACAGCTCATCAACGGCGTATCCTTGGGGAGCGTTTACGCCTTGATCGCCTTGGGGTACACCATGGTCTACGGCATCATCAAGCTCATCAATTTCGCCCACGGCGATATTTACATGGTGGGCGCTTACGTTGGCTTCTTCGCCATCACGGTGGGGCAGCTCTCCATTTTCCCCGCCCTCGCGGTGTCCATGGCGGTGACGGGGCTATTGGGCGTCGTGGTGGAGCGGCTCGCCTATCAGCCGCTTCGCCACGCGCCGCGCATCTCCGTCCTCATCACGGCGATTGGCGTTTCCTTCCTCTTGGAGTACGTCAGCATGTACTTCGTGTCCCCGACCCCTCGGACATTTCCTGCCGTATTTGAAGCGGCGGGGCTATCCATCGGCGGTTTCGTCGTGAATGGGCAGCAGCTTCTCATCTTCGCCATCACGTTTCTTTTGATGGTGCTTCTCACCTACATCGTCCAGCGGACGAAGATCGGAAAAGCCATGCGGGCGGTGTCCTTCGATACGGAGACGGCGCAGCTCATGGGCATCGACGCCAATCGGGTCATCTCCGTCACCTTCGGCATCGGCTCGGCGTTAGCGGCGGCGGGGGGCGTTTTAGTCGGCGTCTACTACAATTCCATCGATCCCCTCATGGGGATCATGCCGGGACTGAAAGCCTTCGTCGCGGCGGTCTTAGGCGGCATCGGCGTCATCCCCGGCGCCATGGCGGGCGGCCTCATCTTGGGCGTGGTGGAAGCCTTGGTCTCGGGGTTCCTTTCCTCGACGTTCCGCGACGCGGCGGCGTTCGCCATTCTCATTTTGGTGCTGCTCCTTCGCCCCTCGGGGCTTTTCGGCAAGCATACGCAGGAAAAGGTGTGAGGTGATATGATGAATCGCGAACGAAAAAATGACCTCGCCCTCCTTCTTTTCGGGCTGCTCCTCTTCGCCGTTCTCCAAGGGGGCATGGAAAGCGGCCTCATCGGCTCCTTCTGGAAGCTCAACATCACCCTCATCGGCATCAACATCATCCTCTCCGCCAGCCTCAACCTCATCAACGGCTACACGGGGCAGTTCTCCCTCGGCCACGCGGGGTTCATGGCGGTGGGGGCTTACGTCGGCGTCGTCTTGACGACGAATTTCCACTGGCCGCTCCTCTTCGCCATGGCGGCGGGGGGCGCGGCGGCGGCACTTTTGGGCTGCCTCATCGGCCTTCCCACCCTCCGCCTCAGCGGTGATTACTTAGCCATCGCCACCCTTGGCCTCGGGGAGATCATCCGCATCGTCATCATGAACATCCCCTACGTCGGCGGCGCGGCGGGATTTTCCGGCATCCCCCACCTCACCACCTTCGCGTGGGTATTCGCCGCCATGCTGTTCACCCTCTTTTTCATTAAAAACTTCGTCCATTCCACGCACGGACGCGCCTGCATCGCGATTCGGGAAAACGAGATCGCCGCCGCCGCTATGGGCATCAACACGACGAAGTACAAAGTCATGGCGTTCACCATCGGCGCGGCGTTCGCCGGAATCGCGGGCGTGCTGTTCGCCCACACGTTTTACATCATCAATCCCGGCTCCTTCACCTTCATGCAGTCCTTCAATTACCTCATCATGGTGGTCTTGGGCGGCCTTGGCTCCCTCACCGGCTCCATCGCCGGGGCGTTCGTCGTCACGGGGCTTTCCGCCGCACTCGCCGACTGGCCGGAGTTTCGCATGATCATCTACGCCTTGGCGCTCATCCTCCTGATGTTCTACCGCCCCCAAGGGCTGTTCGGCTACATCGAGCTCTCGGCTCTGCTGCCCTTTTCGCGGCTCCGCTTTTTGAAGGGAGACGATAAATGATGGAACCGCTCTTAAAAGCCACCCATGTATCGGAAGTGTTCGGCGGCCTAAAAGCCGTCTCGGACTTCAATCTTCATCTAAACCCCGGCGAATTGGTGGGGCTGATCGGCCCTAACGGCGCGGGAAAGACGACCGCCTTCAACCTCTTCACCGGCGTCTACCAGCCGACCGAAGGCGCCATCGAATTTGACGGGCGCAGCATCGTGGGGCTAAAGCCGTACCAGATCACCCAGCGTGGCATCGCCCGCACGTTCCAGAACATCCGCCTCTTTTCGGAGCTGACCGTCCTCGACAACGTGCGCATCGCCTTTCACGACCATGTGAAGTACACCGTGGCGGAAGCGGTGCTGCGCGTCGGGCGCTACTTCGGCGAAGAAGCGCGGATCACCGAGGAGAGCCGAAAGCTCTTAGAGATTTTCAAATTGGCGGACAAAGCGGAGGATGTGGCAAAAAATCTCCCCTACGGGGCGCAGCGCCGCCTCGAAATCGCGCGGGCGCTCGCCGCGAAGCCAAAGCTCCTCCTCCTCGACGAGCCGGCGGCGGGGATGAACCCACAGGAGACGCAGGAGCTCATGGACATGATCCGCTGGATACGCGATCAGTTCAACCTCACCGTCCTCCTCATCGAGCATGACATGAGCCTCGTCATGGGGATCTGCGAGCGCATCTATGTGCTGGAATACGGGCAGGTCATCGCCGCCGGGACGCCGGACGAGATCCGACAGAACCCGGAGGTCATCCGCGCTTACTTAGGAGGGGAAGGATAATGGCCGCCATGCTGGACATCAAGGACATCAACGTTTACTACGGCGCCATCCACGCGATCAAAGGGATCAGCCTCAGCGTGGCCGAGGGGGAGATCGTCACCCTCATCGGCGCCAACGGCGCAGGAAAATCCACCACGCTGCGCACCATCTCCGGCCTTCTGCGCCCAAAAACGGGAAGCATCACCTTTTTGGGCAAGGACATCGCCGCCCGCCCGGCGCAGGACATCGTGAAAGCGGGCATTTCGCAAGTGCCGGAGGGACGCCGCATCTTCGCCAACATGACGGTGATGGAGAATTTGGAACTGGGTGCCTACATCCGCACCGACAAGGACGGCATCGCCGCCGACTACGAAATGGTCTTTTCCCGCTTCCCGCGCCTACGAGAGCGCAAAGCGCAGCCCGCAGGGACGCTGTCGGGTGGCGAGCAGCAGATGCTGGCGATGGGACGCGCCCTCATGAGCCGCCCGAAGCTGCTTCTCTTGGACGAGCCGTCCATGGGGCTTGCCCCGCTCCTCATTCGGGAAATCTTCCACATCATCGTGGACATCAACCGCACGGGCACCACCGTGCTCTTGGTCGAGCAGAACGCCAACATGGCGCTCTCCATCGCGCACCGCGCCTACGTCTTGGAAACGGGGCGCATCACGCTTTCCGGCGACGCGAAGGAACTCGCCCAGAGCGAAGACGTGCGCCGCGCCTACTTGGGCGGCTGAGGGTTGGTTGGACGTTCCCGAAAAACCATGGTAAAATGAGAAAAAACGCGCGCAACGGAAAGGAAGGATCTCCTTGTTTGTAGGCAATCGCATGACGAAACACCCGGTCATCGTCTCGTCGGACACGAAGGTCGATGAGGCCATCCGCCTCCTCAAGACGAACAACATCCGCCGTCTGCCGGTCGTGGACGACGGAAAATTGGTGGGCATCGTCACGGACAAAGACCTCATGCGGGTCACCCCCTCGGCGGCCACGACCTTGGCGAAATACGAAATCAATTCCCTCTTGGCGGGCATCGCCCTGCGGGAAATCATGAGCAAGAGCGTCATCTCCGTCAACGAGAGCGCCCCCATCGAGGAAGCGGCGCTCCTCATGTCCCGCAACCGGGTGAGCGGCCTCCCCGTCACCAGCGACGTGGGTACCGTCGTCGGCGTCATCACCGAGACGGACATCTTCGACGCCTTCGTCAACATCATGGACTTAGAGGAGGGCAAGACGCGGATCACCATCGAGGTGGCAGACAAGGTAGGCGTCGTCCGTGACCTCTCCGGCATCGTATCGGAAGCGGGCTGCAACATCGACAGCTTCGTCACCTGCCGCAAAGAAGGCGGCAAGTACGACATCATCATGCGGGGCGACTTTGAGGACACGGACGCCCTCGCCGCCGCCCTCGCCGCCCACGGCTACGTCGTCACGCACATCGGGCGCATCGGCCACGCCTGACCGCGCCCCCCGAAAGAACCCCCTTCCCCCTCGCCATGGTGCGTCGGCACCGTCAGACGGCACGGGAGAAGGCGCACAGCAGAAAACATCCCCCCTACCACAGGGCAAACCGCAAGGAGGCTTACACATGAAGGAAGCCGTATGGAACGCGCCGGAGCCTACCGGGCTGCACGCGCGCACAGCAGGATTGGTGATGAAGATCGTCATGGCGCACGACGCCCGCGTGGACGTATCCGCCAACGGGCGAACCGCAGACGGGCGCAGTCTCTTAGGGCTGATGGGACTCGGCGCGAGCGCGGGAACGCCCCTCACCGTCCGCGCGGAAGGGCCGGAGGAAGAGCAGGTGATATCGGCCATCGGCGCTTTCCTCACCGGGAAACCGCGCCCATGAAAAACCGTGACACGAGCCGCGTCCTCACGGGGGAGGGCGTCTCCCCCGGCGTCGGCATCGGACGGCTCTGGCGCGTCGGCACAGGCATTGCCGACGACGCGGACTACCGCCCCGGCTCCCTCGAAGAAGAGAGTGCGCGGCTGCACGCGGCGGTGAAAAAAACGGCGCAGCAGCTGCAGCAATCCGCCAAGGCGCTCCGCGCCCAAGGGCAGGAAACCGCTGCCGACATCATGGAAGTCCATGCGCTCTTAGCCAAAGATCCACTGCTCTTGGAAGCGGTGGAAAAAAAGCTCCATGCGCAAAAAGACGCGCCCAGCGCCCCGAAAGCCGTCCGCACCGCCGCCAAAGAACAGGCTGCCCTGCTCTTTGCCGTAGACGATCCCTACATCCGGGAGCGCGCCGCCGACGTCCGCTGCGTAGGGACGACGCTCGTGAAGGCGCTCTTAGGGAGAAACGACGCACCGCCCCCCGCCGGTGTCCTCATCTTGGTGGGAGACGACATCACGCCCGCCGCCTTTGCCGCCCTGCCAGAAAAGCGCGTGGGCGGCATGATCTTCTCCGCCGGCAGCCGCACCGCGCACTCTGCCATCTTGGCGCGGGCGAAGGGTCTGCCCGCCGTCATCGGACTAGGGGAAGCGCTCCACGAAGTAGGCGCCGGCGACCTTGTCATCGTGGACGGCGATACCGGGCGCGTCACCGCCGCCCCCACGCCAGCGAATAAAAAAGCCGCCAGAGAAGCCATGCGCCGTTGGCAGGAAAAATGTCAGGCGATGGCCACCCTCGCAAAGGAACCCGCCATGACGAAAGACGGCGCGCCCATCACCCTCGCCGGCAACGCCGGCTCTGCCGCCGACGTCGTGGCCGCCATGGAAGCGGGGGCAGACGGCATCGGTCTCTTTCGCTCCGAATTTCTCTTTTTGGGACGGGAAACCTTCCCCACGGAAGAAGAGCAGTACGCCGCCTACCGCGCCGCCGTGGAAGCGGCGAAAGGGCGCCGATGCGTCATCCGCACCTTAGACGCAGGCGCGGACAAGGCCATCCCCGCGCTTCACCTGCCGCCCGAAGAAAACCCCGCCTTAGGGCAGCGTGGGATCCGAGTCAGCCTCGCCCACCCGGCGCTCCTCAAAAGTCAGCTTCGCGCCATCCTCCGCGCGGGCAGCGCCGGCTCCGTCGGCCTCCTCCTGCCGTTTGTCGTGAGCGGGGAAGAGATCACCGCCGTGAAGGCACTCCTCGCCGAAGCAAAAGAAGAGCTGGCGCGCGCCCATCTCCCCTTCGCCGCGCACGTCCCCTTGGGGCTCACCGTGGAAACCCCAGCCGCCGCCATCATGGCCGACCGATTGGCGAAAGAAGTGGATTTCTTCAGCATCGGCACGAACGACCTCACGCAGTACACCCTAGCGGCCGACCGCACCAATCCGGCGTCCGACGCCATGGGCGGCTGGCTCCACCCCGCCGTCCTGCGCCTCATCGCCCGGACAGCGAAGGCGGGAAAAGACGCGGGGATCCCGGTGACGGTCTGCGGCGAAATGGCCGCCGACCCCCTGTCGCTGCCGCTCCTCGTGGGCATGGGCATCCAGATCCTCTCCATGGACGCCCCCTCCCTCCTCTTCCTCCGCGCCGCCGTCCACCGCCTCTCGGCGAGGGACGCCCGCCGCCTTTGGGGACACGTGCAGACCCTTGACAGCGCCGCCGACATCCGCGCCTACGTATCCGCCGAAGCGGAAAAACGCGCCGCAAACACTGCACCGTAAACGACAAAAAACGCCTCCCGCAAATGCGAGAGGCGTTATCCTCGTAACCCTCGACCGAAAGTGCCCGCCCAGCGGGGACGATCCGTCAGGCGGAAGTCCGCAGCGCGCGACCGTCCGACCCCTCGATCGGCGCCGTCATCGCGTCCAGCTCTTCCGCCGGACGAAGGGTCGTCACCCCCATGATGGCCAAGAGCTGCATGAGCGCGCTTTCCTCATCCCGCGTATTTTTGATGACATGCGTCGCGATCTTCCAAGAATCGAACTCGTTGTTATTCTCTGCATATTCCAAATGGTGCTTGATCTCATCGTTCGAATGGCCAAGGCGCAGCATACGCTCCACCAAAACCACATAATCGCACATCAAGTAAACGGAGGCAAAACTCCCCTTGATGAGCCGCGAGAGCTGCTTTAGCCCCACGGGATCCACGATGACCACGCTGATGGGATACGTCTGAAGCGAATCCAATACATCCTTCTTCAGAAGACCATAGTAATTCCCCTTGTAGGTCGTCTTCACGATGCAGTCGTACTGGAAAAAATCTGCCTTATCCACGACGCGAAACGTATCCGGCCGCGTGCTGATCTTTTTCGCCGGTCGGGTGGTAATCCCCGGAATATAGTGGATCCCAAGCTCCATGATCCGCTGGACAAGCGTAGTCTTGCCCGAGGCGTGAGGTCCGATGATTGCGTAAATTTTGTTGCTCATGGTGATCCCTCCTCTTCCACAGAGCACGTACCTATCGTAAAGAAAGGAGCGACGTCTTGCCTTAACCTTTCATAGGTATTCTTAATCGTTAATTCATTGTAACATGAAAAATCCCTCCTGCACAACCTTTTTCCCATTTTTTAATTCGGTACTAAAGTTTCGCATCAAAACAAACCGTTTGCACCTTCTACGATTTATATCCACAATTACCCACAGGAAACAAAGCCCTTTATCGATGTACCCCCCCCCCGTTTTCATTTGAAGAAATCTATGTTTTATACAAACACATATGAATCTTCCATGAGAATCGTTTTATATAAATAAAACTTATAACGAAAGAAGTGAGGGGTCCTCCTATGCTGCACTCCATCATTGACATCGGCTCCAATACCATGCGATTGGCCATCTATCGTGTGAAAAGCGGCCGTGCCGAACTGCTCTGCAAAAAAAAGCAGACCGTCGGATTGGCCGCCTACGTCAAAAACGGCGTCATGACGGCGGAAGGCATCGAGAAAGCGGCGGCGGCGCTCACCGAATTTCACCGCTTTCTCGATGCGCTCTCCCTGCCCCTCACCGCCGCCTTTGCCACCGCAGCGCTGCGAAACGCGAAAAACCGCGACGAAGCCGTCGCTGCCCTCAAAGCGCGCGCCGGCATCGCCATCCGCATACTGTCTGGAGCGGAAGAAGCGGAGCTCGGCTTTCTCGGCGTCACAGCGGGGCTCGCCGCCCCCTCTGGGCTCATGGCGGACATCGGCGGCGGCAGCACGGAACTCGTCCGCTACGAAAACCGCGCCATCACGGGCAAGATCAGCCTGCCCATCGGTTCCCTCCAACTGGCTGCCCAAAACGTCCGCGGCCTCTTCCCCACGCCGCAGGAAGCCGCCCGCATCGAAGAGGCGGTCACCGCCGCCCTATCCGCCCTAGAGATGCCCCGCCCTGACGCGACAGCGCCCGGCGAAGAGTCCCCCTTCGCCGGCACTTTCCCCCTGCTCTGCGGGATCGGCGGCACCTTTAAGGGTGCGAAAAACCTCTACTTCGCACTCTCCGGCACCCAAACGCGGAGGGAAGAGATGCCCGCCGCCGCCTTATCCGACATCATCCACCGCTTCTCCCCGGAAAAGGCACTCCCCGAAAACGACCTCGCGCTCTTCTTGAAAACCGAGCCGGATCGTCTCCACACCCTCATCCCCGGCCTCATCCTCGCGCGGGGCATCGCGGAGCGCTTTGGCGTCGCCACCCTTCATTACAGCGACGCCGGCGTGCGGGAAGGCTTCCTCTATCGAGAATGTATGGCGGCGCACCGGTAAACGCCACCTGCGCACCAAAAATCGCCCCTGACTTAGGCGAAACGTCTTGCAATTTTTCCGTCTCCTTGGTATACTCTATCTGTCAACCAATTATATATTTAGGTTGACAGATAAAAAGGAGGGATTCTCTTGTCAGAAAAAATCCATGACATGACCGAGATCGCACTCTTGGCCGCACTCATCACCATCACCGGCGCCATCAAGCTGCCCAGCCTCTTGCCGGGCATGGAGTTTCAGCTCTCCGCCCCCTTGGCGGTCGCCATCTGCGTCGTCTTCGGCTTCAAAAAGTACATCTTGGCGGGGCTGCTCTCTAGCACCGCCGGTCTCATCTTAGGCACGCACAACCTCTTCAACGTCGCCATCGCCATGCAGTTCCGCCTCGTGGTCGGCGCGATGATCGCCCTCTTCGGCCGCCGCCTCTGGGTCATCGCCATCGCAGGTCCCATGGGCACCTTAGTCGCCCGGCTCACCCTCTCCCTCATCGTGGGGAAAGCCGCCAGCGCCTTAGTCTTAGCGGCTCTGCCCGGCATGGTCTTCACCCTCTTGGCCGCCCCCGTCATGGTCAAGATCCTCAAAAAGGTCACCGCCGTCCGCCAAGTCCTGAGCACATGACGAGCGCTCTCTCCCTGCAGTACGGCAGAAGAAGGTCGTGGCACGCCGTCATCCCCCTCACCGAAAGCAAAAACAGCGCTGCACGCGATTGTCTCGCGTGCAGCGCTGTTTTTTATGCGCCTGTTCCCGAGAGAGCCGTCTTCAAAAGCCCCATGCGCCCCGCAGGAATCAAAAGGAGATCGACGGGTCGATCTTTTCCGTATGGCAGAACATATCGGTTCTGGTCGCGCCGATGAGCGACATGGCGATGCGAAAATCGCCGTTCTCCGCCAACTCTTCGGCATAGCGCTCCTCGTACTCCTCGAAGCGGTTGTGCAGATCCAAGATGACGAGGGGCAACAGCTCGCGGAAAAAGCCCTCCATCTCATAATCGAAGACGATCCCGTCCGTACCGTCGGGGTAAGTGGTATGATAGAGCACGCCCGACGTGAACTCCTCCTCCGTGGCGGGCGCAGTAAATTCTAACTTCTTTGGGATGGCCTCAGCGTCCAAATACAGGCAGGTCTTGAGACTGACGTTGAGGTTCAGCAGGAACTCGGTGGCGTCGTTGAACAGAACCTTATGGAACATCGGGATCCCGTCTTCCTCAAATTCCTCAAAGGGCATCATATCGTCCATCGCCTGATCCATCAGGATGTGCTTAAAATCGTACTTCTTCCCCTTGCCCGGCGAGGGCGCAGGACGGCGGGCGCCGGGGAAGGAAACGATCTTGCCGTTGTCCGGCTTATCGGGTTGTTTTTTTCGCATGATGCGCTCCTTTAGCAGTGTTGTTGAACGCCATCGTACCATGAAACGGCCTTTTCTTCAACCGAAAAATTCGCACGGTTCCCCCAGCCGTTCACGGCCGCATGTCCAAAAGAACCCCGAGGACGATCCGGCCAGCACCCGCGCAGAGGCGACCCGTCGCGATCTCCCCTCAACAGAAGCGGCAAAGGAGAAAGCGCTTTCCCCTTTGCCGCAAAGAAACTCCACGGTCCTCTACGGCACCATGCTCAAGATGAAGCTGCCCTCGCCCCTGAGGCGGTACTCGCCATAGTCCGCCGGAACGAACAGGGACTCGCCCTTTTCCAAATAATCCACGCCGCTTCTGTACTCGATTTCCAAGAGTCCGTCGATCACCACGATGGAATGGAAACTCTGTCGATCCGTCCGCAGGCTGCACCGTCCATGGAGATGGACATGGTACACGGTAAAGAACTCCGACGCCGCCAACATCCGCATCTCGTACGTGGAGAAGAAGGTCATCGGGGGGAAAAGCTGCGGCTGCGGCTGCGGCGTCAGCGTCAGGACGTCGAGCGCCTTCTCCACATGGAGGGGGCGCGGCTTCCCATCTCTGCCCAAGCGTCCGTAATCGTAGACCCGATAAGTCACATCCGACGTCTGCTGTACCTCGACGAGCGTGATGCCGCCGCCGATGGAATGAATGATCCCGGCGGGGATGTAGAAGACGTCGCCCGGACGAACCGGCACCCGTCGGCAGATCTCAAGCAGCGTCTGATCGGCAATGCGTTGGCGCACTTCCTCTTTCGATACCGGCCGCGTAAAGCCGCAGACGAGGCTCGCCCCCGGCACACAATCGACGACGTACCAAAACTCCGTCTTTCCGTACTGCCCCTCTACCCGGAGCGCATATTCCGTATCGGGATGCACTTGGAGGGAGAGATCCGTCGCCGTGTCGATCAGCTTGATGAGGAGCGGGAAAAACGAGTACCGCGCCGCATGGGCGCCGACGACACGCTCCCCTTCGATGGCAATGTACTGCGAAAGCTCCATGCCCGCCGCCGCGCCGTTCACGATGATGCTAGGGCCGGCGGGGTGGCACGAAAGCTCCCAGCTTTCCGCGATGCAGGGAAGCGTCGTCTCCTTATGGTATTGCGTCTTAAGTTTCGTTCCGCCCCAGATGTAGTCCTTCAGGGGCGCTTTGAGTTTCATTGGGTACAGCAAGCCGTTCCCTCCTGTTTCGCCACAGCAAACACCATCCGCAGGAAAATTGTCGCCAGCGAAAGAAAACGCGAATGATTCCTTAGTATAGCATAGACGAAGCGCCAAAAAAAGAGCGCCGCAAAAATAATGCCCCGCGATTTGCACAAACGCCGGCGATATGATACAGTGCGAATAGACGAGAAGTCTCACGGTTCCGATAGGGCGGCTCGGTCTTTTGGGGCAGCAAGGCTATTTCTTGATGGGAAGCAATCAGATGAAGAAGATAGGAAGACATCTTCGTCTACTGCCGAAGCGGGCGGCGCAGCAAAGAGACCGCGCGGAAACTCGCCGAGTCCCGAATCCCCACGAGCCAAGGGGAGGCCGCCATGCTGCTTGATTTGCCGAAGCGATCGATATGGGGCAAGGGCTACGGCAGATGATGGCTCTACGATGTTTGCGTGAATGAGTAAGGAGCATACGATGGTGGAAAAGCTAAAGATGCACAGCCGAGATAACATAGCGGCACATGTGGAGGCGGTGGGGCGGCTCTTCCCAAATGCCGTGACGGAGGTCATGCGGGACGGAAAAATCGCGCAGGCGATCGACTTCGATGTGCTGCGGCAGGAGCTGTCGCGGGACATCGTGGAGGGGCGTGAGGAGCGCTATGCGTTCACATGGCCGGATAAGCGGCAGGCGATTCTCGCGGCGAACGCGCCGACCACGATGGCACTGCGCCCCGTTGTGGAGGACAGCGTGGGGCGGGACGGCACAGCGGGCGCGTTCGACAGCGAGAACCTCTACATCGAGGGGGACAACCTCGATGTGCTGAAACTGCTCCAAGAGACGTACCTCAGCAAGGTCAAGATGATCTACATCGATCCGCCGTACAATACGGGAAATGATTCCTTTGTGTACGATGATGATTTTGCGATGGAGAGCGGCGCGTTCAAGGAGGCGAGCGGGCTATACGACGAGGACGGAAATATCACGTACGACTTCAAAAAGAATCTGGACAGCAACGGACGCTTCCATACGGACTGGCTGAATATGATCTACCCCCGCCTCAAAGTGGCGAAGAATTTGCTGGCGGAGGATGGCGTTATCTTTATCAGCATTGATGATATGGAACAGGAAAACCTTAAAAAGATTTGCAATGAGATTTTCGGGGAACAGAATTTTATTGCAGAACTTGTTTGGGAGCGAGCTTTTTCGCCCAAAAATGATGCAAAGTATATCTCCAACAGCCATGACTATGTACTCATGTATGCGCGTGATATGAACAGGTTTCAGATCGGTCGTCTATCACGCACGAAGGAGGCGAATGCACGCTATCAAAACCCCGACAATGACCCGCGAGGTGTATGGATGTCGAGTGATATTTCCGTCAAAACGTATACTGCCGAAAATGATTATCCCATTACCGCTCCCTCGGGCAGGGTCATAGAGCCTCCAGCAGGACGCTGCTGGAGGCTCTCTAAAAATAAATTTTTAGAGAGACTCGCGGATCGGCGAATTTGGTTTGGTGAGGATGGTGACGGTGTCCCAAGAATAAAGAGATTCTTGTCTGAACTGAAGCATGATGGGTTAGTCCCCACTTCCATCATGTTTTATAAAGAGGTTGGTCACAGCCAAGAAGGTGCGAAGGAAGTCACCCATCTCTTAGAAGCAGGGGCATTCGACGGGCCAAAACCCGTTCGTCTGCTCACTCGTCTCTTGACATTGGCAAATCTGAAGAAGGATTCTATCGTGTTGGATTTCTTTTCCGGCTCTGCCACCACCGCCCACGCCGTCATGCAGCTGAACGCCGAAGATGGTGGACAGCGAAAATTCATCATGGTACAGCTGCCCGAGGCGACGGACGAGAGCGGCACGGCATATCGCGCGGGCTATCGGAATATCTGTGAGATCGGCAAGGCGCGCATCCGCCGCGCGGGGGCGAAGATTGCCGCCGAGGCGGGCGAGAAGGCGGCGGAGCTTGACCGCGGATTCCGCTGCCTGCGGCTCGACACGAGCAATATGACGGAGGTCTACTATACGCCCGACGAGGTGACGCAGGAAGGTCTTTTCGCGCAAGTGAACAATGTCAAGGCGGATCGGACGCCGGAGGATCTCCTCTTTCAGACGATGCTCGATCTCGGGATCCTGCTCTCGGCGTCGATTGCGGTGGAGGAGATCGCGGAGAAACGCGTCTTTAATGTCGCGGACGACTTCCTCCTCGCGTGCTTCGACCATGATGTGACGGACGAGACGGTGACGGCCATCGCCAAGCGAAAGCCCTCCTATGCCGTTTTTCGTGACGCCTCCATGGCGGACGACAGTGCGCTGACGAATTTCGATCAGATCTTCGCGGCGTACAGCCCCGCAACGGTAAGGAAGGTACTCTAAGATGGAAACGGAGAAGAAGAAAATCGCGTCGCCGGCACAGAGTTCTGCCGCGACATACCTCACATTTGTTGCCGCCACGGGGGAGAGTGACGAGCATTTCGAAATGCGCTATGAAGAGGAGAATATTTGGTTGTCACAGCGCATGATGGCGGCGCTTTATGATGTGTCTGTTGCAGCAATTTCTCAGCATATCAAGCGAATCTATGAGGATGGGGAACTCACACAAGAGGCAACTGTTAAGCAATACTTAACAGTTCAAACCGAAGGAACGCGCGAGGTACGCCGCGCGGTGGCGCACTATAATCTCCAAATGATCATTGCGGTCGGGTTCAAGGTGGGCAGTCCCCGTGCCGCCCAGTTCCGCAAGTGGGCGGGACAGATTGTCAAGGACTATACGATCCAAGGCTGGACCATGGATAAGGAGCGCCTGAAAAAGGGCCACATGTTCACAGATGCGTATTTTGAGCGGCAGCTGCAATACATCCGTGAGATACGCCTCTCGGAGCGTAAATTCTATCAGAAGGTGACGGATCTCTATGCGACGGCGTTTGACTATGATAAGGATGCGGCAACGACGCGCCTGTTCTTTCAGACCGTGCAGAACAAGATGCACTTCGCCGTACATCGGCATACGGCAGCTGAGCTGATTTACGAACGGGCAGATGCCGACAAGAAACACATGGGGCTGACCTCATGGGGAAGCGCTCCAGATGGGAAGATCGTTAAAGCCGACGTTGTGGTCGCCAAAAATTATCTCAGCGATGAGGAGATGCGCTATTTGGAGCGGATTGTTTCGCTCTATCTCGATTATGCAGAGATGCAGGCGGAACGAAAGATCCCCATGAGCATGGAGGACTGGGCGAAGCGGCTGGATGGATTTTTGGAATTTAACGGCAACAAGATCCTCACAGGCGCAGGAAAAATCAGCGCGGAGAAGGCAAAGCTTCATGCTGAGACGGAGTTTGAAAAATACCGAATGGTTCAGGATCGTGTGTATGAGAGCGATTTTGATCGGTTTATCCTGCCAAAGATCAGAGGTGGGGAAGGATGAAATTTCACTTTACGGTGCAGCCGTACCAGACGGATGCGGTGGAGGCGGTTGTCCGTGTATTCGAGGGGCAGCCGTATGCGGCGAGCACGACCTACCTGCGCGATGCCGGTACGGGCGCGTCGCAGGGGAACCTGCTGTCCGGGCTGGAAGGCGATACGAATGTACCTCTTTTCACGGCGGAGGCAGACGATGGATTTCGCAATGAGGAACTGCATCTCTCGAAGGAGCAGCTCCTCGAAAATATCCGCCATGTGCAGAGCGCGCGCAATCTCCACCTGTCCCATACGCTCTCCGCACCGCTTGGCGCGTGTGCGCTGGATGTGGAGATGGAGACGGGTACGGGCAAGACGTACGTCTATATCAAGACGATGTTCGAGATGAACCGCCGCTATGGCTGGACGAAGTTCATCGTGGTGGTGCCGAGCATTGCGATCCGCGAGGGCGTGAAGAAGTCCTTCGAGATGACGGCGGCGCATTTCATGGAGCACTATGGGAAAAAAGCACGGTTCTTCGTCTACAACAGCAGCCATCTCAACCAACTGGATGCGTTCTCGGCCGACGCGGGTCTATCGGTGATGATCATCAATACCCAAGCATTTGCCACCTCGCTGAATGAAAAAAAGAACGTGGAGGGGCGCGGCGGCAATAAGGAGGCACGCATTATCTACTCGAAACGCGACGCCTTCGGATCGCGCCGTCCGATTGATGTGATCGCGGCGAATCGCCCGATCCTCATTTTAGATGAACCACAGAGAATGGGGCGCGCCGGATCGGCGACGCAAACGGCACTCGCACAGTTTCGCCCGCTCTTTACGCTGAATTATTCGGCAACCCACGCCGAACGGCACAATCTTGTCTATGTGCTGGATGCGGTGGATGCCTACAATGCGCGCCTCGTGAAGAAGATCGAGGTGAAGGGATTCGAGGTGAAAAATCTGCCGGGGACGGGGCGCTATCTCTATCTGGAAGAAATCATACTCTCACCAAAGAAGCCGCCCCGCGCACGCCTTGAACTGGAAGTGGCGCACAAGCATGGGGTGAAACGCGAGCTGCGCATCCTTGATGTAGAGGATAATCTCTATCCTCTCTCAGGCGAGATGGAGCAATATCAGGGCTTTGTTGTTTCCGCCATCGACGCCCACGAGGGGACGGTGACCTTTCTCAATGGCACGGTGCTGCACAAGGGGGACGTCATGGGGGACGTTTCGGAGGAAGATCTGCGGCGGGTGCAAATTCGCGAAACGATCCGCTCCCATTTCGAGAAGGAGCAGTCCCTCTTTCATAAGGGAATCAAGACTCTCTCCCTGTTCTTCATCGACGAAGTGGCAAAGTACCGCCGGTATGACGAGAATGGTGCCGAAACCTTAGGCCCCTATGGTCGTATCTTTGAGGAAGAATATCTCTCGGTGATGAATGAACACCGTACCCTTTTCGATCCGAAGTACATGGCGTATCTTGATTCCTTTCCCGTGCAGGAGGTACATAAGGGCTATTTCAGCGTGGACAAGAAAACCGGGCGGCCGATAGACAGTGCGGTAAAGCGCGGCTCGGATTGTTCGGATGACAGTTCGGCGTATGATCTCATTTTGAAAAACAAGGAACGGCTGCTTTCCTTTGACGAGCCGACACGCATCATTTTTTCTCACTCGGCGCTGCGCGAAGGGTGGGATAATCCGAATGTATTCCAAATCTGTACGCTGAAGCACGCGGCAAGCGCCACGGCAAAGCGCCAAGAGGTGGGGCGCGGACTCCGCCTCGCCGTTGATCAGGCGGGGCAGCGAATGGATCACGAGAGATTAGGCGATGCGGTGCATGAGCTCAATGTGCTGACGGTAATCGCCAGTGAGAGTTACGCCGGCTTTGTGGGAGATTTACAGCGGCAGATGGAGGTAGAGCTATACGAGCGCCCCAAAGCGGCAACAGAGGCGTATTTCGTCGGCAAGACCGTACCCACGGCAGAGGGAAGCGTAACGCTCAGCGAAAAACAGGCGCGCGCCATGTACCACTATCTCCTGCGTCATGACTATATCGACGATGATGCCCATGTAACCCAAGTATACCGTGCGGCAGTCATCGAGGGAGCGCTTGCCCCGCTTCCTGAAATTCTATCGCCGATGGCGGAAGGAATGCACCATTTGGTGCAGGCAATCTATGACGAAACGGTTCTGCCCTCCATGATTGCCGACGGGAATGCGACAAAGACGCCGAAAAACCCGCTCAATGAACGATTCCATCAGGCAGAATTTCAAAAGCTCTGGCAAACCATCAATCATAAGTACGCGTATACGGTGAATTTTTCCTCAGATGAGTTGATCGGAAAAGCCGTCGAACACATCCATCAAGAGCTGAGGGTAAGCAAGACGCAATATACGATGACGTATGGCCGCCAACAGATAAAGGTAGATGCCGGGATGGTCGCCGAGGGAACAAGTTTTGAATACGGCAAGAGCCAAACGCATACGCTGCATCGCGTACCGAAAAGCACAGCGGCGTATGACCTCATCGGCAAGATTGCGACGGGGACGGTATTGACGCGGCGCACGACGGCGCAAATTCTGCAAGCGCTTCATCCCGAGGTTTTTTCGATGTACCAAGATAATCCCGAGGAATTCATCCGCAAGGTAACGCGTCTTATCTTGGAACAAAAAGCAACCATGATCGTGGAGCACATCACGTACGACATGATTGAAGGCCGCTACGATACCAGCATCTTCACCACAGAGAAGCGGCCCCTCGCCGAAGCGTACAGAGCGGAAAAAGCCATCCAAGCGTATGTATTCACCGACGGCACGGCCTTCGACAGCGTTGAGCGAAAATTCGCCAAGGCGCTGGACGGTGCCGACGAGGTCATGATCTACGCTAAACTGCCCCGCGGCTTCGCCATTCCGACCCCGTTGGGAAACTATGCGCCGGATTGGGCGATTGTCTTCCACGAAGGGAAAGTGAAACATATCTACTTCGTCGCCGAAACGAAAGGCTCTCTCTCCTCCCTCGACCTGCGCCCCATCGAGCAGGCGAAAATCGACTGCGCCCGAAAACTCTTCGCCAAGCTGTCCCACGGCAAAGTCGCGTATGACCATGTGGAGAATTTTGAGACGCTCCTCCAACGGGTGCTGAAGTGACCCCGTCCCCTAACAACGAAAGGGAGGGGGCTGCCAAAATCTTGGCAGCCCCCTCCCTTTTTACGCCCCCCGGGCTAACCGATAGCCGGCTTGGAGGGCTTTTTTGTTGGCTTCTTCCGTGCCTTTCGGCACGCGGTCTAAGACCGCTCGCTCCAAGGACGCGGCGGTGACGCACTGGGTGAGGGCGACGACGGCGCCTAGGGCGACGATGTTGGCGAAGAGCGGCTTGCCGCAGGCTTCTGTCGCCGTGTGCGTGATGGGGAGATCGACGCGGCGCGCCCCATTCGCTTCCACGCGGTCAACGAAGAGGCTGTCCGTGATGACGAGGCCGTCAGGCGCGGCGTCGTGCGCGAATTTGTCTGCGGCTTCTTGGCTCATGAGCAGGAGGGTCTGCGGCTTCGTGACGCGGCTGAAGTGGATGGGCGCATCCGAGAGGATGACCTCGGCCTTCGACGCGCCGCCTCGCGCCTCTGGGCCATAGGATTGCGACTGGATGGCCATTTTCCCGTCTAAGAGCGCCGCTTCCGCCAAGATGATCCCGGCGGTGATGAGCCCCTGCCCGCCGGTGCCGGAAAAGCGAAAGGTCTCTTTCATCGCGCGATACCTCCCTGCGCCCGGCGAATGACTTCCGCGTAGGCCTCCGTGTATTCCGTCACATCGTCGCGCGAAGAGAGGACGCCGATGGGGAATTTCCCCTGCCGCTCCTCGGCGGAGAGTTTCTCCCAAGCCGCTTTCATGACGCCGTGTTCCTTTTGCCACTCCATCATGGCCGCCGGCGCGCCGATCTTGTTCTGGCGGCCGAAGTTCGTCGGGCAGGCGGTCACGGCCTCAATGATGCTGAAGCCCTTGTGCCGGATCCCCTGCTCGATGACCTTCCCCAAGAGGGGCGCGTGGTACGTCGTCGCCCGAGCGGTAAAGGTGGCGCCGGCGGCGCGCGCCAAGTCGAGGAGGTCAAACGCCGGCTCCACGGTGAGGTACGGCGCGGTGGTGGCGCGGCTCCCCGCCGGGGTCAGCGGGGAATACTGCCCGCCGGTCATGCCGTAAATGCTGTTGTTAAAGACCACCAACGTCAGGTCGATGTTGCGGCGCGCGGCGTGGATGAGGTGATTGCCCCCGATGGCGGCGCAGTCGCCGTCGCCGCTCACGACGATGACGGTCATCTCCGGCCGCGCCATCTTGAGGCCGCTGGCGATGGGGAGCGCCCGCCCGTGGAGGGTATTCGCCGTATTGAAGTCCACATAGCCCGACGCCCGACTGGAGCAGCCGATGCCGGAAATGAACGCCACTTCGTCCTTCGTCAGCCCCATGCGATCGACAGCTTCTACCATCGCCGACAGGACGACGCCGTTGCCGCAGCCGCCGCACCAAAGGTGCGGGAGCCGCCCCGGGCGAAAATATTTTTCCACCAAGGCTTCCTTCATCTTATTCCGCCCCCTCCATCGCTTTTTTGATCTCCGCCAATAGCTCTTCCGGCGTGGCGGACTCGTTATCGTACTTGGCGTAAAGGTGAACCGGCGTCCTGCCCGCCACCGCCCGCTCCACCTCGCGGACGTACTGACCGCAGTTCAGCTCATGAACGAGGAGCCGCTTCACCCGCTGCGCGAGAGCCTGCACCTGCGCCTCGGCAAAGGGCCAGATCGTGATGGGACGCCACAGCCCTGCCTTGATCCCCTCTTCCCGCGCCATGTCCACCGCGTCGTAAGCGCTCCGCGCCGCCCCGCCGAACGCGACGACGGCGATCTCCGCATCCTCCATGCGATAGCTTTCCGCCGTCACGATGTCCGTCCTATGATCCTCCAATTTTCCCCGCAGGCGATCCATGGAACTTTTGGTGGCGGCGGGCGTTCCCTTCGGAAAGCCCGTCTCGTCGTGGATCAGCCCGGAAACATGCCAGCGATAACCGCTGCCGAACGCGGCCATGGGCGCTACGCCGGATCCGTCCACGTCGCGATAGGCGAAATATTCTTCCGGCGGCACCGTCGGCGCCTTTCGGCTGACCGTCGGCAGCGCGCCGTAGTCCTCGGGGAGGTCGATGCGCTCGCGCATGTGTCCCACGATTTCATCCATCAGCAAAATGACGGGACAGCGATACGTTTCCGAAAGCGCCACCGCCCGCCGGGTCAGGGTAAAGCACTCCGGCACGCTCGACGGGGAGAGGGCGATCACCCAATGGTCGCCGTGGGTACCCCACCGCGCCTGCATGACGTCCCCTTGGGACGGCGAGGTGGGCTGCCCCGTAGCCGGGCCGACCCGCTGCACGTCCACCACCACCAGCGGAATCTCGGCGCTGCACGCGAGGCCAATCATCTCCTGCTTTAAGGAGAACCCCGGCCCACTCGTCGCTGTCAGCGCCTTCACGCCGCCCAAGGAGGCGCCGATGACCGTGCCGATCCCGGCAATCTCGTCCTCCGTCTGCATGAACTTCCCCCCGACTTCCGGCAGGCGCTTCGCCATCCCCTCGGCGATCTCCGTGGAGGGCGTGATGGGGTACCCGCCGTAAAAGCGCACCCCGGCGGCAATCGCCCCTTCCACCACCGCCTGATTGCCCTGCATCAAAAGCGTCCGCGCCATCGTCACGCCCCCTCCTTTCTCACGAAAATGGCAAAATCGGGACACCGCATCTCGCACTGCCCGCAGGAGATACAGGCGTCCTCCCGCCCCGGCACGAGAGCCGCCTTATTTCTCTCGGTCACCGTCAGTACCCCTTTCGGACAGAAGTGCGCACATATCCCGCAGCCCTTACATCGCACGGAGATAAAGTGTAAACTCATACAAACCATCCTTTCCAAACGATCCCCTCCCGGTGACCGTCCGTCTTTCTTAATGATAACATACCCTCGGGGCATGTTCAATTGTTTTATGTAAATTTTTATATAAAAGCTATATTTTTATTGCATAGAGATGAAGCTCCCTACTTTTGCTCTTCCTGCATTGCCCCCTTACGCTCGATGTTTTTTGGCGGAACAAAAATTGAACATAAATTGCAACTCTTCTATATTTGTGCTATCATGCAACCCATAGGCGGATGTCATTTAGTAGAAGAATACAGTGCGCTCCTGCGCGTTTTTGGGGGAGGGGAAGAAACTTGCGTCGGATATATCAGCTTCATCGCGTCACGAGTTTTTTGGCCGCGCCGTTTTTGGTGATCTTTTGCCTGACGGGGCTGGCGTTGCTTTTTTCTGAGGAGGTTTATGATTGGAATACCTCGGGCAGCGTTCCAACCTATGCGCCGGTGGAGGAGGAAGTTCTGTATTCGGCGCTGGGCGAGGCTGTCTCCCATGCGCAGACGTCGGGGGCGGCGATCCGTTCCGTGCGCTTTGCGCATTCCGTGGGACGGATCCGGCTTCGCCTGAGCGACCAGGGCATGGCGGCGGGGCAAATGGGACGCATCGTCGATTTTTATATGCAGGACGGGACTTTGCAAACAGCGGCTTCTGTTAGAACGTATCGTCATGAATGGATGAACGGCGCGATGGTTTTCTTAAGCCGCCTTCACGTTCGGCTAAACGACGGCGAAGCGGGGCGGATTTTGATGGCGGTGGCCTGCGCGTTGTCCATGGTGTCCATCGGCACGGGATTTCTCTTGTACCCTCGCTTTATGAAAGGGCTTTCCTTTGGGGTGCGGCGGCAGTTTTCCCGGCGGCTGTGGTGGTCGGATTGGCATAAGGCGCTCGGCATCTTGGCGGGGGGCTGGCTCTTCGTCCTCTCCTTCACCGGCGTGGCGCTGTACCTATATCGGCAGGGGGCGGACGATTATCAGCGGGCGGCGTACCAAGAGGCGGCGAAGGTCATTCCCCCGGCGGCGGGGGCGGCGCTCGATCTTCCCGCCGCCTTGGCACGCCTTCGCCGCGAGCGACCGGAGGATCGCGTCTTGGCGATCTTCCCGCCAGACGCCGCGCACCCGTTTTTTGCCTTTGAAGTAGCGGACGCCTCGGCAAGCCGTTCCCTGTACGCGGTACGCCAGTGGGTATTCCTGTCGGCCGATGGGGAGAGGACGCTTTTTTCGCCGCCGCCATCTTGGGCAGCCATCGGCGCCCTTGCGTCAAACCTGCACTTTCGCAATCATGGAACCCTCGCCCTCAAAGGACTGTGGGCGTTCTTTCTCCTCCTCTCCCTTATCCTCACCGTGAGCGGACTGGCCATCTACATCACCCGCTTCCCGAAAAATGCCGGAGCGAAACCTCCCGTCATGCCGCTTTTTTCCTTTGGCTCCGGTGGGGTCTGGGCCTTGGCGCTTCTGTCGGTGGCGGGGCTTTTTCTTCCGCTCTGGGGCGCTGAGGGGCTGGGGACGGCCGCGTTCTTCCTCGTGGCGCTTGGCACCGCGTGTTTAGCGGACAGGGCGTGGTTTCGAGGAAGGCGCGAGTGAATCGGTTCTTTTTGTGAGGGGAAAATGGCGCGGGAGGGGAATTTTTACCGCTCAAGGATATGAGGATGAAAATTCGCGGGAAAATACGCCTAAAAAAGAGAGAAAATCTTAAATTTATTGCAATAAATGAAAAAACGATGTATCATTATTGCATAAACTTATCATATAAAAACGAAGGGATGCGTTATGTACTCATGAAGACGAAAAACAAAACTCCTCTCCTCTCCTCTCCTCTCCTCTCCTCTCCTCTCCTCTCCTCTCCTCTCCT
>JBQNAL010000021.1:0-30949 GCA_052170475.1 Schwartzia sp. (in: firmicutes)
CTGAATGGGTTCCAAAATGGAACTTTTTGCGTCAATTTATTTTACAACTTACAGGGGCGCGCAGCGGCACGACCGGCGAAAGCCGCGGCAAGCGCGTCCCCTCATGCGGCTCGCTTGCGCCATTCTCGTGGGGTGCAGCCAAATTCCCGCAGGAACATGCGATTGAAGTAGCTTTGCTGGGAAAAGCCGCAATCCTGCGCGATCTCCGAAACCGTCTTCGCCGTTTCCGTGAGGAGGCGGCTGCCCATCTCCAAGCGGTAGCTGATGAGAAAATTCACCGGCGATTTCTGCGTGTATTTCCGAAACAGCGCGGTGCATTTCGAGGGGCTGACCACGCCCGCCCGAGCGATGTCCTCCAGCGTGATCTTCTCGCTGTAATGCTCGTAGATGAAGGCGGTCATGCGCCGCTGGAGCGAGACGTCGTTGTCTAGGGGATGCGGCGCACGGGGGGCGGTGTAGAGCATGTACAGCCGACGAAAGAGGAGGTAGATCATGCCCACCGCCTCCAATTCAAAGCCGAGCGGCTTTTCCTTGGCGATGCCGGACAGCTCGTCCATCATCTGCTCCATGACTTTAGTCAGGCCGCTTTTCCCCTCGATGCGCACATGGGTGAAGGCGCCGTCGTTGATGACCGGCGCGATGTAGGCGTCGAACACCTTCTTGTTTTGGGAGAGGAGCTCGGGACTGACCGCCAATACCTCCAAGGTGCAGGGGGCAGCATTGGTATTGTAGACCCGGTGGAGTTGCCCGCGGTTGATGAAGCAAAACTCGCCGGGGCTTAAATGGAAATCGGTGTGGTTGACGTGGCAGTGGATATGGCCTTCACGCACGCGGATCAGCTCCACTTGGTTGTGCCAGTGCGCCATTTCCTGCCCTTTGGGCAGGTGCTTCACCACCTTCTCCTCAAAGACCGCCGGGATGTCCCCAAAGGGGTATTTCTTGATTTGAAGCGCATTTTCGTTGCCTGCCATGTCGTTTCCTCATTTCTACACAATGAAGTAAAATACTGCTATTTTTAGGCGATATAATACTATATTTCTTTTATTTTATAGCATATAATACAAACATAGTCAATCCCGGACGCAACCAATCGGGAAGTTCACAAGTAGGATCAACCATAGAAAAAGAAAGCGAGGAAAGAAACAATGGAAAAGAACATGAACGTATTATTGTCGGATTTGGTGGTATTCTATCACAAGCTCCAGAGCTATCACTGGTATGTGAAGGGGTGCGCGTTCTTCCAGGCGCACGCGAAGCTTGAGGAATACTATGACGCCATCAATGAACAGATCGACGAAGTGGCCGAGACGGCTCTCATGGCGGGCTTTAAGCCGGTGTCGCGCGTCGCTGACTTCATGGCACTGACGAAGATCAAAGAAGCCTCCGGGGATTATGCGGAGCCTTGCGAGATCTTCACGGAGGTCTTGAAGGACTTCCAGTATCTCTTAAAGAGCGTGGAGGAGATCAAGGCGGAGGCTGACAAGGCGGATAACTACCTCCTGTCCGCGAAGATGGACGAGTTCATCGCTGCCTACCGCAAAAATATTTGGATGATTTCGCAGAGCCAGATGTAAGGATATATCGCACAGGTTGCCTCCGTAGAAGAACCCCACAGCGCCACTGCGCTGTGGGGTTCTTCGCATGTCGCTGACACGTGTCCTCGCCGGGGTGCGTCAGCGGGGGCGTTGGCTGCCCTTATAGTAGGCTTGCTTTTCTGCGTACATCTTGGCGTCGGCATCGGCGATGATCTGCTGGAGAGAGAGGGTGCCGCCGTCTGCCCACGCATACCCAATGGAGACGCTCAAATTGTTCACCGAGTGGATGTGATCGACAATTTTTGCCAACCGTTCCTTGAACTGCGCCTCGGGCATGTCGAGGCAGAGAACGACAAATTCATCGCCGCCGGTGCGGTAGATTTCCTGCTTGCGAAAGAAGAGGGAGATGGCGTCGGCGAGGCGCATGAGGAGCCGATCCCCTGCGCGGTGACCCTGCTGATCGTTTACGGGCTTCAACCCATTCAGGTCGAAGTAGATGACGCCGACCGGGACGGGGGAGAGGTCGACGGAGCGCTGGATGTCATCGAGATCGCGGATGAAGGCGTTGCGGTTCGCCACGCCGGTCATGACGTCGGAGTAGCTCGCCTTTTCTAAGAGCTTGCGGTTCTGATCCGCCACCATGGAGGTGGCGATGAAGTAGGAGAGGGTGAGGAGCATCATGGAGGCGCTGTCCATCTCTTCGGGAGGCAGGTTGGTGACGATCAAAATGCTGACCAAATTGTCGCGGATGAGGATGGGCGCGGCCACGCAGTTTTTAATCTGCAGCTTTGTCAGGAATGCGTATTCCTCAGGGTAGGTGTCTGCCATGAGGGTGCAGTCGGGAATGAGGATGTTGTTGTGCCGTGCCAAGGCGTCTTGCCAGCGCTCGATGCTTTTTAGCGGCAGATCTTGATCGGCGCCTTTTCGGCTCTCGATCCCTTGCCGGCACCACTCGTGAGCGCAGTTCATGGCGCCGCCGTCTACGCTTAGGATGAGGCAGCGATCGGCGCGGAGATAGAGCCCCATGTGCGCGAGCATGAGGTCGAGCGCTTTTTCGAGATCCTGCTCGGCGTAGAGGATCTGTACCGTTTCGTTGAGGACGGCTTCTGCCTGCAGCGCCGTTTCTAATTCATGGCGGTGCTGGCTGGAGGTGGTGACATCGACGCACATGATAATCTTCGCTTCATGTCCCTGGTAGCGAAGGGGGGCGTCCAAGACTTTGAAGTATTTTTTTACTTTGTCGTTGAACCGCTCGTTCCCCCCGGGAGCATCCGATGAGTTGAGCAGGGGGCAATAGGCACAGGGAGCCTGCTGCCCGCGGAGGAGTTCGTAGCAATATTGTTCGGCGATGTCATCTTCCGGCGTCAGACCTAACAACGTGCGCCCGCTCCGGTTGAGATAGAGGAGGCGGTAGGTGGTGGCGTCCACGATGTGAACCGTTTCCGGCACCGCATCAAAGATGCTGGCGTCGGTGTATTCCTTTTCTTTATCGCTCATCGTGTGTACTTATCCTTCCTTTTCCAGCGCCAAGGCGGCTTGGATCATGATGGCACATTCCAATCGCTTTTTCTGGATGGCGCAGCCGACTTCGTACGGTTCGCGGATGTCGCCGTGAAAGAGGTCGGCGTTGGCGTGACAGCCGCCGCTGCAAAAGAAGCGCGCCCAGCAGTTGCGACATTTCGGCTTGTTGAGGACGTGAGAGTCCCGAAAGTAGGGGGGGATCTCGGGGGCGGTGACGCCCGTGAAGACGGAGCCGAGGCGGTAGCGATCCCGCCCGACGAACTGGTGGCAGGGATAGAGGTCGCCGTTGGCCGCCACGGCGTAGTATTCGTGTCCCGCGCCACAGCCGGACAGGCGCTTTGCCACGCAGGGGCCGTTG
Organism: Schwartzia sp. (in: firmicutes); assembly: GCA_052170475.1. GTDB lineage: Bacteria > Bacillota > Negativicutes > Selenomonadales > Selenomonadaceae > CAJPQU01. The sequence continues at coordinate 3,415 of JBQNAL010000021.1, forward strand.
GAGAGATCCATGTTGAAGTGGAAGAAGAAGAAGCCGTTCCCCGCGCGGCGGCGCGCCATGTAGGCCGCGGCCAGACGGTCATACTCCGCATAGACGCGGGGCAGGTCCTCTTCCTCGATGGCGTAGGGGGCGTCTTTTGCGACGACCGGCTCCATGGAGAGGATGTCAAAGCCCGCGTCGTGCATGGCCAGAACGTCGTCGGTGAAGTCTAAGTCGTACTTCGTGTACGTGCCTCGGAGGTAGTAGTTTTCGCCGCGGCGCGCCGTCACGGTGCGCTGAAAGTTCGGCAGGACGCGGTCGTAGGTGCCGCGCCCAGAGGCGTCGGGTCGCATTCGGTCATGGACTTCGCGCCGCCCGTCGAGGCTTAAGACGAGGCTGATGTGATTGTCGTCTAAAAATTTCTGATTTTTCTCATTTAAGAGCAGCCCGTTGGTCGTGAGGGTCAGCTTGAACTTCTTTCCTGTTTCCCGCTCTCTCTTTCGGACGTAGGCGGTGACGTGCTCTACGACCGGCATATTCACCAAGGGCTCGCCGCCGAAGAAGTCCACCTCGCAGTGGATGCGCGAGCCGCTCCCCGCGATGATGTAATCGATGGCGGCTTCCCCGACTTCCTTCGTCATGAGCTTTCGGCCGCCGCCGTATTCTCCGGTGTCGCCAAAGCAGTATTTACATCGGAGGTTGCAGTCGTGCGCGACCATGAGGCACATGGATTTTACGAGTCCCGCCTCCGCGAAGGTGGGGGGGACGTCGATGTCCGGGGCGAAGAGCTGCCCCGCCGCCATGAGGGCGTGAAGCTCTTCTATGGCTTCGTCAATGTCCGCCTTTGGGTAGCGCCCCGCCATGGCGGCGCGGGTCTCCTCATCGTTTTCGCCGGAAAAGATGTCCATGATGTCGTAGATCATGTCGTCGATGACGTGTACGGCACCGCTGTTGATGTCGAGCAAAAGGCACAGCTCGCCCTGCTTAAATTTATGAATCTTATCCCGCATATGGCCTCCTTGTCGTCGCTTTCGCCCGGCCGGCGGTGGATGTTTTCCCGAAAATAAAAAAGTGCTGCCGAGGGGGCAACACTTTTCCGTCCGGCTTACTTTTCACAGACCTGATTGCCAACCGTACAGGATGTTTTGCAGGCCGACTGGCAGGATGCTTGGCACTCCCCGCAGCCGCCTTTGTGTACGGTACTCTGGAGCGTGGGCTTGTTCACGGTCTTGATGTGTTTCATCGTCTGACCCCCTTTATGAAACGTCTCCTATGCATGATTTGCTCTTATTCTACTCCTTTTTTCCTATTCGCGCAAGGGTCATTTCGCGTCTGCGGGCAGGAGGATGAGGCGTGCGGGGAGGTTCGAGGCGCCCGGGGGGGAGAGTTCAAAGGTGATCCCGGCGGTCTTTCGGTAGGCGCCTAGCTCGGTAATCGCCGCTGCCGCGTCTAAGAGGGGGACGTCGCCGCGCATGGGGACGGTGTCCGCTACGTCGTGGCCGAAGAAGGGAAGGGAGAGGGGGGTGGGGACGACGCGCCACGCGGGCTCTTCTGCCGACGTTACGCGCATGACGCCGGCGTAGACGCCGCCGATGGGGTTGAGGAGGGCGCGCACCGGCTTTTTCCCTTGGATGGGGACTTCCACGCGATAGAGGATACCGTAGTTGCCAAAGTTCGTGACGAGACTGCCGTCGGTGGCGTCGATGCCGGTGCAAAAGCGGTCGGTGTCGTTGTCTCCGATGGTCAAGTAGACGGCGCCGTCTCTGGCCGGGTCATAGGGGGCGCGGGCGCGGATGGTGCGGTTCATGCCGGCAAAGGTGCCGCGCAGTCGATGCTCGTCCTTCGGGAGAAGGGGAGCGGATTTGAGGTAGAGGAAGGGATCCGCCTTGGCGGGCGCCATCAGCACCCAAAGGCGGATGGAGGCGGTCGAAGAGAAGTCGGCGACGCCGTAGATGAGGGATTCCGGCGCGAGGGTGATCTTGTTGAGTTCCGCCATGAGGAGCCGCCGCTCTCTCGGCTTCAGGGTGAAGGATTCCGACTTTTGCTCGAGGGAAAAGTAGGCGGCTTGGGTCGCTTTCCCCACGGCCAAGTAGTCTTCGCTTGGCTGCGAGAGCCCCCGGCGCGTGATTTCGACGGTGCTTGGGCGGCCGCTCGTATTTTCCACGAGGAGGAGGACTTTGACGGGCTGTTTCGTCTGGTTGAGGTGATAAAAGAGGATCCGCGCTGCGCCGGACACTTCGTCGGTGTAGAGGATGCCGGGGCGATCTACGTACTCCGGGCTGTCGGAGAAGAGAAGCGTGCCGCCGTCGTCGGTGACGTCCGCCGCCCACGCTTTCATGGGAATGGCGGTGCGACTTTGGGGCGCGGGCTTCACTTCTGCGGGGGGCGGCTCCGCTTTTCCGCGCAGCCGGTCGAGGTAGCGGCGGAGACTGATCTCGTCGTCCGATTTCGGTGCGGGCTTTGGCGTGCGCTCTGCGGCAGGAGCGGCTTCGGCAGGCACAGAGCCGCCGCTTTCCGGCGACGGCGACGGCGCGTGAGCGTCCTCGCGGATGGCTTCCGTGCGCTCGGCGGATCGCTCCGCCGGGCGGCTTTCGCCCTCGGCTTCGCCCTCATGGCGCACGCCGGGCGCGTCGGAGGAAGGCACGGCGTCGCTTTTTTTCTGGGGCGGGACATTCGTCTCGAGCGGAGGGGCGGGGCGATTATTTTTTGCTTCGGCGAGCTGGCGCACCGCCCGCGCTTCATCAGCACGTCTTTCCGCTAAGTGGCGCGCTTCGCTTTGGCTGCTTCCGAAGAGGCACGCTGCCGCCAAAAAGGCGGCGCATTGTTTTATCGTCATGGAGGTTCTCCCTTCGCATTTCTTCTCGGTGGATGGGTGGCGGCGTGGGCAGGGGCGCGGCGTGCGATGGCGGAGCCGTCATTCGCGGTGCGACCACAGGCCGAGACGGGCGCAGAGGGCGGCTTTGTAAAGGCGCAGGCGAAATTCCGTCAGCCCCCACTTGGGGCGGGGAATATTGAGCCGCTGGAGAAGGTAGGGGTTCGTCGATAGGGTATTGAGCCCCGGATCGCCCGTTACCGCCGCTAAGTAGTCGTTCTGTTTCAGAAGGGCGAGGAGGTAGTCTTCGTATTTGCCGTTGGGATAGGAAAAGCCGAAGATGCCGGGCACGCCGTTCCACTCCATGATGAGCTTCGAGACGCGCAGTTCGTTGTCCGCCTCGGCCGGTGGCATCTCGGTCAGGGGGATGTGGTTCGCGGTGTGGCTGCCGATCTCGATGCCCCGCTTTTGCATATCTTTGAGGGCGTTCCAGCTGAGGTAGCCCGGGCGGCCGATGTTGTTCGTCACCATGAAGACGGTGCCTTTCATGCCCCGCTCTTCCAAGATGGGGAGCATGTCGGTGTAGTTGTCGATGTAGCCATCGTCAAAGGTGAGGATGAGGGGCTTTTCCGGCAGGGTTTCTTTTCCCTTTTTCGCCCGCAAAAAGTCCACCAAGGAAATGGTCGTATAGCCACGGGCTAAGAGTTCGTCCATTTGGGCGGCAAATTCCGCCGGGGGAACGGTGTAGGCGTCGTGGCTCCAGTCGTTGATCTTGTGGTATTCCAAGATGAGGACGCCCTCGGGGGGAAAGAGGACGACGGAGGCGAAAAGCCCCGCGACGCCCAAAAGGAGAAGAAAGAGTGCGATGGCGCACCGCCGCCTCCATCCGCCGCTCGCGCCGTGCCGCGTGGCGGCGTGGCTGTATCCATTCACGTAGAGCTTGTTCAGTGTTCTTCCTCCTCTGTGGCAAAGGCGGCGATGCGCCGCAGCCGATGATTGACGCCGGAGCGGCCGATCCCTAAGAGCGCAGCCAGCTCCGACAGGGTGGCCGCAGGGTTCTCCAGCCGGGCGAGGGCGGTCTCTTGGAGCGGGGGCGCGAGCAGAGCGAGCCTTCCCGCGTCCTTTAGGCGGCGGATCTCGGCGATGCGCTGCGCGGCCGCAGCCGCCGTCTTGTTGATGTTGGCCGTCTCACAGTTGACCAGGCGGTTCACCTGATTGCGGACTTCTTTGACGTTGCGCGCCACTTCAAAGGCTTTGACCGCCTCGTCGGCTTCCATGAGCGCCAAGAAATCGGCGATGGCGTCCCCTTCTTTCAGGTAGATGACGTAGGCGTCCTTTCGCTCGGTGATGCCGACGGGAAGCCCCATCTTTTTTAGGAGGCTCTCTAAGAGGTCGGCGATCTGATAATGGCCGGTGACAAATTCTAAGTGACAGGCGGCGGCGGGGCGATTGATGCTGCCGCCGCCCAAAAAAGCGCCGCGCAGGTAGGCGATCCGACAGCAGGCACGCCTAAGGAGCGCACCGCCGTGGGCGGCCTTCGTCATGGCGTCCGGGGTCAGCCCCAAGGCGGCTAAGAGCGGGGCGACTTTGGGCGCGGGCTTCACCCGGATGAGGTAGCTGTTGTTCTTCTTGAGACGGCGGTAGCGGCGCACCGCGACTTCCGTGTCCTCAATGCCTTCTTCCTTGAGGAAAGTCAGCACTTTCCGTGCCACCGCCGCGTTCTCCGTGGCAAAGGAGAGGCCGAGCGCGCCCAAAGGCCCCAAGGTCATGGCCGCGCCGAGGCGCAGGAGTCCCGCCATTTCCGCCCGACGGCAGCAGGGGCGCTGATAGGTCAGGTGAGCCACTTCGTTTTTTACATCCGCCGCAAAAGACGTCATGGATGTCTCGTCTCCTCTTCGTGCGTAGGGGTCATTTCAGGGTACTATCGGAATGAAGCTCTCGCCCGACGCTTTCAGAGGAGCGCAGCGTTTCTAAGAGCTTCATGACCTCTCGGGTGAGTTTTTTCGGATCGTGGTGGCCGGGATCCGTGGCACTCACGATGTCGGCGGGGATGACGCCCACGCCCAGCTGGTTGAGGGCGGCGGTATCCACCTTCACCGGGTACGCCCCTTGCGCCGCGTAGGCGGCGGTAGTGAGAGGGGGGACTTTCGCGGCGTTCACCAAGGCGTAATCCACGACGCCCTTTCCCGCATGGTCGAGGATGGCCTTGACGTGCTGTGCGGCCGTGTAGTCATCGGTTTCCCCCGGCTGGGTCATGACGTTGCAGATGTAGATCTTGACGGCGCGGCTCTTTCGGAGCGCGTCCGCCATGCCGTCCACCAAGAGGTTCGGCATGACGCTCGTATAGAGGCTGCCCGGCCCTAAGAGGATGATGTCGGCCGCGAGAATGGCGTCGAGCGCCGACTGTACGGGGGCGGCGTGGCGAGGGTAGAGGGAGACGCGGCGGATGCGCTTTTTCGCTTCGGGGATGTGCGACTCGCCCTCTACCACCGTGCCGTCGGTCATGAGGGCGTCGAGGCGGACGGGGGCGTTGCTCGCCGGGATGACGCGCCCTTTGACCGCCAAGACCTTGGAGGATTCCTTGAGCGCCGTCTCCATATCGCCGGTGACCTCGTTCATGGCGGCGATGAAGAGATTGCCGAAGCTGTGTCCGGCGAGTTCTCCATCCCCCTCAAAGCGGTACTGAAAGAGCTTTTCCATGAGGGGTTCCGTGTCCGCCAGAGCGACTAAGCAATTTCGCATATCTCCCGGGGGGAGGATGCCAAGATCGGAGCGCAGTCGCCCGGAGGAGCCGCCGTCATCCGCGACCGTCACCACTGCCGTGACGTTGCTGGTGGCCTCCTTGAGTCCGCGCAGGAGGACGGAAAGACCGTGGCCGCCGCCGATGACCGTCACCGAGGGGCCGCTCTCCAGGCGGCGCTTTTCGTAGATGAGATCCACCAAGCGGCCGGAATTTTCCGGCACAAGCACCATGATGAGGGAGCGGATGACAAAGCGGGTGGCGATGAGCATGATGGAGAGGCCGACGACGACGACCGCCGTCCCCGCCAAGGCCGTGGCGGCGTAATCGTAGGAGCCGCGCCAGTTGTAGACGAAGCGGAAGATCGCTTCCTCGATGGCGTCCAAATACTTATAGTTAAAGATGAGCGCCAGACCAAGGCTGACGAGCATGACGCCCGCCGCGAAAAGCAGCAGCCAGCGCTTAAATTTCATGCCGGGATAGAGCCATTTCAATAAGTGCATGATGGGATCCTCCCCGCCATGGGGGTGCTTTTTCTCATGGCCGTTCGCCCTCGGTCAGCGGGGCGGGATGGTTTTTCGTGAGGTCGCGGTGTTCCAAGGTGGCCTGCCAGCCGCGGTTTCCCAAAAAGTCAAAGATGTGCCGGGCAATGTAGACGGAGCGGTGCATCCCGCCCGTGCAGCCGATGGCGATGACGAATTGGGTCTTCCCCTCCTTGATGTACTGGGGGATGAGAAAATCCATGAGATCGTCCAGTTTTGCGGTAAATTCTCGGGTCGCCGGCCACTTGGCGATGTACTCCGCCACCTCCGGCACTTCGCCGCTCTTATCGCGCAGGGCGTCAATGTAGAAGGGATTGGGGAGAAAGCGCACGTCAAGCACCATGTCGGCGTCCCGCGGCACCCCGTGCTTAAAACCGAAGGAAAGGATGTTGATTCCCATGGCGCTCCCCTCGGCGCTCGAAAAGAGGGCGAGAATCTTCTTCTTGAGATCCGCCTTGCGGAGCGTCGAGGTGTCAATGATGTAGGTGGCCTTCTCCCGTACGTGGGCGAGCTGCTCTCTTTCCCTTCGGATGCCATCGGAGAGGCGGGCGTTCGGCGCCAAGGGGTGACGGCGGCGCGTCTCCTTGTAGCGGCGGATGATGGATTCATCGTCCGCATCCATGAAGAGGAGTTCGTATTTTTGACCCGCCTTGTCCATGTCCTCTAAGACGTGGAGAAATGTATCGAAAAATTCCCGGCTGCGCGTGTCCACGACGAGTACCACTCGGGCGATATGCCCCGCTGAATGGGCGCACAGCTCGGCGAATTTCGGGATGAAGACCGGCGGCAGATTGTCTACGCAAAAGAAGCCCAAATCCTCCAAATGGCGGCAGGCCTCTGTTTTTCCGCCCCCCGACATGCCGGTCACGATGACGAAACGATAGGCGTTTTCCTGTTCCATGCGCCACCTCCGAAACATACGACATGAGAATCCTTATCTCTTCATTATACACGCTGACCATAAGGGGCGCAAATTTCCCGAGGAAAATGAAGCGGCTGACCTATGGTGGGCGGTACGCGCATGGGGGTGCTGGGGGTGCTGGGGGTACATGGCGGGGGCGGGGAGGAAAAAGTGAGGCTCCGTTTTGTGGATAATGTGGACAACTTAGTGGATAACTCAAGATGGGAGGATTTTTATTTGTCAATCCCCAAGATTTTGTAGCGGTGGACAAAGGTTATCCACAAAATTTGTGCGTAAGTCGTTTAGCCCTTGCCCCACGCGCGATAGGGGTGCGTGATGAGATTGGCGTTGTAGTAGCGGGGGTCGTCGGAGACTTCCGCGCCTAACCATGGGGGGCGGGCAAAGGGGGCGTCTTCTTGGGGAAGCTCGATCTCCGCGACGATGAGTCCCTCGTTTTCTCCGAAAAAGCAGTCGATCTCAAAGCGGTGCGCCCCTGCCGGCTCGAGGTAGCGCACCTTTTCGATGAGGGGCGCTTGGCAAAATGCGAGGAGCGCTTCGGCGTCGGAGAAGGGGATCTCGTACTCAAATTCCGCCCGCGTGATGCCGATGGTGCGCCCCTTGAGGGTCAAAAAGGCGCGGTCGTCCTGCGTGCGGATCCGCACCAAAAGTTCTCCCGCCTGTGGCAGATACCCCTGCCGAATCTTCGTGCCATGCCCCGTTGGCTGCCACGCTTCTTTTTTGACTAAAAATTTCCGTTCGATCTCCTGTCCCATCGTTTTTCCTCCCTTGCGCCCGATGCGGCACGGTATTGATGGATGATCCTTCCCCGCGAAATTCAGCCTGCGCTCCGCTTGCCTTCCGCACGCGGGGTGAGATATATGCTCACTAAGCCTCCATTATACTATACTTTTCGTGGTTTTACGAAAACGGAAATATCATTGCATTCTCCTGATGGCTCTTTTATAATGAACGAGGGTTTATTTTTTATAGAAAGAAGATATTCCATTGGCAAAAGCGGATTGGTATGAGCGCCGGAAGAAGGCGAAGAAAAAAAATAGTTACCTTTGGATCTGGATCCTGCTGACGTTGGCCTTTTTGGCGGCGGTGGGGACGGGGATGCTCCTCGCGTCGAGCAGCCTCTTCGATAAGCCAAAGCGCGTGACCCGCGTGGATCGCCCGAATGAAACGCTTTTGGTGGCGACGGATAAGACCACGGTGATGATCATGGGCGTCGATGAGCGCGACGATGATGTGGGGCGCTCGGACACGCTGATGGTGGCGACCGTGGACCCCAAAAAAAAGCAGGTGTCGCTCCTCTCCATTCCCCGGGATACCCGCGCCCTTTTGCAGGGAAGCTACGATAAGATCAATTCTGCTTACGCATACGGCGGGTGGAAGCTCACGCGGGACGTGGTGGAGGATCTTCTCGATACGCCGATCGATCACTATGTCCTCATCAACACGCGCTCTTTCCCTCGGATCATCGACGCGATCGGCGGGATCGATCTCTATGTGGAGTCGCGGATGTACTATGTGGACGAATGGGACGATGCCGTACCCGGTGGGCTGGTCATCGACCTCTACCCCGGGATGCAGCACATGGACGGCGTCACCGCGATGTCCTACGTGCGCTATCGGGATGAGGAGGGGGACATCGGCCGCATCGAGCGGCAGCAGCGCTTCATGCGGGCGGTGATGGAGCAGGTGACGTCTCCTGCCATCGTCACGAAGCTCCCCAATGTGATTCGCGAATGCATGGGGGCGGTGGAGACGGATCTGTCGTTTCGCCAGCTTTTGGAGCTGGCGGGGTCGCTCAAGGAGGCGCAGGGGAATGGGCTGCGGGCGGCCATGCTGCCGGGGCGTCCCGTCTATATTGACGAGGTGAGCTATTGGATTCCCGATCTCATGGAGACGCGCACCCATATGGCCTCTACGCTTGGGATCACGATGAGCCAGAAGGCGCGCTCCGAAATGGAGCGGGAGCAGCGCGAATACGAGGCTTCCATCCCCAGCACTGCGCGGGAGGCGCCCCCGGAAGATGCGTCGCTTCGCCGACCGTCTGGCCAGCGAGATCCTTTGACCTTGCCGCGCCCCTCGCTTCCCCTTCCCGTGCCGTCTGCGGCCGGACGCACGACAGCGCCGCAAGGCGTTCCCCAAGGCAATGGGACGACGCCTTCGCGGCGGGAAGAGGCTGGGGAACGCGAGCCGTCGTCCCCACGCGAAGAGACGGCGACGGAGGCAGGGCGTGCGGCAAGCGAGGAACACCAAGAGGCGGCACCGCCGCCCATTCGCCCGAGCTGGGCGGAGACGGAGGGGAATGGGCCGCGCCCCGGCGGGGATCTCGCGCGGACGCCTCCCGGGGAAGCGGAGAGCGCTGCGCCAGAGGCGCCCGCCGCGCCGCCGGCGCCTGCCCGCCCCGCCGCGCCCGCTGCACCGAGCATGGGGAGCAGCGGCAAAGGACAATGACCGATCGACTGGCAAAAAACGTCGCCCACGAGGGAGTCTCCCACGTGGGCGGCGTTTTTCGCTCTCTTTCTCCTTCGACCCGCCGCCATGGTGCAGGGCGGGCGGCGAACATTGAATCGCAGGGCGTTTTTTGCTATGATAGGAGAGAGGAGATAGGCGGCGCAAAGGGTCGCGTGCGTATGTGGGAAAGAAATGGCGAGGTGATGGGGCATGAACAGGAAGGCGGCGGCGTTTCTTTTGGTGGCGCTCGTTTCTTTGGGCGGCTGGCTTTTCTATCAAGCGAGGGAGCGGGCGGCGGCGGAGCGCGTCGCTCGGGAGCTGACCCTCTACGGCAACGTGGACGTGCGGGAGATCACCCTCGCCTTTCGCGGCAGCGACCGCATCGCCGAGCTGACGGCGGAGGAGGGCGACGCGGTAAAAAAAGGACAGCGGCTCGGTCGCTTGGAGGACGCAGAGCTGCGCCTTTTCCTTGCCAAGACGAAAGCGCAGGTGGAAGCGCAGAGGGCGGCCGTGGACATGCTGCACCATGGCTCGCGTCCCGAGGACATCGCGGCGGCCGAGGGGGCGCTCTTGGCCGCCGAGGCGCGGGCGGCCTTTACCGCTGATGTCGCTCGCCGCCGCCAAGCGATCTATGACGAGGTGGGGGGCGTGAGCCGTCAGGAGCTCGACAGCGCCCGCACGCAGGCCGATGAGGCCGACGGCGCGCTCCAAAGGGCGCGGGAGACCTACGAAAAGGCCGTAGCGGGGCCGAGGGCGGAGGAAGTAACGGCGGGGGAAGCGCAGCTCGCGGCGCTCCAAAGCGAGGCGGCGCGCCAAGAATATCTCCTCGCCCAGACGGAACTCATCGCCCCGGCGGACGGCGTCATTCGCACGCGGCTTCGGGAAGTGGGGGATATGGCATCCCCGGCGCTTCCCGTCTACACCTTGTCGCTCTTGGATAAGAAATGGGTGCGCGTCTATGTCGGGGAGGCGGCGCTGGGCCGGATCAAAGAGGGGCAGTCCGCCCGCCTCTACATCGACAGTTTCCCGGATCAGCCCATCGACGGACAGGTAGGCTATATCTCTTCCACGGCGGAATTTACCCCAAAAACGGTGCAGACGGAGGAGCTGCGCACCGCGCTCGTCTACGAGGTGCGGGTCTACGCGGCGGATCCGGACAATCGCCTGCGCATGGGGATGCCGGTCACGGTGAAGGTGGCGCTCTGACATGGCGGAGGGAAAAGCCGCCGTCATTCGGGGAGAGCAGATCACGAAACGCTTTGCCGTTCCCGGAAAAGCCCCGATCACCGTGCTGGATACACTCACCTTTTCCGTTTCCGCCGGGGGGATCACCGCCCTCATCGGGCCTGACGGTGCGGGGAAAACGACGCTCATGCGCCTTCTCTGTGGCCTTTTGACGCCGACCGCCGGCACGCTCACCGTCCTCGGCTGCGATACGGCGAAAGACGCAGCGGCGCTTCAGGCGAAGCTCAGCTATATGCCGCAGAAGTTTGGCCTCTACGAGGATCTCACGGTGGCGGAGAATATGAATCTCTACGCCGATCTCCACGGCATCGAAGACGCGATTCGTCCGGCGCGCTTCGCCCATCTCCTCGCCATGACGGATCTCACGTCCTTTACGGGGCGGCTTTCGGGGAAGCTCTCCGGCGGCATGAAGCAAAAATTGGGGCTGGCCTGTACGCTCGTCCGCGCGCCGGATCTCCTTCTCCTCGACGAGCCGACGGTGGGCGTGGATCCCCTCTCGCGCCGCGATCTCTGGCAGATCCTGCGGCAGCTTTCCAGAGAGGAACATCTCTCTGTTTTCGTCAGCACGGCCTACATGGAAGAGGCGGAGATGGCGGACGAGGTGTTCGTCATGAGCGGCGGGCGCTTTTTGGCGCAGGGGACGCCGGAGCGCTTGCGGCGCTTAGCCGAAGGGCGCTGCGGTCGTGTCGTCCCACCGCGCGGGACATCCACGCGGATCCTGCAGAGCTGTCTCTTAGATGATACGGCGCACTTCATCGACGCCGTGCCCGAGGGGGCGGGGGTGCGCTTTATCCGGGCGGCGCAGGCGGAGGAAAGCCCGCTCTTCGCCGCGTGGGGGCTTTCCCCCACCGAGGTGCCGCCGCGCATGGAGGACGCCTTCATGCTGCTCCTTCGGGAAGAGGCAGCGTCACACGCGGGGGCGGATGCGTCCGGCGCGGCGCCGCCCGCGGACGGGGGCGTGCCTCTTCCCCCGCCACCGCCGCATCCCACCATCGGCGCCTCGCCGGCGGGCGACGCGCCGGTGGACATCGAAGTGAAAAACTTGGTGCGCAAATTCGGCGACTTCACCGCCGTGGCGAATACCTCGTTTTCCGTGCGGCGCGGCGAAGTCTTTGGCCTCCTCGGCCCCAACGGCGCGGGCAAGACGACGACCTTCCGCATGCTCTGCGGCCTTCTCCCCGCCACTGGCGGCGCGCTCTCCGTCGCTGGGGTGAACCTGCGCACCGCGCGGATCGAGGCGCGGGCGAAGGTGGGCTACGTCGCGCAGAAATTTTCCCTGTACGGCAATCTCTCCGTCCGCCAAAACCTGCGCTTTTTCGGCGGCGCGTACGGCCTTTCGGGGGACGCGCTCAACGCGCGGATCGAGGAAGTGATCGACGAATTTCAGCTGCGCGACAGAGCGGCGGAGCGGGCGGAGGAGCTCCCCGGCGGATACAAGCAGCGCCTTTCCATGGCCGCGGCGCTCCTCCACCGACCGCAGATCCTCTTTTTGGACGAGCCGACCAGCGGGATCGACCCCTTGGCGCGCCGTCGGTTCTGGCGGCAGATCACGGATCTCGCTGCGCGTGGCACCACCGTCGTCATCACCACGCATTTCATGGAGGAAGCAGAATACTGCGATCGCATCATCATTCAGGATCAGGGGCGGCTCTTGGCGCTCGGCAGTCCAGCCGACATTCGCCGGCGCTTGGGGAGAGAGGACTCGTCCATGAACGATCTCTTCATCGCCATCGTGGAGGAGGCGCGGGCGAAAGAGAAATCGGAAGGGTAGGGGACTTCGCCGCCGGCTCCCGACGGGCGGCGAACCGCAGGGGAAAGGAGGGACGTTCATGCGCACGGCAGGTTTCTCTCGTCGCTTATGCGCCCTGGTGAAAAAAGAGTTTCTTCAACTGGGGCGGGATCGGAGCAGCCTACTCTTGGGCGTGGCGCTGCCGCTCCTCCTCATCCTCCTCATCGGCTACGGCATCTCCCTCGACGTCAAGAACGTCCCCCTCGCCGTCGTCTTAGAGAACGCATCGCCCACTGCGCGGCGGGCGGTGCGCTTTTTGGACGGTTCCGACTACTTCTCTCCTCGCTATGTCGCGTCCTTACAGGAAGGCGAACGCCTCCTGCGCCGTCGGGAAGCGGAAGCGATTCTCCTCTTGCCCCCGGACTTTTCCCGACAGCTCGCGCACGGCAAGGCGCGCGCCGAGGCCATTCTCTACGGCGTCAACACCACCACTGCCATGACCGCGCAGAGCTACCTTGAGGCCGGCTTCATGGCGCTGGCAGTGGAACAGGCGGCGGCGTACCCGGCTCGTCGCGCCGCTGGGTACGTCGCCGCAGAAAGCCGCATCTGGTTCAACGATGCCAACACCAGCGCGTGGTTCTTCATCCCCGGCCTCATCATGCTCATCATGACCATCGTCGGCGTCTTTCTCACCGCCGTGGTCATGGCGCGGGAATGGGAGCGCGGCACCTTTGAATCCCTCTTCGTCACGCCCGTCGAGGCCGCTGAGCTCATCTTGGCGAAGATGATCCCTTACTTTTGCGTCGCCATGGCGGGGATGCTCCTCTGCCTCTTGGCGGGGCGCTTCCTCTACGAACTCCCCATGCGCGGCTCCCTCCTCCTCATCTTGGGCGTCTCCATGCTCTACCTCGTCGTCGCGCTCGGCATCGGCCTCACCATCTCCGCCGTCACGAAGAACCAATTCATCGCCTGTCAAATCGCCCTCTTGGTCAGCTTCATGCCCTCCGTCATGCTCTCCGGCTTTCTCTTTGACCTCCACTCCCAGCCCCTCCCCATCCGCGTCATCAGCCAGCTTTTCCCCACCACCTACTACCTGCAGATGCTCAAATCCCTCTTCCTCTCCGGGAACGACTGGCCGATGCTCTTCAAAAACAGCCTAGTGCTCCTCGGGTACGCCGTGTTCTTTTTGGCCTTAGCCGGGCATATCACGCGAAAGAAGGTGGAAGCGTGAGCCGTCTCGCTCTCTTTTGGCAGCACATCAAGACGATCTCGTGGAAGGAACTTTTGATCACCTTCAACAGCCCCGTGGATCGCCGCATTCTCCTCCTTCCCGTCCTCATTCAGGGATTTCTCTTCGGGTACAGCGCCACTTTCAACTTGGACAGTGCCCCCTACGCGCTCCTTGACATGAGCCAAAGCGCCGCCTCCGCCGATCTCGCCGCCCACATCGAAGCGGCTTCCTCCCTCCAGCTCGTCCGCGTCCTCCCCAATGCTTCGGGCATCGCTGACGCCATCGACAGCGGCGATGCCATGCTGGTCGTCGTCATCCCCTCGGATTTTGCCGACAAACTCTCGCGGGGAGAAAAAAGCCCCATCCAGACCATCGCCGACGGACGCAACACCATGACCGCCGGGCTGGCGCTCGGCTACGTCAACCGCGTTGTGGCGGCATGGAACGAAGCGCGCAACGGCACATCGGTCGAGCTTTTGACCCGCACTTGGTACAACCCCACACAGAATACCCGTTGGAACTTCCTTCCCGGGCTCATCGGCATGATCAGCTTCACGCAGGTCATCATGTTAGCGGGGCTATCCGTCGCGCGGGAGCGGGAATTGGGCACCTTCGACCAGCTTTTGGTCACGCCGCTTTCCCCTACGGAAATCCTCATCGGAAAGGCGCTCCCTCCCACCGTCATCGGCCTCTTTCAGAGCACGGCGCTCCTTCTCATCGCCCGGTTCTGGTTCGACATCCCCTTCGCCGGATCGCTCCCCCTCTTCTACCTCACCCTTCTCGTCTTCGTCCTAAGCTCCACCGGCATCGGTCTCACCATCTCCGCCATCGCCGACAACATGCAGCAAGTTTTGGTCTACGTCTTCGTCCTGCTCCTCCCCTTGGCGCTCCTCTCCGGCATCGTCACCCCCATCCGCAACATGCCGGAGGCGCTCCAGATCCTCACCTACGCCGACCCCCTGCGCTTCGCCGTCGAAAGCATTCGCCGCATCTACTTGGAAGGCGCAGGCTTTACCGACATCGCCCCGAACTTTCTCCCCATGCTCGCCGTCGCCGCCGTCACCCTCCCCTTGGCCGGCTGGCTCTTTCGCCATAAGACGACATGAAAAGGCCACCTCCCCGCGCTTTTGCCGCGGGAGGCACGCGGCGCCCAGTGCGTACATGAGCGCAAAGGCGAGGTTTACAGACCTACGGGAGTGTGGTATACTATCCTCTGTTCGAAAGGAGAGGTGTCCGAGTGGTCGAAGGTGCTTGACTCGAAATCAAGTGTACAGCGATGTACCGTGGGTTCGAATCCCACCCTCTCCGCCAGAAAAATCAAGGCTTCCGAGGATTTTCCCTCGGAAGCCTTTTTGTATGTAGAAAACCCCCGGTTAGACCGGGGGTTCAGAGAACTTACAGGTATGAGTCTTAAAAGGACAAAGAAACCCTCCGGTGATAAGATAAAGTTGCGGTCCGTCAACTGCAACACAATAATCAAAGGAGGGTAAACAATGGTGAAGAATCACGATGTGCACAGTTTATCACATACAAAATGGAATTGCAAATATCATGTGGTGTTTGCACCGAAGTAGGTAGATTGAGCAAGTTAACGTGGGCACCCCGCCGCCCATATCCCCGACGCACCTTCCCCGCCGCCTCTTACGCCAGCAGTCCGCCGTCGATGTTCCACGCGGCGCCGGTGACGTAGGAAGCGGCGGGAGAGGCTAAAAAGGCGATGGTGGCGGCGACTTCTTTGGGGGTGCCGAGGCGCGAGAGAGGGTAGACGGAGGCCATCGCCAAAAGCGCCTCCTCTCGATCCGGCGCGGCGGCAAGCTGCCTCTCGGTGAGGGGCGTGAGGATGTCGGCGGGGCAGACACAGTTCACGCGGACGCCGTAGGTCGCCGCTTCCCGCGCCACGGCGCGGGTATAGAGGGTCACCGCGCCCTTGGACGCGCAATAGAGACTGCACCCATAGTTTCCGTGCAGCCCGGCGTCGGAGGAGACGTTCACCACCGCGCCCTTCGTCTGTCGCAGGAAGGGCAGCGCGTAGCGGGTCATGAACATCGTTCCCTTGACGTTCGTGTCCATGACCTCGAGGTAATCCTCTTCGGTGAGCTCTTCCGCCCCCTGCTCCATGTAGACGCCCGCAGCATTGACCAGCACGTCGAGCGTGTCAAACGCTTCGGCCACAGCCTCGACCAAGCGCCGACAATCCTCGTGCTTTCTGACATCCGCCGGAAAATAGCGCGCCGCGCCGTCCATGTCCGTTTGTCCCGTCAGACGCGTCTTCTGCCCCGAATGAATTCCCTCGCGCAAATCCCGGAGCGCTTCTCGTCCCCGCGCGGCGTCGCGTCCCGCGATGGCGACGCGCATCCCTCGCGCCAAGAAGAGCCGCGCCGTCGCCAGCCCGATCCCCGAAGTCCCCCCCGTGATCAAAGCCGCTTTCCCCTCCATGCTGTCACCTCCAAAAGAAAAAGGGACGCCTGACGGCATCCCCCTCCGCCTGCAAACGGCGGTACACGGCAACAAAATCCCGCTTATTTCTTCTTCTTGCCCGCAGCTTCCTTCTTGTTCACAGCGTCCTTCAAGCCTTTGCCGGCCTTGAAGACAGGATTCTTGGAAGCCGGGATCTTGATCTCCGCGCCCGTCTGGGGATTGCGCCCCTTGCGCGCCGCACGCGCCTTGACTTCGAAGGTGCCGAAGCCGATCATCTGCACTTTGTCCTTCTTGACCAGCGCTTCCTTGACGCTCTCGAAGAGCGCATTGACGGCCTTTTCGGCGTCCTTCTTCGTCAGCTCAGACTTCTCCGC
Organism: Schwartzia sp. (in: firmicutes); assembly: GCA_052170475.1. Taxonomy (GTDB): domain Bacteria; phylum Bacillota; class Negativicutes; order Selenomonadales; family Selenomonadaceae; genus CAJPQU01. The sequence continues at coordinate 19,852 of JBQNAL010000021.1, forward strand.
AACCTTAGCAACCAATTCCATTTTGTTCACAAATATGGCCTCCTTTAATTTGTACTTAGGAAATTGCAGCCTTTCCCTTGCGGTGAGATCCTGCCAATTCCCACTACCACTCGGCGCGATCGCCATGCCCGCGCCTTTCACAGTGATTTATTCGCTGCACCCTGCGGAAATCCTCTTTCCCCTTGCGGGTTTTTTCGATTTTTTTCAAAAAAATCATTGATTTTTCAATGAACCAAGGAAAATAGTCATGGGGTTTCCTTGAATTTTACCTGTTTTTAGAATATATTCCGCCTTTTTTGGTCAGTGTCCGCCGCGCCCTGCCTTGTTTTCTTCCCGACCCCAAGGCGGCAGATAGAGGCTCGTCAGGTGGTCGATGTCCACTTGACGATCGAGTGCATAGAGGGGGATCCGCCGCAGGGATTCCTCCGGCAGTCCCAAATGGTGCGCATAGACGATCTCATACTCGTCGGGGAAGCGCTCCATGAGACTGAGCTTCGTCTCGGACGCCACCGCCGGACTGTACACCTGCGTGACGATACAGCCCATCGGGAGGCGTGCGGGCAGAGCGGCGACGTCCCCGGCATCCACGATGACGAGGCCGTCGATGGGATCGATGCCGAGGCGGCTGTAAAAAAGCTCCGCAAAGCTCATGCCCGGCAAGAGGAGGAGCTCTACCCCCGCGCCCTCGGCGCGCTCTCGGAGAAGCTGCACGGTGCGCTCCGCCACAAAGGGACTCCCCGGCACCGCGTAGACGAGATTTTCCTCTTCCTTCGCCCGCGCCAAGAGGTCATCGACGATGAACCGATAGAGGGCGTCAAAATCCGCCGCCCGCTCATACTGCGCATCGTAGGATGTAAATGCGACGCCCCGCTGCAAGATCGCCTCCGCCGTCGGATGTACCGCCGTCCGAAGGCGCAAGGGCGCCGCCTTTTTCATGGCGTCCCACGCCGCTAAGGTCAAGAGGCCAAACTCCCCCGGGCCTAGCCCCACCACAGTGATCCGTGCCATTTATCTGCGCTCCTTTCCCGCCGTCACCGGCTTTTCGTTCGCATTTTCTCCCCGTAGGACAGCAAAGAATCGACGCAAAAGCGCCGTCGTGTCCCCCTGCCCCGGCGGCCGCCCTAAGCGCAGCGTGTGAATCGCGGGGAAAAATTGCAGCTGGCGGCCAAAGCGTTCTTTTGCCGCCAAGAGCCGCTCCGGCGTCACCCGATGGTCTTCCCCAAGGGTCACTTCCACGCCGGCAGGCTTTTCCACGATGGCGCGCACCCCCAGCGCACGGGCATCGTTTTTGATCCGCGCCACCTCCAAGAGCCGCGCCACCGGCGGCGTCGGCACGCCGAAGCGATCCGTCAAGTCCTCCGTGAGGCGCTTGATCTGCTCTTCCGTTCGTATCGCCGCCACCCGCTGGTAAATCTCGATCTTGTGCATGGCGTCCGAGAGGTACGCGCCATCGATGTAGGCTTCCACTGCGATGTCGATCACCGGCTCCGGCGCCGCTTGGCGCGGCTTCCCATCCCTTAGTGTCTGCACCGCCTCATCGAGGAGCTGACAGTACATCTCAAATCCCACGGTGGCGATGTGGCCGTGCTGCTCTGCGCCAAGGAGATTGCCCGCCCCCCGAATCTCCAAATCCCGCAGGGCGATCTTAAAGCCCGCCCCCAATTCGGCAAATTCCTTCATGGCTTGGAGCCGCTTTTCCGCCGTTTCCGTCAGCACCTTATCTTTTTGGTAAACGAAGTAGGCAAACGCCATGCGCGTGGAGCGCCCCACCCGCCCCCGCATCTGATAGAGCTGGGAGAGGCCGAAATGATCCGCGTTGTAGACGATGATGGTGTTGGCATTTGCGACATCAAGCCCGTTTTCCACAATGCTGGTCGAGAGGAGAATGTCGTATTTCCCTTCATAGAAATCTACCATCACCCGCTCCAAGAACGCCTCCGGCATCTGCCCGTGCGCCATCTGGATCCGCGCCTCCGGCACGAGATCCGCGAGGTGGCGGTACATGCGCTCGATGGTTTCAATGCGGTTGTAGACGAAATAGATCTGTCCGCCCCGCTTGATCTCCCGTTGGATGGCTTCGGCGATGATCCTGTCATTGGCTTCGATGACGTAGGTTTGGATGGGGAACCGCTCCGCCGGGGGCGTCTCAATGACGCTCATATCCCGCGCCCCCACGAGCGACATGTGGAGCGTGCGGGGGATGGGCGTCGCGGAAAGGGTCAAGACGTCGATCCCCACGGCGAGCTTCTTGATCTTTTCCTTCTGCTTCACGCCGAAGCGCTGCTCCTCGTCCACGATGAGAAGCCCCAGATCGTGAAATTGCACCCGGCGCTGGTTGAGGAGCGCGTGGGTGCCAATGAGGATGTCGATGCGCCCATCCCGCACCCTTTCCAATGTCTCGCGCTGCTCTTTCGCCGTGCGAAAGCGGCAGATCACGCCCACCGAAGGCCCGAACTCCTGAAACCGCGCCGAAAGCGTCTGATAGTGCTGCTGGGCGAGGACGGTGGTAGGCACCAAGAGGGCAACCTGCCGACCGCCCATGACGGCCTTGAACGCCGCTCGAAGCGCCACCTCCGTCTTGCCGAAGCCCACGTCGCCGCAGAGCAGGCGATCCATCGGCAGGGGGCGCTCCATATCCCGCTTGATCTCCTCCACGGCGGTGCGCTGATCCGGCGTTTCTTCGTAGGGGAACGCCTCTTCAAACGCCCGCTGCCACGGCGTATCCGGCGGGTACGCAAACCCGGCCGTCTTTCGGCGCTCGGCGTAGAGATGGATGAGATCCTTGGCGATGTCCTCCGCTGCGGCCTTCGCGCGCGCCTTCGCCTTGTGCCACTCCGCGCCGCCCATGCGGGATAGGCGCGGGGCGTCCCCCTCCGCCCCGATGTACTTTTGCAGGAGCTGCACTTGATCCGTCGGGACGAACATCTTATCGTCGCCGCCGTACTGGATGTGGAGGTAGTCCCGCTTCACGCCCCCCACGTCGAGCGTCACCACGCCCAAATACTTGCCGATGCCGTGATTGACGTGAACGACGTAATCCCCCGCATTGATCTCACGGAAATGGGCAATCTTCGCTCCAGCCGGTGCGGCGGGGGCGCGAAGCTTCTTTTTCTGGTGACCGAAGATGTCCTTTTCCGAAAGCACCACCAGCTGTGCCTCCGGCAGCGAAAAGCCCCGCGCCAACGTCCCCTCCGCCACCGTCGAAACGCCCGGAAAAAGCTCCGCCGGATTGGGCGCCGCCGCAGCGGGCAGGCGGCGCGCCGTCAGCATGTCCCTCATGGCGGCCGACTTTTCTCCGTCCCCCATGAGGATCAAAACCCGACGATTCTCCTTGAGCCACCCCCCTACATCCTCCGCCAAGAGATCAAACTGCCGCTGATAGGGGGGTGTCGCCTGCGCCGTCAGACTGATCACCGCATCGAGCGACGCCTCGGGAATCGTGTGCAGCATGAGCGCCGTGTAGAACACCGTTTCCCGCGCCGCGCCCGCCACGAGTTCCTCGTAAGTGAAAAGCTGCCGCGTCGCCTCGGCATTTTCCCGCAAAAGCCGCGCGATGCTCTCTTTGAGGTGCATCGGCTCATGAAAGAGGACGACGCCGGTACCATCGAGATAGGAGAGAAAAAGCTCCGGCTTGCCCCCTTCATCCGTCCTGGCGAGCGGCAGGACGTTCACCGCCTCCACATTGCGCTGGGAACGCTTCGTCACGAGGTCATATTCCCGCAGCGAGTCGATCTCGTCGTCGAAAAACTCCACCCGGATCGGCACCAATTGATTGATGGGAAAGAGATCGACGATCCCCCCTCGGGCGCTGAACTGTCCCATGCGTTCCACTTCCGGCGCGGCTTCGTACCCCAGCCGCACCAAGCGGCGCAGCACTTCATCTCGGTCGATGGCGGCGCCCAGCTTGAGGCGTAAACTCAGCCGTTCAAAGTCCCGCCGAGAAATCCCCTTCTGCACCGCAGCGGAAATCTGCGCGAGGACGATGACCGCTTCCCCGCGCATGAGCCGCCCCAAGACGTCCATGCGCCGCGCCATGAGATCCACGCTCTTCGCCGCCGCCCGAAAGGTCGCCATGTCCACCTCGGGCAGCTCTAAGATGGTCGCCGACGGCAAAAGGCTGGTCAGATCCTCCTGCCACGCCAAGAGATTCGCCCGATCCTGTGTCAAGATCACGAACGGTCGGGGACACGCCGCATAGGCCGCCGCGAAAACCGCCGCCTGCGCCGATCCCGACACGCCATACAAAAAACTCTGACCGCCCGACTGCGAAAAGCGCGCCATCGCCTCCCTGACCTTAGCGTCCTCTCCCATCGCCCGAAATAAAGCCTTCATGTCGTCCTCCCGTCACGCCAAAAGGGGCTTGCCGGATGTCCCACGGCAGCCCCTTCGCGAAATGATAGTCGTATTATAGCCCGAAAAATCCGGCGTCGTCAAGAATAAATGCGCCGAGGCACACCCTTTCTTCTCGGTTGAACCGCGGTTTGCTTTTCCCCGATGCGGCACCTTACCGCCTCAGCCGGCATCACCTTATCACCGTTCGCCGAACCCGTAGGTACGCTTTACCATGAGGTAGATAAAAGCGGGCGCCCCCACGAGCGAGACGAGGATCCCGATCGGTAGTTCTGTCTGCGGGATAATGACACGGCAGAGCACATCCGCCCAAACGAGAAAGATTGCGCCGGAGAGAGCGGCCATCGGCACCAGTCTTCTGTGATTGGCTCCGGCAAGCATTCGGCTGACATGTGGGACGATGAGTCCCACAAAGCCGATCATACCGGCAGCATAAACGCAAAATCCCACCATCAGCGCACTCGTAAGCAAATACCCTTGCCGATACAGATGTAAATTTACGCCGAGAGTGACTGCGGTATCATCCCCTAACAGCATCAGATTCAATATCTTTGTCTGTGTATAAAAAAACAACGGCACCGCGATACTCAGCGGAATCATCACCCGCAGCGTCGACCAATCGGCTCCCGCCATACTCCCCATCAACCAGTAGGCAATCGATTGAATGCCGTCCTTATCATTGGCGAAGTACACAATAAAGCTGGAAAATGCGCTGCATACTGCATTCAGCGCCATCCCCGCAAGCAACAGCTTCACGGCATTGGCACGGCCGCCCATATTCGCAATGAACATAATCGCGAGAGATACTGCAAATGCCCCGATAAAGGCGGCAACCCCGATAAAGTTTCCCCCCAGAGAAACGCCGACCCCCAAGAGGATAGCCACGGTTGCGCCTAAGGAGGCACCGGAGGAAACACCGAGGATATAGGGATCGGCAAGCGGATTCTTGACGATTGCCTGCATGATGACACCAGAGGTCGAAAGCCCGGCTCCGATGCACGCCGCCATCAGGATGCGGGGCATGCGCATCAGCCAGACAATATCATGAAGCGCGCCCTGTCCCGCCGCATCGATCGGAATATCGCTGCGCAGGGAATCATACACCGCAGATATCATATCGTCGACGGACAGCGCAACGGTTCCAAACGTCAGCGCCCCCGCCATACTCATCAGCAGGATGACAAACAGCTGAATCAAGAGGATGGTGTGCTGCCAGTCTGTACGATTCATCATTCCGGATGCAACCCCTTTTTGATGGCTCTGATCCCCTCCAATGTATTCACGCCCGGTGTATACATATACCAGAACGGCAACATGTGGATTCTTTTGTTGCGCCATGCTTGCAGCGAGTTAAATTTGACATTTCCTAAAAATTGTTCCGCCTGCTGTCTGTGTTGTGAATTAAAATATACAACGAATATAACGTCCGGATCATACGCGAACAGACTCTCGTCGCTCAACCGTCTTTCCGAAGCGGGCATATAGCCCCCTAACCGTTTCACCATATCGCCCACCAACCATTTGGGATCGTAATTCGTAATGGTTCTCCCATTAATTTCGATCACCATCACACTTGGTGGCTTTTTTCCGGCAATCAGGTGCGCGTCCCGCTCCAACTCTTCATAGATGGCGCGAATCATCTCGTCCGTTTGATCCTTCACCGCAAAGATACGACCCAAATCATCCAAAAACTTGCACTCATCTTCAATCGTCCCATATTCCAACACGTGATTCGATGTTGCGACAATATATGTATTTACGCCACGCGCCTGCCACCATGATACGGTTCCAAAACGCGTGGCAGAAAATGCAGAGTACCAGCCCAGTATAAAATCCGGGGCATAGGCGACTACCTACTCCTTATTCATGCCCTGCGGTGCAATATTAGGAATTTTCTCGATCTCATTTGGATATTTCTGCCGAAGCCTGTCATAGGTGCCGCTGGAGGCACCGCTGATCGATGCCGCAATCAGCTTGTCGCTCTGCCCTAATGCCAGCAGGGATTCCAGGATATTTCCTTCACTGGTAAAAACGCGGGAAGGTACGCGCGTGAGATAGATCGAGCGAGGCCGCTTCTCCATGTCTAATGTCTGTATTTCTATTGTACCTTGCCGTTGGCTTGAACCGATGTCGTCTTTGTGGGGCGTGTCGAGCGCAATCTCTGTGCGGGTTCTCCCGCTCAATGCGATCCCCATCACCACAAGGAGCAAGAACAATATCGCAATTCTTTTCATGCCGATAAATCCTTTACATCAAATGGCAAGCAGCCCCCATGTGCCGCTTGCCATTTGGTATGTTCCTTCTTAGAACGTATATTTTGCCCCGATCAGGAAACAACGTCCCGGCATAGCGGCAGAACCGATGCCGTTACGCGCGTTGTATGTCGTTTCATAGGCTTCATTCGTGAGATTGCTGACAACCATGTACACGTTGCAATTCTTCGTCACTTGATAGTTGATATTCCAATCAAGAAGCAAGAATTGGCGCGATGTAAACGCATTTGTGTTATTTCCCGTATACCAGTTGACCAGTAAACCCGTATAGAGTTTCTTATTCTCGTAGGAAAGATTCAGCGCGTAATGGTTTGCGGGGCGCAGGCGATTGATCTGCACATTGATATCATCGGCACTGACATATCCCCAGTTCGGATCGATTTTCATGCCATCTTTTGCCGACCACTTGTCATACATATGATCGTATGAGGCACTCAGCGTCACATGGGAATTGAACTCATGATCCACCGTGATGTTGAATGCGGTTTTCTTTTCCCGCGCATTGACTGCGGTCGCTGCAAAATCATTCTTTTTCGTCGACCAAATCGGCAGGGTAGCGATAGCGTTTGTCATATCCGTCCAGTTATAGTTCACGCCAACCGATGTCTTATTGTCCAGCTGCTTTCGCAACCCGATCGTCATCGCGTTGCCTGTTTCATCTTCCAGCATATTGGGATATTCCCCATTCGCGATGGAATAGTCGCCCTCTCGAAGCGGCCGGAAAACACGCGTCCAGCCAAAATACATGCTCATCGTCTTATCGAACATATACTGCGTATTGAGCGCATAGGTCAGTGCATTCGTCTGCCCCTTCCCCTGCTTTGTATCATTGACGTTGGTATTTTCAAACGAACTGTAATTCGAGTAACGCAGTGCCGGTGTGATGTCCCATTTATCCGTTACATGAATCTTATCCTGTACGTAGCCGGTCAGCGTCTTGCGCGAAAGGTGTGTGACCGAATAATCTCCCTTGGATTTGTTTCGCCATGAATAGTGTTTCGCAATATCGTAATTGACATCCGCGATAAGATCATGTTTTCCCCATGACTTTGCATATTGCAGTTCCAGCCCGCTGTTCTCCTCACGATGCCAGTCCGTAATAGGGGAGGCGCCCCCCGTCTTCGCCACCCATTCCTCCATGGCCTTTTCATCCCCACCGGGGAACGGTGCCAGATGCTTTTTCATCCAAGCGTACATTTTCTCATACGTAGTACCGGCCGGGAACTCTTTATCGTACGCACTATACCCAATAGCGGCACCGTTTCCTGTCGCGCCAAACTGAGAGAAGTGGAATTTAGCCCGTCCCCGGTAAATATGGTTTTGGTAGTACGCACGGACAAAACTATCCATCCCATTGTCTTTGTTGAACGTGTATACCAAATCCCAATCATTGTGGTTAAAGTCATTGGATATATCGTACATGTACCGTGTCAGATAAATGTTGTGATACCCGGGCTGACGCTGATCTGTCCAAAACTGCCCCTTTTCCGTAAGCTTATGGTTCGCGTCATAACGCCCCACCACAATCTCAAATAAAATACGATACCAATCCTTTTCGTTCCAATACTTTGCGCTCGGTGTTGCCACAGGATAGCCATTTCGCCCGTTTTTATGGTTGTACCAAAGTTTTAGATTGTGGTTCGCATCAAAATCCTTATCAATTCGAACGTTGGCTCCTTGCTCTCTATATCGGGATCCCGGCAATCGAAGGACGTCTCCGGTCTGTCCGTCTTTGAATTCCGTATCACCGGACATCGTACGATTCAGCGAAACAAAATAATGCAGCGAATTGTCCTCGTCCAGAGAACCGGAATAAGAAAATGAATAATTGTGTTTATTCCACGATCCGCTTGCCAAATCAAGTGTTCCGACGGTATCGCGGCCGCCTTTACGCGTGATGATGTTAATTACGCCGCCCGTTGCATCTGCTCCATAAACGGATGCCCCCGGCCCTTTAATCACCTCGATCTTTTCAATATTCTCCATATTGGTCACTTGATCAAGGTTGACGCCCGTCGATTTCGTGCCACGTCGGCTCGTATCGCTGATGCGCTGACTCGCTGCATTATCGACACGGCGCCCGTCCACAAGAATGACGACACGCGAGTCTCCATTGATGAGAACACCGTTGTTATATGCCACATACCCATACTCACCACCACGGTAGCCGGGGTTCTGAAACGTCACGCCAGGAACCCTCTTGATGGCCTCTGTCACATCCGTATAATGGCGCTTCTCAATCTCTTCCCGCGTGATGACCTTAACATCACCACCCGTTCGATAGTACGACTGCTCTGTAATGGTATCCCCAAATTTTGTCTTTGCCCTGTCGGCTTCTACGACAATGGTATCCAACGTATACTCATCAAGATTCTCGTCAAACGCCGCATGTACCTCCCCCCCGGTTCCACCGAGAATACAAAGAGCAACCATTGCCGCCAACTGCTTCTTTTTCATGAACGCCTACTCCTTTGCACAATAGTAAACCGATACGGTGCTCGATCATAAAAAAGATATGTGCTTTACAAAGCGCTGCTACAAATCTTTTCTATAACCGCAGGATAGAATCTGTATCGACCGAGGGACAAACAAACACACGGCGGAGAAAACAATAAAACGCTTTTTGGCCTTTGGTACAAAGGCTTACGAAACACAAAATACTCGTGCCTTCCTGTCGCGCGCAGGGACGATACAGCGTTCCCGTCGGGCAGTTCTTTTGGACATGCCTCCTCGCCTTCCCGATTGCCCGGTGGCCATTGAGGTCGGCTCTACATGACAGTTACGGGAACCGCGCAGGTCTTTCGCCTGCTTCTTGATTGCGGGCAAGGCGTACCCGAGCGTAATAATGTTTAATTGTGCGTTTATTTCTGAAAACTTCATATAGATTATCACGGGATAATCATGATGTCAACGTCCCTACGAGGCGTTCATGGATGTGGAAATGTTTACATAAAAAATTGACACTATCGTACTTCGAACGTTAAGAGACAGGAACAACAGAACTGTGCTCTCATGTACTTGGTCATATCATTACCGTGCTGGATATGGCAAATCCCTCCTGTTGAGCTGCAACAGGAGGGATTTGTTCACGGTATGTATTCCGGGTTCTTTCCGCATTTTGAGGGGAAACTTAGCTTGTCGGGAGCCATTTTTTGGGGGGAGGCTTGTGCCGCCTTTGCAGTGGCGTAGAGAGCTCCGGCGAGGAGTACGCCCTTTGTGAACAGTTCTACTGCTGTTACAAGAGTGCTCTCAGTGGGCACATCGGATCTGTCGTTGAAGGTCATGGAAACGCTCCTTTCAGATGAGGAATGATCAATTATTCCAAATGGTGAGGAATATCCCTGCTGATACGAAGCCGAGGATGAGGAATGGCAAGAAGCACACGCTCCTTTCTGTGGTGATGTGTTGTTCTTGTGTTGATTATACGTTGTAATTTTCGTCATGTCAATAGTAAAGTAAAATACTTGTGTTGATTGATAAACTATACTATTATATATTACATGAAAGGAAGTGCAATTTATGTTGCCTGTTATACTGGGGCTTGCGGGGGCTCTGCTTGCAAAAGGAATGACAAGGACTGAGGTGACGAAGGAGGTGGAGCGCAAGGCGGATTTGCTGGATAAGGCGTATTATACGACGGAGGATGTTGCCAAAATCGCAGGACTGTCTGAATACACGGTGCGAAAGAAGATTCGTGATAAAGAGCTGACGGCAGAGGGGGAGGGAAGTCGGCGCGGTTATCGGATCAAGAAAGTGAATTTAATAGAGTTCCTATCCAAACAACGCACGTTCATACGCAACTATGAACGTGCGGCAAGCACATGGACGAAGGATGAAATTGAAGCATATATATCGGCACGGCGCGCGAATATGAGCAAGTCTCGCGTGGCAAAAATGGTGGAGCCTCCTGAAGGAGAGTTCGTGAGTACCGCAATGGCAGGAACGGTGCTTATCGGTGCCGTGGCAGGGGGCGTGACGGCGGTTGTTCCGTCGATCGTGCTTTTGGCGGCGCTGCTTTTCAGCGGAAAAAAAGAAGTCCCCAAGAAGGAAATTGATGCGATGGCTCTACTTCTCGTCAACGCCCGTTTGCTTCATCAGTATATCAACATGAAGGAAAGATTGCTTGAGCAGCTTCACATGGAAGAGGAGGAGATACGTCTCTCCTATGGAGGGAAATTGGAGTCAGATGAGTATAAATGTGCAGTTATTCTGTGCAAGAAAAAAATCAGCGATGCGGAGATAGAGATAGATGTACTACGAAGTCAGTTATCCAAACTGGAACAAAGTAAAAGGAAAAAGGAACAAGATTAGTCGATGATGTCCGTGGTAATCCTATCGTAGGGGTAGGCACATGGCGATGGCAATTCGGAGCGTGGCGCCATGATGCGGCGGCAGATTGTCCCTCATTTTGCCGTATCGAGTGTAAGTTGTAAAATAAATTGACGCAAAAAGTTCCATTTTGGAACCCATTCAGT
>JBQNAL010000022.1:0-26687 GCA_052170475.1 Schwartzia sp. (in: firmicutes)
GCTTTTTGCCGGACGGCGAGATCATCGACGAGGTGACGCTGCGAAAATAATCGGCTCCCTGCCTGTCGCGAGGCGCTCGCCATAAGGAACTTCCATTCTTCCCGCAGGGGGAAAATGGAGGTTTTTTATTCCGTGCTGACCACTTCGCCCGTGATGACGTGATAGCGAACGCGGGCGAAGGTTTCCGTGGTGTTTTCCTGCGTGAGGCGGACGCGCCCGGTGAACTCGGCGATTTTCGTGTCCCAGTTGAAGGTGGCTTCGTCGGCGCGGATGGCGATGGCGCTTCGCGTGAAGTCCACGCCGTCCTTGAGGTAGGCGGTATGTTCATTGCCTTTGACGTAGAGGGTCTTGCCGGTGAAGAGGATGTCGCCTTCGACGAGGCGGATGTGATCCTGCGCCCAGACCTCCATGGTGAGAAGGCTCACCTGCGCATGGTCGGCGGTGATGGTGCGCTCTGAAAAGCGCACCGTGACGTTTCCGTCCAAGAGGTAGCGCATGGCGGCGACGTCAAAGGACTGCCGGTCAGCGCTGATCTCTGGCCGCTCGGCGAAGGCCACGGCGGAAAGGGTCAGCGTCAGGCACAGGGTGAGGAGAAAAATGCGCAAGGTAGACACGGTAAACGCCTTCTTTCTCATCATGACAGGGATTGGATTTCCGCGTGGAGTGAAGCGAGTTGCGCCTCGGTGGGGACGTTCGCGACGCGCACCATGGGGCGGCAGATGTCACAGCCCGCAGCGCGAAGCTCGGCTTCCACCTGCGCGATGCTCTGCCCGCCCCACCCGTAGGAGCCAAAGGCGAACGCCTGCCGTCCTTTGGGGACGAAGCCCTTCAGGTAGCAGAGGAAGGCGGCGACGTTCGGCATCATTTGGTTGTTCAGTGTGGGAGAGCCTACCGCCAAGTATTTGCTGGTCAGGACTTCGGTGATGGCGTCGGAGATTTCATCCACCCGAAGGTCGAAATAGGAGACGGGAATCTTTCGCGCGGTGAACGCGTCGGTGATCGTGCGCGCCAAGGTTTCCGTCGAGCCCCACATGCTGTCAAAGACGACGACGGCGCGTTCCTCGAGTTCTCCTGCACTCCATGTTTCATAAGAGGAGAGGATGTCTTCGATATGGGAGCGCCAGAGGACGCCGTGTCCCACGGCGATCATCTCGAGATCGAGGGCGCGGACGGCTTTCAGTGCAGCCTGCGCTTGGCGTCCATAGAGCATGAGAATATTGGCATAGTATTTTTTCGCTTCCGCCATGACGACGGAGAGGTCGTTTTCGTCGTCGAAGAGACGGTTGGAAGCCAAGTGCTGACCGAAGGCATCGTTGGAGAAGAGAATTTTTTCTTCGGGGCAATAGGTGACCATGCTGTCAGGCCAGTGGAGCATGGGCGTGGCGACAAAGCGCAGGGTGCGCTGCCCCAAAGAGAGGGTGTCCCCCGTCTTGACCGCTTCGTAGGCTAAATTGCCATAGCGCGCGGCGAGGGCTTTGAGTCCCTGTGGGTCGCTGGTGTAGATTTTCGCGTTCGGGCAATGCGGCAGGAGAAGGGGGATGCTTCCGGAATGATCCGGCTCGGCGTGGTTGGATACGATGTAGTCGATTTTGGCCGGGTCGATGACGGAGGCGATGCGCGAGAGGAACTCGCCGACGAAGGGGCGCTTCACCGTGTCGATGAGGGTGATCTTGTCGTCTACGATGAGGTAGGCGTTATAGGATGAGCCGCGGCTGGTGGCGTAGCCGTGAAAGCTGCGCATCGACCAGTCGATGGCGCCGAGCCAGTAGAGGTTGGGACGGATTTCGATGGCTTGCATGAAGGTTCCTCCTTTTGTTGTCAGGGGTATGGCTGTACGATGTTCAAAGGTCGCCCGAGAGCCATTGGTCGGCTGCCTCTTGGGCTTCCTCCCATTGGGCGTTCACGCGGGCAGCGATGAGCTGCTTTCCTAGAATATCTTGGTGAAGCCCGTCTAAGGCCAGCCATTCTGGCAGATCGCCGTCGGCCGAGTAAGCGGCGAAGGTGGCGGCGACGTCGATGTGGGGCTGGCGGCGGAGATAATCGTTGAAGGCGGCGAATTTTTCCCGCCACTTGGGATCGGTCGGCTCGTCAAAGGCGCGGACGATGTTTTGGGGGTTGACGGGGGGAAGCGTCAGGAAAATGGGCTTTATCCCGTGCTGGCGGCATTTATCCTTGATGGCCTCCATGTGCTCGACGGCGGTTTCCACCGCAAAGTCTTCGGCGCGCAGATCATTGGTGCCGCCCATGATGAGGAGATAGCGGGGATGAAACGGGGCGACGTCCGCTTCAAAGCGCGCCAACATGGTTTCCGTCAAATCGCCGCTCTGGGAGAGGTTGACGGCGGGAAAATCGAGATAGCGAAGCCAGCTGTATTCTAAATTCTCCGGTCCATAGGAGATGCGCCCGCCGCCATGGCTGATGCTGTCGCCGAAGACCGCCACCTCCCAGCCGTCTTTAGGGTCGGTGCGAAAGACGCCGACCTTTGACCAGCCGCTCAAGGGTCTCCCCTCAGGATCCACGGTGCGCACGCGCCAGAAAAAGGGGCGCTCCCCCATGCGGGGCTTTGGGTCATAGCATTCGGCGCTCTCGGAAAAAAGGCGGTCGATGGGCACGGCGGCGTGATTTCGCGTCGGGTCCTCGTCGTAGAGGGCGATTTCAAAGCGCGTGGCGTCCGCTGGCTGCACCCACGCATACACGGGATAGAGGAGGACGGAGCCATGTCCTTGATTGTAAGGGGAAGAGATCACCGGGATATGGGAGGACGAGAGATGCGGGTCGAGGTAGAGGGGCGCGAGTTCGCTAAACGGGCTGATGGGCGATCGGTCGAGATCGAGGCTGCGCACGCGCCAAAAGAGCGGCTCTTTCCCCGGCGGCTGCGAGAGAAATGCGCCGCAGGAGAGATGGAGCGCATTCGTGTAAATCTCCGCCGTGCGGAAAATGGCGCGCTCGTCCGGCGCGTCGTTGGCGATGTCCGCAGGAGGTGTGCGAAAAATTTCCATCTCATAGGCGACGGCGGAAAGATCTGCCGTCCATTCCAAAAGCGCCGTGAGGGGGAGGGGCGTTTTCGCCGACGAGCGGGTGAGCCCGTGGGGCGGCGGCTGGGTGAATTCAACGCCTTGCGCCTCCTCGACGGGGATCGTCACGAAGAGCGCGAGGAGGGAAAGTCCCGCCAGTTTGTGCCGCAGCCAAGAAAGGCGTAAAGCGCGGGTCAGGCGGTTGGCCATCGCTTTTCCCCCTGCCCCTTCGGCCGCCCTTTTTTCGATCGGTCTTCCCTGCGGCGGCGCGCCTCCTCGGCGCTGCGGCGCTCGATCATGGCCTCTGCCCACGCGGGCGGCGTGAGCTCGCCGCGCTCCCAGCGCGCGATGATGCGCGGCGGAATGGAAAACAGACGGCTGAGATCGTCGTTTGACCAGCCGTTTTGCAGGCAGCATCGGGTGATGCGGTTCATCATGGGCACCGCTCCTTTCCTCCTCCTCCCTCGCCTTGCGGCGGGTTCTTTCGATTTTACTACATTTCGCGCGCTTTGGCAAAGTTTCCCTACCATTTTTATACAGTATCGGAGAGGAAGCTGAAAAGGGGCTGACGCGCGTGGCGCGGAGGGGCGGGGGAAGGAAGCGCAGCGGGAGGCGGTCGGGAAATTTTCTGGACAATCGAAGGGGGAAATGGTATACTTCTCCCTATCAAAGTGACAGGGGACGGGAAAGGGAGCCGTATGAAGCCATGAAAATGTTCAGGGGCGTCATGGGGCTTTTTTCGTTTTTGTTCCGTTGCGCCCGCTGCAAAGGGAAAGGGTGGTAGACAAATGGAGGATCTGCTGTACGTCATTCCGGCAGGTACGGAGAAAAAAGAGATTTTAGCCATGCTGCAACAGCACCCGGAGATCAAGTTCGTTTCTTTGGTGGGGATCGATCTCTCCGGTAACGACACGGATGAAAAAATCCCCATCCGCATCTTTCAAAAGGACATGGACGATTTCTACGCGGGGACGGCGGTGCAGACCGACGGCTCTTCCGTCGTGCTGACGGGGATCGCGACGCTGAACAACGGCAAGGTGGACATGCCCATCGACCCCAGCGTGAATTGGTTCGTGGATTATAACGATGAGCATGTGGACGAGGAGACGGGAAAGCCCGTGGGGACGCTTCGGATCCCGGCCTTTTTGATCCACGAGGGAAAGCGCGTCGATTCACGCGCGATCCTCATGGATACCTTGGCATTCGTCAAAGAGGAGCTCTTGCAGCTCTTTCGGACGTCCGGCACGGTTTCCGGGCTGGAGCATATCGACGGCAAGGAGATCGTCGATCTGAAGTTCACGTCGGCGACGGAGTTGGAATTTTGGGTCAAGACGCCGCTCGAAGAGGCGGATATTGCGGAGATGACGGCTTCGCAGGTCATGCAGGAGCAGTATTGGCAGCGCACGCGGGGCGCGGTGCGGACGGCCTTGGAGCAGAGTATCCTCTTGGTGGAAAAGTACGGCCTCAAGGCGGAGATGGGACACAAGGAAGTGGGCGGGCTCAAGGCGCACATGGACGAGACGGGGCACATGTCTCACGTCTGCGAGCAGATCGAGCTGGATTGGCAGTTCGCGGAGGCGCTCCAAACCGCCGACAATGAGCTTTTGGTGCGCACGTTGCTGAAGGAGACGTTCCGCAAGAACGGCTTGGAGGTCATTTTCAAGGCGAAGCCGATGATCGGCCTTGCGGGCAACGGCGAGCATACCCACATCGGGATCGCGGCGGTCATGGCGGACGGGTCGCAGGTGAACCTCTTCAGTCCGCAGGACATGACGAAGGATTTCATGAGCGCGGTGGGCTACGGCGCCCTCATGGGTCTCTTGAAGAATTACGAGGTCATCAATCCTTTGGTGTCGGCCACGAACGACTCCCTGAATCGCCTCAAGCCCGGGTTTGAAGCGCCGGTGTGCGTGGTGACGTCCTTGGGACATTCCCCGGCGGTGCCGTCGCGCAATCGGACGATCTTGGCGGGGCTGGTGCGGGATGTCAAAAATCCCCGGGCGACGCGCTTTGAGCTTCGCGCCTGCAATCCTTACACGAATACGTACCTCGCCTTGGCGGCCATCTATTCGGCGGTGCTGGACGGCATTCGCGCGGCGTTTGGCCGGACGACGAAAGAGCTCTTGGCGGAGCTGTCGAAAAAAGCGGGGGCGAAGGGCGTTTACTTGGAGAAGAACCGCGCCTATCGCAGTGAGGAAGACGTCTTTGAGGACTATACGCCGGAGGAGAGGGATCGCCTCTTTGGCACGGTGCCTGCCACCGTGTGGGAGAATATGGAAAATCTCAAAAAATATCCAGAAAAACGCGCTGCCATCACGGCGGGAGGGGCGCTCAGCGACGCGATCCTGCGCTCCTTCGTGGCGAGTGCGCTCCTGCGCTGGAAGACGGAGCTCATCAGCCGGATCATCCCGGAAAACCGCCTCATCGTGCGAGCCGCGAAGGAGATCGAGGCGGACGTCGTGACGGATCAGGATTCGTATAATTGGACGAAGATCAGCGGCCTTCGCGCTTACTTGGCGAAGGACAGCATCGATGAAAAATCCCTCTTCACGCGCCTCGTGAACGCGCTCTATGAAGGCGATTATGCTGCGGCCTCGGATCTTCAGGTGGAGATGTATGACAAGATGGAGGAACTCAAATCTCTTTACGCCGCCTATCGGCAGAATCTGATCTGAGGATAGAGCGAAAAGCCGCTTTCCACCCGTTGGAAGGCGGCTTTTTTTGTGCGGGAAAAATTTTTTGCCCGAATGGTCGAAAAAGAAGGCGATTTCCTGTATACTGAGGAGTATGGGGAAGGAAAATGTGCGCCGAGGATTCGTGGGCGCTGCACACAGAAAGAAGGGCATGTTTATGGAGATTCCACGGCTTCATCAACTCTTGGTTTGTCGTCCGCTGCTCTCGGATCCGATACTGCGGCACTTGGTGGATTTTTTCGATGGGTCAAAGGGGGAGGATGCCGCTTACGATTTCGCGGCGACGCTGCTCCGAAAAGCCGAGCGGTGGGGGCTGGCGGGCAATGTGGTGTCGGACTATCTCCTCTGCCGGTTGGTTCTCGATGAGAATTTAGTCGCGGGGATTATGGAGCAGCAGAAGGGGCGCATCGGAAAGAGCCTGCGGGCTGCGTTCGTCCACGACATCACCCTCTTGGAGCCGCTGCTTCGGGAAAAGCCCAGCGCCTATCTCCCCTTCGATCTCTTGGATGCTTATGTACCCACCGGGGTTCGCGTTGCCGATGTGCAGGAGGGGGCGGCGGCACTCTTCGCGGTGATGAGTCAGCCATGGACGGCCGAGTCGCTGGCGGACGCGCTTTTAGATCACTATCAGCGGTACGGCAGCGGCGATATTGCCGTCTACCGGGCATTTCGCTGGGATAGGGAAAAGAAGTTGGTGGGCATCGAAAATTTTGCACCGATTCGTCTCACGAACCTCATCGGCTACATGGAGCAAAAGCAGGCACTCCTCAGCAATACGCTGGCGTTCCTCAGCGGACGTCCGGCGAACAACGTCCTCTTAGTGGGCGCGCGGGGGACGGGGAAGTCCTCTTCGGTGAAGGCGTTGGCGAATGAGTTTTTCCGTCAGGGGCTGCGCCTCGTACAGCTTACCAAGTCGGAATTTTCCGAGCTGCCGCGCATCATGCGGACGCTCCGGCGGTTCGCTACGAAACATTTTATCGTTTATTTGGATGATCTTTCCTTTGAGGAGAGCGATCCCGAATATAAAACGCTGAAGTCGGGCATCGAGGGCGGGGTGGAGACGCGCCCGGACAATGTCCTCCTTTACGCGACGTCGAACCGCCACCACCTCATCAAGGAGAGCTGGCATGACCGCGACGGGGCGGACGACGTACATCGAAGCGACAGCGTAAATGAGACGATCTCCCTTTCAGATCGCTTCGGACTCGTCATCGATTATCGGGCGCCCAACCAGAAGGAGTACTTGGCGATCATCGATCACTACCTCCGGGCGGCAGACGTTACGTTGACGCCGGAGGAACTGCGCCTTCTCGGGCAGCGTTGGGAAATGGGTCATTCGGGGCTAAGCGGACGGGCGGCGCGGCAGTTCGTGGACCATTATTTGGGGCAGAAAAAGGCGGCGGAGGAGAAAAAGCCGTGACGCGACGGTTTCGGTGCGCGTAAACGTGCGCGAAAGGGGGCGTGGGCATGCCGGTTCGCTCGGCGCTTTTGATCGTTTTGGGACTCGCCGTGTTTTGGGACGCGAAAAAGCGCGGCTACTCCATTGAATATGCGCTTCTTTGGGGGCTGGGGACGGCGGCCTTTATTCCTGTGGCGCTCGTCTATCTTCTCTGGGGGCGGCGGAGAAAGAAGGGCAAGGAAAAGGCGGACGCCGTATTGACGGAAGGCGCGGGAGAACAGGCGCCGGTGGATGTGAGCCAGAAAGTGGCCTGTCCTCGGTGCGCGAGCGATGTGCCGGAGAGCTTTAGCCACTGCCCGCATTGCGGTGCGGCGCTAAAGCCCCTGTGTCCCGATTGCGGGCAGCCGATCCCGGCGGGAGAGGCGGTCTGCCCGCGCTGCGGCGGCGCGGAAGAAAAATCCGCCGACGCACCGCCTTTTCTAAAATCATAGCTTCCCTTTCGGGGAAAAATATGTATAATAGTGGGGATGGGCGCTGGCTCATGCTATCCTAAGGGGAAGAAGGGTTGCTTAATGCCGGATTCGGGCATCATCCGCTTGGTGGAGCTGACAAAACACTTTGAAGGGCATACGGTTTTAGATCAGATCAATCTGACGGTGCGGAAAAATGAATTTTTGACGCTGTTAGGCCCGTCCGGCTGCGGCAAGACGACGACGCTCCGCCTCATCGCCGGGTTTGAGATGCCAAGCGGCGGGAAGATCTTGTTCGACGGGGAGGACATCAGTCAGATGCCGCCCTATCGGCGGCGTGTCAATACGGTGTTCCAGCGCCATGCGCTCTTTCCCCACATGAATGTGTTTGAAAATATCGCCTTCGGGCTTCAGGTGAAAAAGACCCCCGCGAAGGAGATCCGCGCCCGGGTGGAGAAAATGCTGGCGCTCGTGAACCTTGAGGGCTACGGCGAGCGCTCGGTGGAGGCGCTTTCCGGCGGGCAGCAGCAGCGTATCGCCATCGCGCGGGCGCTGGTGAACGAGCCGGAGGTGCTTTTACTCGACGAACCCTTATCCGCCCTCGACTTAAAGCTGCGCCGCGACATGCAGGTGGAATTAAAGCGGATTCAAAAGCAGGTGGGATCCACCTTTATCTTCGTCACCCACGATCAGGAAGAAGCGCTCACGATGAGCGATACCGTCGTGGTGATGAACGGCGGGCGCATCCAGCAGATCGGCCGGCCGGAGGACATCTACAACGAACCGAAGAATCCCTTCGTGGCGGACTTCATCGGCGAGAGCAATATTCTGCCGGGTCACATGGTGCGAGACGAGCGCGTGGCGTTTTCGGGACGGGAATTTGTCTGCGTCGATCGGGGTCTTGGCGAAGACGTCCCCGTTGACGTCGTGGTGCGGCCGGAAGACGTCCGCATCGTGGACGCGGCGGCGGGGATGCTCACCGGCATCGTCAGCACGGTGACCTTCAAGGGCGTTCACTATGAAATGGTGGTGACCGCCGAAGACGGCTACGAGTGGCTGGTGCAAAGCACGGCCATGACGCCCGCCGGGGAAACGGTGGGGCTGACCATCGGCCCTAATGAAATCCATGTCATGAAGAGGGTGGAAGATTGATGGAGAGACGGTGGCTGGTGTATCCGTACCATCTGTGGATGATGATGTTCACGGTGGCGCCGCTGGCGCTCATCTTCTATTTTGCCTTTACCGCGCCCGGCGGACTTGGGAGCGGCGGCTTTACGCTCGACAACATACGGCAGGCGGCGGAGCCTCTCTACCTTCGGGTGCTGGGTCATTCCGTCTGGCTGGCGGCGTTGGCGACCTTGCTCTGCTTTGTCATCGGCTATCCCATGGCGATGATCCTCGCCCAGTGCCGCGTGAAGTACCGGCACATGATGGTCATGCTCATCATCATCCCCATGTGGATGAATTTTCTCCTGCGCACCTACGCATGGATGACGCTCCTCGAAAAGAACGGGCTCATCAACGCGCTTCTTCGTTTTTTTCACCTTGGCCCTGTCCATATCCTCTATACGGATGGGGCGGTACTCTTGGGGATGGTCTATAATTTCCTGCCCTTCATGATCCTGCCCATCTATTCGGTCTTGACGAAGATGGATCGGAGCCTCTTGGAAGCGGCAGGGGATTTGGGGGCGGACGCATGGACGTCCTTTCGCCGCATCACGTTTCCCCTCTCTTTGCCGGGGGTTTACGCCGGGATGCTGATGGTGTTCATGCCGGCGGTCACGACCTTCGTCATTTCCCGCCTCTTGGGCGGCGGGCAGTACATGCTCATCGGCAACGTCATCGAGCAGCAGTTTCTCGTCATCGGCAACTGGAGTTTTGGCTCGGCGGTGTCGGTATTGATGCTGGCGCTCATCCTCCTCAGCATGGTATTTCTCTCCCGTTACAATAAAGAGGGAGGAGGTGGAATGCTGCTGTGATGCGCTTTTTGCGGCGGTTTTACGCTGCGATCATCTTCGGTTTCCTCTATCTTCCCATCTTCGTCCTCATCGTCTTTTCCTTCAATGCGTCAAAATCCCGCGCCAGCTGGGAGGGCTTTACCTTTCGCTGGTACGGGGCGCTCTTTGAGGACGGCGCTATTTTGGACGCGCTCTACTACACCGTATCCATCGCCGTCTTGGCGGCGCTTTTGGCGACGATCATCGGCACCTTGGCGGCGTTCGCCATGTATCGCGGGATGCGGCCGTGGGAGAAGAAGATCGTCATGAACCTGACGTACCTGCCGGTCTTGAACCCGGACATCGTCACCGGCATTTCCCTCATGCTGCTCTTCATCTTCGTGAAGCTGCCCCTAGGCTTTACGTCGCTTCTCTTGGCGCACACGGTCTTTAATGTCCCCTACGTCATCTTGACGGTGCTCCCGAAGCTGCGGCAATTTGACCACCATCTCTACGAGGCGGCGCTCGATCTGGGGGCGAGTCCCGCGTATGCGTTTCGCCGCATCGTGCTGCCGGAGATCCTGCCGGGCATCGTGACGGGGGCGCTCTTTGCCTTTACGCTTTCCATCGACGATTTCGTCATCAGCTTTTTCACCACGGGTTCTGGGGTGAATAATCTTTCCATTCTGATTTACTCCATGGCGCGGCGGGGCATCCACCCCACGATCAACGCGCTCTCCACGCTGCTCTTCTTGACGGTGCTCGTCCTCTTACTGGCGGTGAACCGGCGGGTGACGGCGGCGAAGGAGAATCATCTGCATGGCTAACAAAGGGGGTATGTGACATGAAGAACGTTTTGCACATTTTGGGGGTTTTGGCGCTGGCGCTGTGCGCCGTCGTTTTTTCCGGCTGCGGCGGGGAGAAGACGGCCAAGCGGGAGTTGAAGGTGTACAATGCGGGGGATTACATCGACCCGGATCTCATCAAGGCCTTTGAAAAGGAAACGGGGATCCGCATCATTTACGATACGTGGGCGACGAATGAGGACATGTACGTCAAGGTCAAGGCGGGGGGCAGCGACTACGATTTGGTCATCCCGTCGGACTATATGATCGAGCGGATGCGGCGGGAAGATATGCTGGAGAAGATCGATTTCACGAAGGTGCCGAACTACGCCCTCGTCGATGAGAAGTTCAAGAACCTCTACTACGATCCCAAGAATGAATACTCGGTGCCTTACATGTGGGGGACGGTCGGGATCATCTACAACCGCAAGATGGTCGAGGATCCGGTGGATAGCTGGGGGATCCTCTGGAACCCGAAATATGCCAAGCAGATCTTTGTCATGGACAGCATCAGAGACTCCGTCGGCATGGCACTGAAATACCGCGGCTATTCCTTAAATGCCAGCGATGATGCAGCGCTCACCGCCGCCCGCGACGCGCTCATCGCGCAAAAGCCCTTGGTGCAGGCGTACGTCGTGGACGAAGTGAAGGATAAGATGATCGCCGGAGAAGGCGCCTTGGCCGTCGTCTGGTCGGGGGACGCGGTGTTCATGATGGAAAAGAACCCGGATTTGGCGTACGCCCTCCCGAAGGAAGGCACGAACGTCTGGATCGACGCCATGGTGATCTTGAAGGGCGGCAAGCATAAGGCGGAGGCGGAGGAATTCATCAACTTCATGACCCGCCCCGACATCGCCAAGAAGAACGTCGAGTACATCGGCTACGCTTCGCCGATTCCAGAGGTGGTGCGCCAGCTCCCGCCGGAAGTGCAGAAGGACACCGCTTCCTACCCGTCGGCGGAGCTTCTGAAAAATGCGGAGTATTTCCATGATGTGGGTGAGAATCTGTCGAAGTACGATAAGGTTTGGACGGAAGTCAAAGTAGCGAAATGACGAAGGGCGGCGGAAAGGCCGCCCTTCGTTTTAGAGGCTGAAAATGAGGGGAGAAACAATATTTTGGGTGAGGAACTAAAGCGGGAGATCGAGAAACGGCGCACCTTTGCCATCATCTCCCACCCGGACGCCGGCAAGACGACGCTGACGGAGAAGCTGCTCCTGTACGGCGGGGCGATCCACTTGGCGGGATCCATCAAATCGAGAAAGACGCAGCGCCATGCGGTGTCGGACTGGATGGAGATCGAAAAGCAGCGCGGCATCTCGGTGACGTCGAGCGTTCTGCAATTCGATTACGGCGGCTGTCGGGTGAACATCTTGGATACGCCGGGGCATCAGGATTTTAGCGAGGACACCTATCGGACGCTCATGGCGGTGGACAGCGCCGTCATGGTGCTGGACGCGGCGAAGGGCGTGGAGACGCAGACAAAGAAGCTGTTTGCGGTCTGTCGGGAGAGGCACATTCCCATCTTCACCTTCGTCAATAAGCTCGACCGCTTTGGAAAAGCGCCCATCGATCTCATGGACGAGCTGGAAAACGTGCTGGGCATCCGCTCCTATCCGATGAATTGGCCGGTTGGCTCCGACGGGCGCTATCGGGGTGTCTACGACCGCCAGACGAAGCGGGTCGAGCTCTTTGAGGCAGACGAGACGCACGGACAAAAAGCGCGCGCCTCGGCGACCTATGCGCTCGACGATCCGAAGCTCGCCGCTCGCCTTGAGGAGGCGACGTATCAGGCGCTCCTCGACGATGTGGCGCTCCTCGACGAAGCGGGGGAGCCATTTGACCTCGACCGCATCGCCTGCGGGGAGCTGACGCCGCTCTTCTTCGGCTCGGCGATGACGAATTTTGGCGTGCAGAACTTCTTGGAGGAGTACCTGCGCCTCGCGCCGCCCCCTGCGCCCCGCGAATCCTCGGCGGGACTCGTCGATCCGGCGGCGGACACCTTCTCCGCCTTCGTGTTCAAGATTCAGGCGAACATGAACCCCGCGCACCGGGATCGGCTGGCCTTCATCCGCATCGTTTCCGGCTGCTTTACCCGTAATATGAGCGTGTGGCACAGCAGATCGGAGAAGCTGGTCAAGTTAGCGCAGCCCCAGCAGTTTTTGGCGCAGGATCGGCAGATCATCGACACGGCGTGGCCGGGAGACATTGTCGGTCTCTTCGATCCCGGGATCTTCGGCATTGGCGACACCCTGTGCGAAGGGGGCAGCAAATTCCGCTTCGCGGATTTCCCCGTGTTCCCCCCGGAAAAATTCGCTCGGGTGCAGGCGAAGGACACGATGAAACGCAAGCAGTTCGTCAAGGGGATCGAGCAGCTCACGCAGGAAGGCGCGATCCAGCTCTTTTCGCAGGCGGGCGCGGGAACGGAAGCGTACATCGTCGGCACGGTGGGGACGCTCCAATTCGACGTCTTGGAATATCGTTTGAAGGGCGAGTACGGCGTCGAGATCGAGATGGTCATGCAGCCCTTTGAGGTGGCGCGATGGCTTGTCTTTCAAGACGGGCGTACGGTCACGCCCGCCTCTCTTCGGGGTGCTGACCGCGGCATGTTCGTCTACGACAGGAATCAGCAGCCGGTTCTCTTGGTGAACAATGAGTGGGCGCTTGGCTGGATACGGGAAAATAATCCCGATTTAGCGCTCTACCCCGTGCCGCCGGAACGGCGGGAAGCGTAGGGCCGCGCGGCAATCGGGCAGAAAAAAGACGGCGTTGGCACGTTTGCCAGCGCCGTCTTTTTGTGGAGCCGTTTTTGCTTGATGTATGGCTTTTTGCCCTCTTGTCAAGGGGGAGCGGGCATGATAGAATTTACCAAGATACGGGTAGGGAAACCCTGCGAAAAGGATTCCCACCGCAGGAGGAACGTTTGATTTCATGGAAAAATTAGTCATCCGGGGCGGACGTCCCCTGCGGGGACGGGTCAAGATCAGCGGCGCAAAGAACGCTGTACTGCCCATCATCGCGGCGACGCTCCTCGGCAAGGAGCAGTCGAGCCGCTTAGATGAGGTGCCGGCGCTTGACGATGTGCATACGATCGCCGAGGTCATTCAGGCGCTTGGGGTAAAAGCGCAGTTTGACGCGGCGGCCAATCAGTTTTTTGTGGACAGTGCCGATATTGCAGAGTACGAAGCGCCCTATGATTTGGTGCGGAAAATGCGCGCCTCCTTTCTCATCATGGGGCCGCTTTTGGCGCGCTGCGGTCGGGCGAAGATTTCGCTCCCCGGCGGCTGCGCCATCGGCACGCGCCCCATCGACCTTCACCTCAAGGGGTTCGAGGCCTTGGGGGCAGAGATCGAGATCGGCCACGGCTACATCGACGCGAAGGCGCCGCATGGACTTCAAGGTGCGCGGATCTATTTGGATTTTCCGAGCGTGGGCGCGACGGAGAACATCATCATGGCAGCGTCTATGGCCGCAGGGCAGACGGTGCTGGAAAATCCGGCGCAGGAGCCGGAGATCATCGATCTGGCAAATTTTCTAAACGCCATGGGTGCGAAGATCCGCGGCGCGGGGACGAACGTCATCAAGATCGAGGGCGTGGAGAAGCTCACGGGCGCAGCGTATACCGTCATTCCCGACCGCATTGAGGCGGGGACGTACATGGTCGCGGCGGCGATGACCCGAGGCGACGTCTACATTGAGAACGCGATCAGCGAACACCTAAAGCCCGTCATCGCGAAGCTCAAGGAGGCGGGGGTGACGATTGAGGAGCATGTGGACGGTATCCGGGTAGCGTGTGAGGGACTAACGAAGGCCGTCGACATCAAGACGATGCCCTACCCCGGCTTTCCGACCGACATGCAGGCGCAGTTCATGGCGATGCTGGCGGTATCTGAAGGCACGGGCATGGTGACGGAAACGGTGTTTGAAAACCGCTTCATGCACGTGGATGAATTGAAGCGCATGGGCGCGAACATCAAGATCGACGGGCGCACCTCGGTGGTGGAAGGGGTTCATGCGCTCACCGGCTGTCAGGTGAAGGCGACGGATCTCAGAGCCGGCGCCGCCATGGTATTAGCGGGACTGATCGCCGAGGGGGAGACCCACGTCGGCTACATTCACCACATCGATCGAGGGTACGATCATTTGGTGCCGAAATTGGTGGCCTTGGGGGCGGACATTCGCCGCATAGAGGAGTGACGGAATGGAACGAAACGAAGGACGAGAGATTCTCGTATTGGCGATCGCGGCGCTTCTGCTCTACTGGCTGGGAAACTGGATGATTCCCGTCACCGACCCGGTGGAGACGAATTATACCCAAACGGCGAAAGAAATGCTTTGGGCGGGGGATCTCATTTCCCCGCAGATCTTCGGGAATTACTGGTACGATAAGCCAATTTTTTTCTATTGGGAACTCATAGCGGCCTTTGGGCTCTTCGGCGTGAATGATTTCGCGGCGCGGATGTTTCCGGGCGTCTTCGGCGTCATCGGCATCGTGATGACGTATTTTTTTGCCCGCCGCCTCTATGACGCGAAGACAGGGCTGTGGTCGGCGCTGATTTTAGGTACCTCCTTTGGCTATTGGCTCGTCTCTAAGACGGTGATCACGGATCTGACGCTGTTTGTCTTTTTCAACGCGGTACTGGTCTTTTTTTACTTAGCCTACACGGGGAAGAATAAAAATCTTTACTACCTTTGCTATGCCGCCGCCGGATTAGCGGTGCTGACGAAAGGCCCCATCGGCATCCTGCTGCCGGGACTCATCGTGACGATCTATCTCTTCTTGCGGCGGGATGTTTCGGCGGTGAAGGAGATGAAGCCCTTGGGGTTTCTCCTCTTCTTTGCCGTAACGCTCCTCTGGTACGGGCCGATGATCGCGCTCCACGGAAAGGATTTCATCGACAATTTCTTGGGCGTACACAACGTCCTAAGAGCCACCCAGTCGGAGCATCCGATGTGGAATGTGTGGTGGTATTACAGCGCCCTCTTCTTCTTGGTTCTGTTCCCGTGGTCCTTTGCGCTCCCGATGGCGGCATGGCGCTGGATCAAGGCGCAGCACCTTCCCCATCTCGACGACAAAGAACTCTTCCTCGTCGTCTGGGCGCTTTCCATCTATTGGTTCTATCAGATGATGGCGACGAAATACACGACGTACACCCTGCCCGCATCGCTCCCCATCGCCCTCTTGACGGCGCGGTTTCTCATGCACCGCCTGACGCTCGCGCGGCGGGTGCTGGCGGTCTGGTCGGCGGCGCTCGTCCTTCTGACGTTTTTTGTCGCCGTGCCGGTGGTCACCTATCAAGGGTATTCCTGCTGGGATGTGGCGGCGGCGCTTCGGGCGCGTGTATTGCCGGGGGATCTGGTGATCAACTGCGGCGATTACAAGGTGTCCATCCCCTATTACAGCGATCTCCCCGTCTATCAGGCGGAAACGGCGGAAGTCATCGCCCAAAAGCGTCCCGACGGTAAATCGTGGAACGCAAAGAACGTCATGCCCTTCATGGACATCGCGACCTTGCCGACGGATCGCCGGATTTATTTGGTGGTGCATAGCCGCTTTTATCCTCGGTTCGAGCAGTTCTTTCGGGCAGAAGAATGGCAGAAATTGGGAGAATTTCCCAATCACCGGCTCTATGTACGGGAAGCGATGGAACCATGAACGGCGCGGAAGGAGAACGACGCTATGGGACGGATCGATGAGCCGATTGCGATAGGGCGTCTTGCCTGCCGGAACCGCATCGTGCGCTCGGCGACCCACAGCTTTTTGGGGACGCGCGAGGGGCGCATGGGCGAGGTGGATTTCGCGATGTATGAAGCGCTGGCCAAAAACGGCATCGGGCTCATCGTCAGCGGGCATTGCTGCGTGTCGCCGACGGGACGCGCCAACGAGGAGCAGATCAATGTCTTTGATGATCGGGCGGCGGAGGATGTGGCACGCGCGGTGCGGCTCGTCCATGCAGCGGGGAGCCGCCTCGTCTTTCAGATCTCCCACGCGGGGCCGAGAGCCATCGGCGTTTCGGATTTGGCGGACGTTACGGCGCGCCCCCTGAAAAAGGGGCGAGAGGCGCGGGCGCTCCGCCGAGAAGAGATCTTCGCCATCCGAGAGGACTTCATCGCCGCTGCGCGGCGATTGCAGCGGGCGGGGGCGGACGGCGTGCAGCTTCATGCGGCACATTCCTATCTTTTGTCGCGGTTTTTAGATCCCACCTTCAATCAGCGCACGGACGAGTACGGCGGCGACGCAGAAAGCCGCTTCCGCTTGGTAGGGGAAATTGTGGCGGGGATCAAGGCGGCCTGTGGGACGGCGTTTCCCGTTCTGCTCAAGATCAACAGCGATACGAAGGCGGACGATACCGCCTACGAAGCGGATTTACGCTACATGTTGCAAGAAGCGCGGCGGCTCGGCGTGGAACTCGTGGAGCTTTCCGGGGTGGATTTTTTGAGCGAACCTCGGACGGCGACCCTCTACTATCTGGAACGCGCCAAGCGCTTGCGCCGCGCCGTGGAGGAGCCGATGTCCTTGGTGGGCGGCGTCCGCTCTCTCGCCGACATGGAAGCCGTGATCGCGAGCGGTCTTGACATGGTATCCTTGGGTCGGCCGCTCGTCTGTGAACCTGACCTTTTGCCGCGCCTTCGCGCCGGACAGGAGAGGTCGAGCTGCTTGGGCTGCAATCGCTGCTTTGTCATCGCGCACCTCCATCCGGGGATGCGCTGCGTGCGCGAGCGAAAGCTGCGGAAAAAGGCGGGGGGAAGCGAGAGCGCGTAACGCCGAAGGGCGGCTGCCGAAAAGGTGCCTGCCGTTCGGCGTTTTTTATGGCGCGGGGCGCTTTACCTGTGGTATACTGCGAAGAGAAAAGCGTGATGTGCGGGGAGGTGGCGAGATGAGGGGGATGCGGATCGGCTGGCTCGTGCTGGCGGTTTGCCTGGTTGCGGCAACCGTTTTCGCGGCGGAGCCGGAAGATTTTTCCTGTCGCGGGGTGGCCATCGGAGAGGAAGCGACGGAGGCCGCTTTGACCGAGGCGTTTGGCGCTGCGCTCTTTGACCAAGAGCGCAGCGTATACGGCCTTCGGGTAAAGTATTATACCTTTCCGGGCGAATTCGTCGTGGGGGTGACACCAAAGGACGGGCGAGTCGTGGACATCGTGATCAAGAGTCGGGACTACGCGGGGCGCTGCGGCGTGCGCTGCGGTGCGACGCCGTACAAGATCATGCAGGTCTTTGGTAAGGTGGAGCGCCAGTTCATCGACGGGGTGACGTGGTACATCTATCGAAACCCCGATGCCCCAGAAGAACGCCTGATGTTGGAGGCGGAGCTGCCGGGGGCGACGCTTCTCTCTTGGCGGATCACGAGCCTGCCCTTGACGGAGGAAGAAGCGGACGAGCGCTGGGACGAGGAATGGGAGAGCCAAGACTTTGGCGCGGCGGAAATGCAGGCGCGTGAGATTGATATGAGCGCCCTTACGGGGCGGGATGAAGCCCCCGCCGATCGGCGGTATCCGCGTCCCTCTTCGGTGCGGGCGGGGGCGGGGGCGCCATGAGCCGGTCACGCGTCTGGCGCGCCCTCGGGATTCTCCTCGGCTGCCTCGTCAGCTCCAGCTCCATCAATCTGTTTCTCATCCCCAATCATCTTTTGAGCGGCGGATTGGCGGGCATCGGCATCATCGTCTACTTCCTGACGGGACTGCCCGTGGGCGCACAGATCCTCATCTACAATCTCCCCTTGTTCTTCGCCGCCTATCGTACCTTGGGGGCGAAGTACACGGGGGGCGTCGTCTTCAGCACCGTCCTCTTTTCCGTGGGACTTGACGCCACGCATTTTTTGAACGGGTTTGCCCCCGTGCCGGATCCCATGCTGGCGGCCATCTTCGGCGGCGTCTTCAACGGCCTTGGCTACGGGCTGCTCTTTCGGCTGGACGGCAGTTCCGGCGGCTTGGACATCGTGGCCGCTATTTTAAGGAAATATTATTCTTTCAATATGGGCGGGGTGATCTTCGCCTTCAACTGCGTCATCATGGCGGTTTCCGTCTGCATGTTCGGCGTCATGCCGGCGATGTACACCTTGATTTCTATGTTCATCAGCGCTGCTGTGACGGATAAGGTGGTGGCAGGCTTCGTTCACCGAAAGGTGCTGTTTCTGATCTCTGACCGTGCCGAACCCATCGCCGACGCGATTATTCACGAGATCGGGCGCGGCGTGACCTACATCGAGGGGGAGGGGGCGTTTACCCATCACGCGAAGCGGGTGCTGTTCGTCGTGGTGAACCTGACCCAGATCGCGCGGGTCAAGCGAATCGCGGATCAGCTGGATCCGCAGGCGTTCCTGATCGTGTTGGACGCCAATGAGGTCATGGGGCGGGGCTTCACGCTGCCGGGCGTCAAGATTGAGGAAATGCTGCGCGAACGCGCGGCGAAGGAGAAATAGGAAGGAGGCGGCGCTCATGATTGAGGATTTGGCGCGGTTTACCGCCGTGGCGCAGGGGAAAACGCCGGCGGAGTTGGTGATTCGCGGGGCAAAAATCTACCAATCGTTTACCGGCACTTTTTTTGACGGGGACATCGCCATCGATCAGGGGTACATCGCAGGGCTGGGCGCGTACAGCGGCATAGAGACGATTTCGGCCGAAGGCAGGTACGCGCTGCCGGGCTTTATCGACGGGCATCTCCACATCGAGAGCTCGCTCCTCAGCCCGCGGGAGTTTGCCCGCGCCGTCGTGCCGACGGGGACGACCGCGGTGGTGACCGATCCGCACGAGATCGCCAATGTCGCCGGAATTTTGGGGATTCGCTACATGATGGACGCCTCTCGCCATTTGCCGCTGGATACGTTTTTCATGCTCCCGTCCTGCGTGCCGGCCACGGACTTGGAGGACGGCGGGGCGCACCTTTCGGCGAAGGACTTAGCGCCGCTCTTGGATGAGCCATACGTTTTGGGCTTGGCGGAGATGATGAATGTGCCGGGGGTGCTTTCCGGCGATCCCGCCGTATACGAGAAGCTGACCATGCGCCGGGATCTTCATGTGGAGGGACACGCGCCCGGGCTGCTTGGAAAATCCCTCATGGGCTACGCGGCGGCGGGCATTTCCTCGGATCACGAGTGCGCGACGGAGGAAGAGGGCTGGGCTCGCCTGTCGGCGGGGATGTATTTGGAGATTCGCGAGGGATCGGCGGCGCACAATTTGGCGGCGCTGCGCCCCCTCATCAACGAGCGAACGGCGCCGTTTTGCTTCTTCGTCACCGACGATCGCCATCCCGCCGACCTCTTGGCGCGCGGACACATCAATTCCGTCGTGAAGCGCGCGGTGGAGGCCGGCGTGCCGCTGTGGGCGGCCATCAACATGGCCACGGTGAACCCCGCGCGCTATTTTGGGCTGAGGGAGCGCGGCGTCATTGCGCCGCATCGCATCGCGGACATTTTGCTCTTCGATGGGGACGGCTCGTGGCAGCCCGCCTTCGTCGTAAAAAGTGGGGTGTTGGCGGCGCGCGAGGGGCGGCTCCTCTTGGGGCTCCCGAAAACGGAGGATACGGCGCTTTGCGATACGATCCATATTGCCCCGGTGGAAAAGGCGGATCTCGCCATTCCGCTTCCGTCGGGACGCGCCCATGTCATCGGCCTTGTGCCGGGGCAGCTCCTCACCGAGAAATTGACGCTTTCCGTCAAGACGGAAGAGGGCTGCGCCGTGGCGGATACCGAACGCGACATCGTGAAGTTGGCGGTCGTCGAGCGCCATCACGCGACGGGGCGCATCGGCCTTGGGCTTCTCACGGGGTACGGATTAAAGCGCGGGGCGGTGGCCTCCACCGTGGGGCATGATTCCCACAATCTCATCGTGGCAGGTGCAAACGACGACGATATGGTGACCGCGATCGAAGAGATTCAGCGCATCGGCGGCGGATTCGTCATCGTCCGCGCGGGCGAGGTATTGGCGTCGCTGCCACTTCCCATCGGCGGACTGATGACGGCGCGCAACGCGCGGGTGGTGGCGATGGAGAACGCCCGCCTCATCCACACGGCAAGGCAGCTTGGCGTGAGCGAGGACTGCGAACCATTGATGACGTTAGCCTTTTTGAGCTTGCCGGTGATCCCCGCGCTAAAGCTCACAGATCGTGGGCTTGTCGATGTGACGGCGGGACAATTTTTGCCGGTCGATGCGGAGGCAGCGCGATGACGGACATGAAACAGGGATTGACGATCACCTATCTCTTAAACAGCGGCTTTCTCGTGGCGGGCGACGGCTGGGGGCTGCTCTTCGACGATTTTCAGGATCCGACGGGGGCGGTGGATCAGGCGCTGCCGGAGATGGAGGAACTGTACATCTTTGCCTCCCACGCCCATTTCGATCATTTCAGCCCCGAGATCGCCCGCTACGCGGCGCACACTCGGCGCTATTTTCTGAGCCGCGACATCGCGGGCGTTCCCTCGGCGAGGCGGATACCGGCGGACAAGACGACATGGCTCGGGGTCTATGACCGATGCGATGCGGATCGCATTCGAGTGATCTCCTATGATTCCACGGACGAGGGAACCTCCTTCGCGGTGGAATTTTCCGGCTGGCGCATCTTTCACGCCGGGGATTTCAACTGGTGGCACTGGAAGGAGGACACGGCAGAGAACATCGGATTCGCCCGCAACGGCTTCATGAAGCAGATGAAAAAACTCGACGGCGCGTTTTTTGACTTGGCGTTTTTTCCGGCGGATGGACGCCTCCAAGAAGCGCGAAGCTGGGGCGCGAAGGAGTTTTGCCGCCGGACGGACACGCGCGCCTTGGTGACGATGCACAGTGTGGGCTATCCCCGCTGGCAGCCGGAGCCGGACTTTTTCCTGCCGGGGCGGGAGATTCCGTACTGGTCACCGGTGACGCCGGGGGAAAGGAAACATTTGCAAAAGGGAGGAGAATTTACCGCATGAAGCGAATATGGATACTGACCGCGCTCGTGGCTTTCCTGCTCGGTATCGGCGCGGAGACGGCAAACGCACAGGGAGGAGAAGAAAACGTGGCAAATCGATTTGCGATCTTCGCGACAAGCGAAGGCACTTTTACCGTGGAACTCTTTGAGGACAAGGCGCCTCTGACGACGAAAAATTTCATTGAGTTGGCGGAAAAAGGCTTTTACGACGGATTGATCTTCCATCGGGTCATCGACGGCTTCATGATCCAAGGGGGCGATCCCACGGGGACGGGGATGGGCGGCCCGGGCTATGAGATCCCGGACGAATTTCATCCCGACCTCAAGCACGACGGCGAGGGCGTCCTCTCCATGGCGAATGCGGGGCCAAACACCGGCGGCTCGCAATTCTTCGTCACGTTGGCGGCGACGCCGTGGCTGAACGGCCATCATGCGGTTTTCGGCAAGGTGGTGCGCGGCATGGAGGTCGTGAAAAAGATCGGCAAGGTCGACTGCGACTTAGGAGATCGGCCATTGGTGGAAGTCGTGATGAAGAAGGTCACGATCATCGAGGAACTGCCCGACGTCGAAGCGTGAGCGGGACGGCTTACGTCTACATGGTGGAATGTGCCGACGGGACGCTCTACACCGGCTGGACGAACGATTTGGAAAAGCGCGTGGCGGCACACAACGCGGGGCAGGGAGCGAAGTATACCCGGGGGCGCGTCCCCGTGCGGCTTTGCTACTATGAGACGTTCCCCGAGAAGGCGGCGGCGCTGCGCCGAGAAGCCGCGCTGAAGCGCCTGCCCCGCCGTGCGAAGATGGCGCTCATCGAGGCACAGGAGCCGAAGTGAGAGGGGAGAAATCATGGAGCGCATCGAATTTTACGCGCTGCACCTTGGGGACGATGCGGCGGATGCGGCGGAGGTCTACCTTCCGCGCCTTTCCCCCGCGCGGCAAGAGGCGCTTTTCCGCTATGCTTCCCCCGTGGTGCGCACCCGATCCCTTTGGGGAGAACTTTTATCGCGGTATTTGGTGGCGGCGGCCGGGGGGTCGCCGCCCTTTTCATTGACGATCTGTCGGCATCCCAAGGGGAAACCGTACAGCCCGGACAGCCGCTTTTTCTTCAACTGGGCGCACAGCGGGGATTGGGTTCTCGCGGGTGTCGGCTCTTCTCCGCTCGGTGTCGATGTGGAGCGGACGCGGCGGGAAAAGTCTTGGCTCGCCGTCGCCGAGCGGTTCTTTCGCGACGAGGAGAAGCAAACCATCGCCGCTGCCTCAGAAGAAGCGCGGGGCGATCTCTTTCTCCGCTACTGGACGATGAAGGAAAGCTATCTCAAATACACCGGAGAGGGATTGTCCGGCGGGATCAAGGACGTCGATGTGGCGGCGCTCTGGGCGGGAGAGGGCGCGGCAGCGGGGCGCAACTTCCCCCTGCCGGGCGGCGCGATGGCAGCCGTTGTCGCCGCACCGTCGCTTTTGCCTGACCATGTGACGATGATTTCCATCGAGGAACTTCGCGCCGGATTAGGGATGCACTAAACCGCGTTGGCGCGACCGAATAACAAAACATCAAATGGTTCGCACGATATGCGCTTTCCCAAAAGGAAGAAAAAATGACCTACCCCTCATCACGAACGCAGGGGGTAGGTCAAAAAGGGTACTTGTCACTTCGTTTGGTCAAATTTTTTCATCAGGTAGAGGAGTTCTTCTTTGTAATCATCCGTGGCCACGCTGGGCAGGTCTTTGAGGCGGAGAATCACGTCGCTGAGGTTCGTGCTGCCCCGATAGGGGGAGTTTCTGAGGGTCATGCCAAACTGTGCCACACCGGCGGCAAAGGACATGTTTTCGCTCATCGTCGGGTGGAAGGCGGCATCGGTCACGGGGTACGTCAAGCGTTTACTGACAGCGCCGTCCGGCTCTTTGTATCGGATATTTACGGTGAGCCACTCGTCTTCGTCAAGAGCCGTGTTCTCGTTCTTGCCCTGCGGCTGCCCGTACCGTGTTTCGACTTGGGGAATCTCATAAGCGGAATCCACCTTGGCGATTTCATACAATGCCGTCACGCTGTGTCCGGCGCCGATTTCGCCGCCGTCTTTTTTATCGTCATCAAATTCCTCGGCACGCATCCGGCGGTTTTCGTACCCGATTAAACGGTACCCCTTCACGACGGCCGGATTAAATTCCACTTGCAGCTTCACATCCTTGGCCACCGTAAACAAGGTTCCGCCCCGTTCATGAACGAGGACTTTTCTTGCTTCCGCTACGGTGTCGATATAGGAATAATTACCGTTTCCGTGATCGGCTAAGGCCTCCATTTTGTTGTCTTTAATATTCCCGGAGCCAAACCCCAGCACGGACAAGTAAACGCCGCTGGCACGCTCTTTTTCAATCAGTCGTATCAGCTCGCCTTCACTGGTGATGCCGACGTTCAGATCGCCGTCCGTGGCTAAAATGACGCGGTTGTT
Source organism: Schwartzia sp. (in: firmicutes) (assembly GCA_052170475.1). Taxonomy (GTDB): domain Bacteria; phylum Bacillota; class Negativicutes; order Selenomonadales; family Selenomonadaceae; genus CAJPQU01. The sequence continues at coordinate 23,705 of JBQNAL010000022.1, forward strand.
GCCGCCCTTGATAAAATGTTTCTCGGCCAGTTCGTACGCGGTGATAATGCCCTTGGAGCCGTCTGTGGCGCCTTCCGACTCAAGGCTGTCTATGGCGGCCATGATTTCCGCTTTTTTACTGGCATTGACACCGTCAAGGATCACTTTCTCCGAAGAAGCATAGGTCACAACAGAGATTTTATCTTGGGGGGATAGGGTTTCCTATTAAAATGTCAATGTGTATACTGCTCACCTGCAAATGTGCATACTGCTTTCAGGGTTTCCGCACCTTTCGGGGGGACTGTTCCCTATGCGAGAACGGGGCGGCGCTTCTTTTTGTACCGTACAGATGTATCAGCCAATCTGCCGCGCGGCGGTGAGATTTTTCTTGCGTTGACAAGGGCGGAGAAAATACATATAATAAGAAAGCATGTAAGCGGGTGTCAGGGCAAGTCCCTGACACTCGTTTCGGTTTGTCCGTTTCGGCGGCGTCGGGCGGGCGGGAAAAGAAACCGTTACGGGAAATGGTAAGGAGCGAAGGATCAATGACGGACAAGAAATTCATCCTGACAAAGGACGGTCTCAAAAAATTAGAAGAGGAATTGGAAAAGCTGAAAGTCGTGCGCCGAAAAGAAGTGGCGGAGCGCTTGAAGGAAGCCATCGCGTTGGGCGATCTCAGCGAAAACTCGGAGTATGACGACGCCAAGAATGAGCAGGCGTTCATCGAAGGCCGAATTCAGGAATTGGAAGTCAAACTGAGAAACGTGGAAGTCATTTCGGACGAGAAAAAATCCCGCACCACGGTGAGCATGGGCTGCTGCGTCGTCGTCCGGGATCTTGAGATGGAAGAGGACATGGAATACACGCTCGTCGGCTCCGCGGAGGCCGATCCCGAGGAGGGGAAAATCTCCAACGAATCCCCGGTGGGGGCGGCTATTTTAGGGAAAAAGGTCGGCTCGACGGTGGACGTACACGCGCCGTCCGGCGTCCTGCAGTTTAAGATCGTGAAAATCAAGAATAAGGGGTAAGGTAAGTGGGAAAGCACAACGAAGAACAGCAAACGGCGTCGGTCGATCTCAATGAGATGATGCAGCTGCGCCGCGAGAAGATCAAGACCTTTTCCGATATGGGGGTCGCGCCCTTTGGCCACCGCTATGAGGTGACGCACCACGCGCAGGACATTCGGGATCACTTTGACGTGCTGGAGGGAGAAGAAGATGGCCCGGTGGTTCGCTTGGCGGGGCGCCTGACCGCGAAGCGCGGACACGGAAAGGCGAGCTTCGGCGAGCTCATGGACGCATCGGGCAAGGTGCAGATCTATTTTAAGTACGACGTCTTGGGCGAGGAGAAGTACGCGCAGTTCCGTCTCTTGGACATCGGCGATCTCATCGGGATCGCGGGGCGGGTCTTTAAGACCCAGAGGGGCGAGATCACGGTCATCGTGAACGAGTTCGATCTCTTGGCGAAATCGCTGCGCCCGCTGCCGGAAAAGTTTCACGGCCTGAAGGATGTGGATCTGCGCTATCGCCAGCGCTATCTCGATCTCATCGTCAACCCCGAAGTCGCGGAGACGTTCCGGCGCAGGACGAAGATCATCCGCTCCGTCCGCCGTACCCTTGACGAAGCGGGCTATTTGGAGGTGGAGACGCCGGTGTTGGCGACGTTAGCCGGTGGCGCGGCGGCGAAACCCTTCATCACGCACCACAATACCCTCGACATTGACCTCTATCTTCGCATCGCCACGGAGCTCTCCTTAAAGCGGCTCATCGTCGGCGGGCTGGAGCGCGTTTACGAGATCGGGCGCGTCTTTCGCAACGAGGGGATGGACGTTCGGCACAATCCGGAATTTACTTCGGTGGAATTTTATCAGGCCTACGCGGACTACCGCGACATGATGGATCTGACGGAAAAGATCGTCCTCGCCGCCGCCAAAGAGGTGTTGGGGACGACGAAGATCACCTATGACGGGCAGGAGATCGACTTGGCGAACGTCCGGCGCATCAGCATGAACGACGCCGTGAAGGAAGCCACGGGGAAGGATTTCTTGTCCGCCGCCACGGTGGAAGAGGCTCGAGCGATGGCCGACGAGATCGGGGTTCCCTATGAGGAGCGGCACGGGATCGGCGGGATCCTGAACGCGGCCTTTGAGGAAAAGGTGGAGGAAAACCTCATGGATCCCACCTTCATCACGCACCATCCGACGGAAATTTCCCCCTTGGCGAAGCGCAACCCGGACGATCCCATGATCACGGATCGCTTTGAATTTTTCGTCTACGGCAGAGAACTGGCGAATGGCTTTACGGAGCTGAACGATCCCATCGACCAGCGCCAGCGCTTCGTGGAGCAGATGGAGCAGCGCGCGGCGGGAGACGCTGAGGCGCACGTCATGGACGAGGATTACGTCACGGCCTTGGAGTATGGCCTGCCCCCCACCGGCGGTGTCGGCATCGGCATCGACCGCTTGGTCATGTTCCTCACCGACAGCCCCTCCATTCGCGACGTACTGCTCTTCCCGACGATGAAGCCCTTGGAGTAGAGAGAGCAAAACAATTGCATTCCGTTATGAGATACGCCCCCGATGCGCGACAGGCAAACGACACTGTCCTCATCGGGGGCGTTTTCCTGTCCTGTTCTGCCATGCTTTCTGCGGCACGCAAAAAAGGAGCCATGCGGCTCCTCGATGGACTGGTGCTCAAACAGCGACTCGAACGCTGGACCCCCACCATGTGACGATGGTGCTCTAACCAACTGAGCTATTTGAGCGTATGATAGGCTGGCGAACGCTAGCCTAATAAGCAAGTGGTGCGCTGTGCAGAAATCGAATCTGCGACCCCCACCATGTCAAGGTGATACTCTAACCAACTGAGCTAACAGCGCCTATTTGAAACAAGCAACATTATAGCGGATAAATTGCCATTTGGCAAGGGGAAATAAAATTTCTTTTCCGAGGTGTAGGTTGTAAAATAAATTGACGCAAAAAGTTCCATTTTGGAACCCATTCAGT
>JBQNAL010000023.1:0-26103 GCA_052170475.1 Schwartzia sp. (in: firmicutes)
TTCAAGGGATGTTCTTTTCGCCATGGAAGGATGACGCGCAGGGATACGGGAAAAATGTCAGAGCCTTTTTCCTGAATATCAAAAATCCGGCGGATGGTACGCAATGCTATGAGGCGTTTGAGCATTATAAAGGGCAGAATTACGCGGGGATAAAATCGCGGGAGGAGTTAGTCGCGAATGGACATGATGGCGTAAATAGTGATGGTGAGGAGTATATCGCCTTTGAGCCGACGCAGATAAAGTCCGTGGACAATAGCGGCAACTTCGACCCGGAGGACGCGAATATCTATCACCAGGAGGGAAGCGAAAATCGAATCAGTCAAGAGGTCTTCCAAACGTACCTAACTGATGGTATAATGAAGTCGGTAGAGGAAACTGTGGCGGCGGAGATTGGAGAATATGTCAATCTGGATGCCATGGCTGACCCTGTGGAAAAGGACAAGGCGCGGGATAGTCTGCCGTATATCAAGAAGTTATTAGTACAGTATAATTCTAAGATAATTCAGGAAAACGAACGATATAAAAATCGTTATGCGGCCTGGATTGAATATGCAAGGAGGTGTTTTGATAATGACGACAGACTCCAATCTCGACTTACTGGACAAGTGGGCAATGACGAAAGACAAGAAGGAGTTTATAGAAATCGGGATGAAGCTCTCCCCCGAGAGCACTCGACAAGAAATGGAAAAGTTGGCCGACGAGGCGTTAGTGGGGTATCAAACCAAGTAAGCGGCGAAAAGCGCGGAGCAAGGGAACACTTTGAAAAACTGTATAACGAGATAGCCCAAAAGCACTCTGAAAATCAGGGTGCTTTTTCTCATGGGCTGCTGGAGCAATCGGCATGGCATGGTTCGCCGCATGTCTTTGACTATTTCTCTTTGGACGCGATTGGCACCGGCGAAGGCGCACAGGCGCACGGCTGGGGGCTGTATTTCGCCAAGGAACGAGAGGTCGGGGTGGGGTATAAGAACTGGCTGACGGAGAGACAAGGGACGACCCGCACGCTGCTGTACGACGGTAAGGAGTTTTCGGAGGCGCCGGCTCATCTGCAGGTTGCATTGCATGAGATTGCGTATTATGAGCGTGATATAGAACATGGTCGTGCGGATAATCTTATTTCAGACTTGCTCTATATGCACGAAAAGGAGAGGGAGGGGTGTGAAAATCTTGTGAAGGAGTGCAACCGCCTGATCTCCCTTTACGAAGAGAATCCAAAGGTGACGATAAAGACGTTGCGCGCCTCTGTGGAAAAGTACGGTAATGTTTGGCATATGATTGATAACGCGCCGCCGGCTAAAGAAGGCGGTCGCCATACGGCGGCGGATGTGGTGCGTAATCTTAGAGAGAACCGTGAGAAATGTGTTGGATGTATCAACGAGGAGGAGGCGGCGATTCGGTCGCTCAATGCGATAGACCCCGAGAAGCTCCATCTGGATGTGGACAAACCTGTCGGCAGGCTCTTCGAGGTCGAAATCCCCGACGATGATGTCTTACTTGATGAACAACTGGATTTTTCTGAGCAGCCGGAAGGCGTAAAGCAGACGCTGCAAAAAATCGTTGACGACCTCACGGATGAGCAGTTAGGGAGATGGAACCGCCCACAGGCTAATCGAGAGGAAACCATCGCTTTTATCAAAACAACCTTTGCTAAAAGTACAGGCAAGGATATTTACGGCATGTTGCGGGCGCTGACGGGAAGCAAGAAGGATGCCTCTTTGCTTTTGAATGAATACGGGATAAAAGGCATTACCTACGATGGACGTCAAGATGGCCGCTGCTATGTTGTGTTCGACGATGAGGCCATTGAGGTCGTCAACCACTACGAGCAAGCCATAAAGCAGGAGGTCAGGGGCAGCTACGACCAAGCGCAGGCGATTATCCGTCTCTTTGAGGGCGCTGACACTTCGACGTTCATGCACGAGATGAGCCATCACTATCTGACGGAGCTAACGAGGCTGATGAAGGCGTTCCCGGAGTCTGAGGCGGCGAGGGACTACTACACCATCATGCAGTGGGCTTCGTGGGAGAAGGGGCAAGTGAAGGCCTACGCAGGGACGGCGAGCGCGAAGGAATTTCAGTCGAGGGATGAGGCGATCCGAAAGGCGGAGAAAAAGGGCGATGCCTTGGAGGCAAAGCGCCTGAAAGACATCTGGGCGCAGGAGCGTTTCGCCCGCGCGTTTGAGGAGTATCTCCACTCCGGGGAAGCGCCGACGTCGGTCTTAAAGCAGATTTTCCGCCGGTTCAAGCGCTGGCTGTCGGATATTTATAAGACGGTGGCCGGCGCGGGCGTGCGGGCGACGGCTGAGGTCGAGGCGGTCATGGCGCGGATGGTGGCGACGGACGCAGAGATTGAGGCGGAGCTGACGCAGGAAAACCTTATCGCGATGGCGCTCAACTGGGGGAATGCCGAGAACCGTTCCCGTCTCATCGCCGGCACGGGGATGACGAAGGAGGAGGTACAGGCGCTTTTCGAGGTCTCGTCCTGCGCTCAGAAGGAAAAATCGCGGTGCGATACGCGGCGGATGGCGGCTTCTAAGAGCTGGGTGCCGCACACGATGTCGTCAAGAGAGGCGTATTCGTCGGGGTGGTGGCTGATGCCGCCCCGGCAGGGGATGAAGAGCATGCCCGTAGGGCAGCGAGCCGCCCAGTGCATGGCGTCGTGTCCCGCGCCGCTTGGCATTTGGCGAAAGGATGGACCCGCTTCTTGGCAGATTTGGCTGAGGAGATCGACCACGGCGGGGGCGATCATGACCGGCGGCTCGTCGGTGATGGTTTCGATGTCGTAGGGGATGTGCCGCCGCGCACCGATGGCGGCGATCCCGTCTTTGAGATTGCGGACGACTTCAGTTTTCGTTTCTTGGGAAATGCTACGGATGTCGATGCCGAGGGAGACTTCGCCGGGGATGACGTTCATCGCGCCGGGGGATACTTGTACGACGCCCACGGTGCCGACGGCGGGCGGCTCTTTACGGGCGGCGGCCAATTTTTCCACTAAGAGGATGATTTCGGCGGCGGCGCAGCTCCCGTCTTGGCGCATGTCCATGGGGGTCGCGCCGCTGTGATCGGCGTGACCGTGGAGGCGGACGCGCAGGCGGGTGGGGGCGGCGATGCCGGTGACGACGCCGATGTGGGTATGTGTCGCTTCCAGCACTTTCCCCTGCTCGATGTGGACTTCAAAGAAGGCTTTTTTGGGGGCGGTGTCGGCTGCGCCCTCGATGTGCTGCGGGTCAAGATCGCGCCCTTTTAGGGCTTCGTAGAGGGAGGTGCCGTCGCCGTCCTTTAGGCGGTGCAGATCCTCCACGCTCAGCTCGCCGCACATGGCGCGGCTGCCCAAGGTGGCTGCGCCGAAGCGGCTGGATTCTTCGCACATGAAGAGGGCGGCTTCCAAGGGGTGGTCGCTGACAAAGCCGTCCTCTTTGAGGCTGGTCATGACCTCAATGGCGGCCAAGATGCCGAATACGCCATCGAAGTTGCCGCCGCCGGGGACGCTGTCGGCGTGGGAGCCGAACATGACGGCGGGCAGCGCGTCGTCTTTCCCCGCGCGGCGGCCGATGACGTTCCCAAAGGCGTCTGTGCGAAGGGTCAGCCCCGCCTCTTCCATCCACGCCATCAGGCGGCTGCGTCCTTCCCAATCGCTGTCGGTGAAGGCCAGACGATAGATGCCGGGGCGATTTGGTTCGGCGGTGATCCGCTCCATAGCGGCGAAATGCGCGGATAAACGCTGTGGGGAAATCATGGGAAGCCCTCCTCGTTGCTTTTTCGTTGATCGCGATGACGGGCGGCGGAAATACGCTGCCCTCTACTTTTATTGTAGGGCTTTTTTCGCCATGGGGCAACTGCGATTTTCCGCCTGCCGCCGTCGTGTATACATAGGAGAGCCGCTTGACACACGGGGAGGGACAACCTATACTGAAAAATGAGCAAGGCGATACAGGCAACGAATGGGGAGAGGGGTAGACATATGTTGACATTGATGTTGATTACCGGGGCGGTGATCGTCGGGGTGACGATCTTTCTTTTGATCAAGGGCTATGAAGCGCGGGTGACGCTCATCGGCGCGGGCATTCTGATGGCCTGCATCGGAGGTGCGCCGATGGACGCCTTGGAGGCGTTTGCCAAGAGCATGACGAACAAGGGACTCATTCAGGCGGTCTGCTCCTGCATGGGCTTTGCCATGGCGGTGCGGGTCACTGGTTGCGACAAGCATCTCATCAACGCCATGGCCAATGTCATTTCCAAGGTGCGGCCGCTCCTCATTCCTGGCGTCGTCTTGGGGACATTTTTGGTCAATGTGGCTCTCCCAAGCGCGGCGGGGACGGCGGCTGCCGCCGGCGCGATCTTCATTCCGCTCCTCATGGCAGCGGGGGTCAATCCGGCGATGGCCGCTGCCGCTGTGAAATGCGGCACTTACGGCAGTATGCTCAATCCTGGGTTGGCGCACAATCCTTTCGTGGCTAAGATTGCCGGGGTGGACGTGATGGATGTCATTGCGTTTCACTATCAAGCCAATTTGGTATCGTTGGCCGTCGCTATGGTGATGATCACTGTCGTGGCATATCTTATGAAGGAAGATCGGGGCTATGTGGCAGAGGGGTTAGAAATTGAGAAGGACTTCAAGATCAATTATCTGTACGCCCTCATGCCCATCGTTCCCATTGTCATTTTGCTTTTGGGATCGACGAAGATCGTCCCGGCGTTTAAGATGGGCGTTCCCGAGGCCATGATCATCGGCGCGATTTTGACCTTGGCGGTGACCCGGACGAAACCGGCGACGCTGGGGACGGCGTTTTTTGAAGGCATGGGGAAGGCGTATGGCTCGATCATCGGGATCATCATCGCGGCGGGGGTGTTCGTTTCCGGGCTGACCGCGACGGGGCTCGTTCGGGCGTTTTTAGACGCCATGCTGAACAATCCCGCCATCGTGAAGGTCTGCGCGGCGGCGGGTCCGTTCGTTTTAGGCTTTTTGACGGGTTCGGGGGACGCCGCTACTTTCGCTTTCAATGAGGCGGTGACGCCTTCGGCGATGGAGTTTGGCCTGACGCAGGTGCAGATGGGCAGTATGGCCACCTTGGGCGGAACGCTGGGGCGGACGATTTCCCCCATTGCCGGGGCGACGATCATCTGTGCCGGTATTGCCGGGGTAAATCCGATGGAGATCACGAAGCGAAACGGTCTCCCTGTCATCATGGCGCTCGTCTTCGGGATGCTCGTCCTGCTGGCGTGATGTCAGGCGTGGCTTAGGCGCAAAAAGGATGTGGAATTTATGAAATATGCCGGGGGCGTTCGCGCCCTCTTCGCGCTTTTCCTGTCGTTCATGCTGCTCCTCATGAGTGGCAGCCCTTTGACTGAGGCTGCCACCGGTGTGCTTGAGAAGCTAGCGCAGAGGGAATACATCGTCGATACGGCGGGGATGGTATCGGAGGCGGATCGTCAGCAGATCACGCAGATCGGCGAGGAATTGCGCGCCAAGACCAAGGCGGAGATCGTCGTGGTCACCGTGGACACCCTTGGGGGACAGGGGATTGAGCCTTACGCCACCGATCTCTTTCGGCGTTGGGGAATTGGCGACGCGAAGCGCAATAACGGCGTCCTCCTCCTCATTGCCAAGGAGGATCGCAAGTTCCGTATTGAGGTGGGCTACGGCCTTGAAGGAGAAATTACAGACGGCCGAGCGGGCGCAGTCCTCGATGGGATGAAAGGGGCGTTTCGCAAGGGGGACTATTCGGCGGGGATAGTGGAGGCCTATCGAAAACTTGTCGCTTATGCCTACCGTGCCGTTGGAGAAGCGCCGTCGGATAAGGTGGCGAGCGCATTAGACAGCGTAGCGCAGCCGGAAGAAGAGAATGGTGAGGACAGCATCCTCATGAACGTGTTGATCTTCCTCTTAGCGATTGTCGGGATGATTCTCATGGGGATCATCTTGAACTGGCTGCTCGATATTATCAACAATGCGCTTGGCCCCGGTGGCGGCGGAGGAGGATCCGGCAGTCGCTCTTCAAGTTGGGGCGGATCTTCGAGCAGCGGTTCATCTGGGCGGGGCGGATTCGGCGGCGGCTCTTCGGGCGGCGGCGGCTCCTCGGGGAGTTGGTAGGAAAATAGGGAATGGAGCGGGACGAAGATGGCAGTGATACAGGATATGATGGCGGCCGTAGACGGGATGGCGGCGGCGCTCGTGGCGGGGCGGCGGGATCTCCATCGCTATCCGGAGCCGGGGTGGACGGAGTTTCGCACGGCGGCAAAGGTGGCGAAAACGCTTTATGATTTAGGCTATGAAGTGGCCATGGGAAAAGAGGCTGTCGCGGAGGCGGCGATGATGGGTCGTCCCTCGGCGGCGGCTCTAAAAGCGGCGCAGGCGCGTGCCGTCGAGGAGGGCGCAGATCCCGCCCTTGTGGCGGCCATGGCGGGCGGGCTGACCGGCGTTGTGGGGACGCTGCGGTTCCAAAAGCCCGGGCCGGTGGTGGGGCTGCGCTTTGACATGGATTCCAACGATGTGCAGGAAACGGACGATCCGAAGCATTTTCCCAATCGGGAAGGCTTTGCTTCGGTACACGATAACGCCATGCACGCCTGCGGTCATGACGGGCATACGACGGTGGGTCTGGTATTGGCGAAACTCTTTAAGCAGTTTGAAGGAGAGCTTTGCGGGACGGTGAAGCTCGTCTTTCAGCCGGCGGAAGAGGGTGTGCGGGGCGCGAAAGCCATGGTGGAATGCGGCGTCGTGGACGATGTGGATTTCATGCTGGGAGCGCATTTCGGCTTTAAGATGCGGGAGACGGGCAGCATCGCCTGCAACGTCACGGGATTTTTGGCGACCAGCAAGTATGACGCCCGCTTCACCGGCGTTCCGGCGCACGCCGGAGCTGCGCCGGAGGAGGGGAAGAACGCGCTCTTGGCGGCGGCCTGCGCGGCACTGAACCTTCACGCCATCGCCCGCCACGGAGCCGGTTCCTCGCGGATCAATGTGGGGCGCATCGAGGCGGGGAGTGGGCGGAACATCATAGGCGATCGGGCACTCTTACAGTTGGAAACCCGAGGGGCGACGAGTGAGATCAACGCTTACATGGAAAACGAGGCAGTGCGGATCATAGAGGCGGCGGCGCGGATGTACGATGTGGAGGTCACCGTCGAAAAAGTGGGCGGCGCGGCGGGGGGCAGCAATTCTCCGGCGCTGGCCGCTTACTTGGAGGCGCAGGCGGACAAATTGGGGATTTTTTCGCGTGTGGTAGGGGATTGTGATTTTGGCGCCAGCGAGGACTTTTCCTATTTCATGGAGCGTGTGCAGGCGCGGGGCGGCGAAGCGGCTTACATGATGGTGGGCGCAGACCTCGCCGCCGGACACCACGATGCGCGGTTCACCTTCGATGAGGCGGCGCTGCCCTATGCGGTGAAGATAATGGCGGCGGCGACGGTGGGGCTGTTGCGTGGCGAAAAGGGCTAATGTATCCTTGACGGCTATCGTTTCCTTGCGGTATCGTAAAGAGCAGAAATGATGCTGCGTTCTCGCGTCGCGGAATGAGAGGGAGGCGGAGAGAGATGAAGCGGGTTAATCCCTTCGTTTATCTTTTTGCGTTGGGGCATTTGGCGACGGATTGGGCGCAGGGAGCCATTCCGGCGCTTTTGCCCTATTTCATCAACCATTACGATCTGAGCTACCGCGCGGCGGCGTCCTTGGTCTTCGCCAACGTCATGGTGTCGTCCCTCCTGCAGCCCCTTTCCGGCTACTATGCGGATAAGATGTCGAAGTCTTGGTTCATCGCGGCGGGGCCGGTCTGTGCCGGACTCGGCGTCACCTTCATCGGCTTTTCTTCCTCCTACTGGGCGATCTTCGCCGCCGCGATGCTCTGCGGGGTGGGGAGCGCCCTCTTTCATCCCGAGGCGGCGCTGATGGTGAACCGCATCGCCGGGGAGGGGAAGGGGCAGGCCATCGCCATCTTTTCCATGGGCGGGAATCTCGGCTTCGCCGTCGGTCCCATCGCTGCCGGGATATGCGCCTATACCATCGGGATTCATTCGCTGCTCCTCTTTGGTGTCGTGAACCTCGCCGTCGGGGCAGCGATCCTGTGGAAACTTCCGGCGGCGCAGCGGGCGGCGAGCCGGTACGTCGAGGAGGAAAAAGGGGGCGCGCCGGAAACGGAAAAGCGCAACGACTGGGGATCGTTTGTGAAGTTGTCCTTTGCGATGTTGGCGCGTTCCCTCTCCTTTAATTTGTCCAATACCTTCATCCCTATCTTTTGGGTGACGGTGCTTCATTCCACAGCACAAGAGGGTACGCAGGCGCTTTCGCTCCTCTTTGCCGTGGGCGCAGGACTGACGTATGTGGGCGGCGTGCTGGCGGATCGCATGGGGTATGTCCGCGTGCTTCGGCTCACCTTTTGCGCAATGATCCCGACGATGTTCCTCCTCACGCACGCCACAGAGGTTTGGTGGGCGGCGGTGTTGCTTTTGCCGGCGGCCTTCGCCATCTTCGTCCCCTTCAGTCCCATCGTCGTTTTGGGGCAGACGTATTTGGCGAAGAATGCTGGGTTTGCTTCCGGCGTGACGCTGGGCCTCAGCACCACGCTCGGCGGCATCTTGACTCCTTTAGTCGGCTGGGCGGCAGATCTCTGGGGCTTGGTGACGGCGCTCCAGATCCTTTGGATCGCCGGTGCGATCGGCGCGGCCGCCAGCTTTTCCCTCAAGGACGACAGCAAAAAGGTGGCTTGACCGTATGACCCCATTACGCAGGAAAGCGGTTTCTTGTGTAAATTCCCCCTGCGTGATATAATGCTTTTGGATCAAATGGCACGCTTCGATGGGGCTTACGAGGTGATGGATGTTGGGATATGTTAATCGTTTTTTGCTGTTCCTTTATGCGTTGGCCATTGCGTTAGCGTCCTTGGGGCTAGCGGCGCTTTGGTTCCATCTCTTGCCGCAGGCAGTGATCGAGAATGAATTGGCATTTCTCTTGTCCCGATGGGAAACCTTGGCTGGGGCGGCAGTGGCTTTTTTGTGGAGCATCCATTTCATGGGGTGCAGTATTTCCTCGGACAAAGCGTCTGCGGACACGGAGGCCGTCGTCCTGAAGGGGGCGGGGGGCGAAGTCCGGGTCGCGGTGGCGGCAGTGCGGGATATGGTAGAAAAGAGTGCCTTGATGATTGATGGGGTGCTGAATGCTAAGGCGCGGGTCAGCGCTCGCCGACGGGGAGACGATTCGGTGGTGGACATCGCGCTTCGGGTAGCCGTGGCAGATAAGGAGAATGTGGCGGCGCTGTCCGATTCGTTGCGTGCTGAGGTTCGCCAGCGTGTGAGCGGCACGTTGGGAATCAATGATTTTTCTTTAGATGTGGCAGTGACGGAGCTTCGTGCGGCGGCGAAAATGCAAAAGCGAGTCAACTGAGGAATGGTGGCGCAGATGAAGGATGATATGAAGCAGCTCATCGAATGGCTGTGGGAGAAGCACCGCGGTTCCTTTTTGGGTGCTCTTGGCGGGGCGCTCTTAGGCGTCGCCGTTCTTCTTTTTGGCGTATTTGCTACGCTGTTTGTGCTTTTCTGCACCGGAGTCGGCGTATGGTTGGGTCGTCGGGTGGACAGCGGGGAGAGCGATTGGTTAGAGCGCTTTCGAGACTGGAAAATGGCCGATTACCGTCGCTGGAAGTCGTGAAAATAGCGATAAAGGAAGGGTAGCATGAGTCGAAGACGCGCACGGGAAGCGGCGATGCAGGCGTTGTTCCAGATGGATATGAATGCTTCAGCGGCAGAGACGGAAAGCGCGGCGGAGGCAGCGCTTTTGGCAGCTTGGCAGGATGGTGACGAGAAGGCGTTGACGTCCGAGATTTCTGCATTGGACGAAGGATTTGCTCGTTCGCTGGTTTTAGGAACACGGGCAAACATGGCGGAGGTGGACAGCGCCATCGCCCATCTGTCGAAGGGGTGGAAATTGTCGCGGATGCCGGGGATTGACCGCAGTATCCTGCGCTTGGCAGTCTATGAACTTCGCTTTGTGCCGGATGCGAAGCCGGGGATCGTGATCAATGAGGCCGTTGAGTTGGCCAAGCGGTTTGGAACGGAGGAATCCGGCCGCTTCATCAATGGGATCTTGGGCGCAATGGCTGGGAATAAATGAAATTGGCACGCCAGGCGATGGGTCTGGCTTTTTTCTTATCATGAGGGAAGGCGGTGCGGTATGGTTCACGGCGTCAGTGACGTCACCCGATTCATTAAGACGATGTTTGACCGTGAACACCTCTTGAAGAATGTCATGGTACTGGGGGAGATTTCCAATTTTAAGCAGTATGCATCGGGGCATCGTTACTTTGTTCTGAAGGATGAGGAAGCGGCGCTACGGTGCGTGATGTTTCGCCGATGGGCGGAGCAGATTCCCTTTGTCCCGCAAAATGGGATGCAGATCGTCGCGGCGGGGAATATTTCGGTGTACGAACGCGACGGAGCCTATCAGCTCTACGTGGAGCGGGTGATTCCCAACGGTGCTGGAACCTTGGCAGCTTCGTATGAAGAACGCAAGGCTCGGCTTTTGGCGGAGGGGCTTTTTGACGAGGCGCGGAAGAAACCGCTGCCGCCCTTTCCTAAGTCCATTGGCGTTGTGACGTCTCCTTCGGGGGCGGTGTTGCGGGATATTCACCGCGTGGCTAAGCGTCGATGGCCGACGGTTCGGATCGTACTCTATCCGGCGACGGTGCAGGGGGCGGCCGCAGCCGAACAGGTGGCGGCGGGGATTTCATTTTTTAATGAGATGTACCCGGTGGACGTTCTCATCGTGGGGCGGGGTGGCGGATCGGCGGAAGATCTTGCTGCCTTCAACGAGGAGATCGCCGTGCGGGCGGTTGCAGGGTCGCGTATTCCCGTGATTTCGGCGGTTGGGCATGAAACGGACTACACGCTGGCCGATTTCGCAGCGGACGTTCGGGCAGCGACGCCTTCTCAAGCGGCGGAATTGGCTGTACCAGATGGAGAGGCGCTGCGTCGCCACGTCGCCGGGTTGCGGGTGCGTCTCGAAAACGCGCGGGAGGGTTGGTTAAGCGCGAAACGTGCGCGGCTGACGGCGCTTTCGCAGCACGCACTCTTTCGGGATCCGCAGCGGTTTTTGCGCTTTTTTCATCAACGCTTGGATATGGCGGAGGAGCGCTTTCGGCGGCTTGTGGGGCAGTGGCGCACGGCGAAGCAGCAGCGCTTGGCATTCGCGATGGAAAAGATGGATCTGTTAAGTCCTATGCGGGTGCTGTGGCGCGGCTATGGGATCATTTCCGATGTGGAGGGGAAGGTACTTCGCAGCATTCGGCAGATTCATACTGAGCAAAAGGTAGAGATCCTATTGGCCGATGGTCGTTGCGTTGCAAGGGTGGCGGAGATTCGGAAGGGAGACGTGACGTGATGGCGAAGAAGGAGCCGTCCTTTGAGGAATCTTTGGCGGAGTTAGAGGAGATCATCGCCCGCATGGAAGAGGGCGAGCCGGCGTTGGCGGAACTGATGGAACAGTATAGCCGCGGCCTTCGCTTGGCAGAGAAGTGTGCGCAAGCCTTAGCGCGAGCGGAAAAAACCATGGATCTCATGGTACGCAAAAATGACGTGGGCGGCGTGGAAGAGATGGAACTGAAAATAGAGGGAGATTGACCCATCATGTTGCAGGAAGAATGGCAGAAAAAGCGCGAACAGATAGAAGCGGCGCTGGTGGAGGAACTTCATGCCGCTGACATCTTGGATAAGACGCTAGCGGCGTCAATGGAATACAGTCTGATGGCGGGGGGAAAACGACTGCGGCCTGTGCTCTTAATGGCGGCGGCGGAGGCCGTGGGCGGTCGGGGGGAAGACTATTTGACCGCTGCCTGCGCCATCGAGATGATACACACCTATTCGCTCATTCATGACGATTTGCCGGCGATGGACGACGACGATTACCGCCGGGGCAAACCGACGAATCATAAGGTGTACGGGGCTGGCATGGCCACGTTGGCTGGGGATGCCCTTTTAACCATGGCCTTTGAGGTCTTGCTGCGTCAATCGGGGGTGTCCGACACCGTGAAGCTGAGTGTCCTGCGGGAAGTGAGCGAAGCGGCGGGGGCAAAGGGCATGGTGGGCGGCCAGGCCATGGATTTGGGGGCAGCTGGGCAGCGCGTGAACATCATCACCCTGCGCCGGATGCACATGGGGAAGACAGGCGCACTCTTTCGGGCGGCGGTGCGTGTTGGGACGATATTAGCTGGAGGAAATGCGGCGGAATTGGTATCCTTGACCCGCTATGCCGAGTCCTTCGGGTTGGCGTTTCAGATCACCGATGATATTCTCGATGTGGTAGGAGAGACCGAGGATATTGGCAAACCGGCGGGAAGCGACGAACGCAACCAGAAGGCGACTTATGTGACCTTGGCCACGCTGTCGGGCGCGGAAAAGATGGCACGGGATGCGGTAGACACGGCGGTGGAAGCCGTGGCTCCTTTTGGGAACAGGGCGGATTTCCTGCGGGAAATGGCGAAGTTTTTGTTATCGCGAAAACAGTGAGTGAACGGAGCGTTATGACGAAATTTTTAGCAACCATCGACGAGCCGAGCCAGCTTCGGGCGCTTTCAGTGCCAGAGTTGGAGCAGTTGGCAGCGGAGCTTCGGTCGTACATCATTGAAACGGTGGCAAAGACCGGCGGGCATTTGGCGCCAAGTTTAGGAACAGTTGAGTTGACGCTGGCGCTTTACAGCGTCTTTACTCTTCCCCGTGACAAGGTGATTTGGGATGTAGGACATCAGGCTTACGCGCATAAGATCCTGACTGGGCGGCGGGAAGCCTTTGCCGCCTTGCGCCGCTATGGGGGGATCACCGGCTTTCCCTGCCGCGCAGAATCCCCCTACGACGCTTTTGGGGTCGGGCACGCCAGTACCTCGATTTCAGCAGCCTTGGGTATGGCGATTGCACGAGATTTGGACGATCGGGGTGACCATGTGATCGCTGTCATCGGGGACGGTGCCATGACCGGCGGCGAAGCCTTTGAGGCGCTGAACCATGCCGGTCAGTTGGGCAAGCGCCTCATCGTCATCCTCAACGACAACGGAATGAGCATTGACACGAACGTGGGAGCCATGTCGGAATATCTTTCACGCCTTCGGGTAATGCCCCAGTACAATAAGGCCAAGAAGGATATTGAAGGGCTTCTTCGCAGCATTCCCCACATCGGCGATACGGTGCTGAAGACGGCGGAGTATATCAAGGATGGCGTAAAGTCCGTGCTGGTACCCGGGGGGATCTTTGAGGAGATGGGGTTCACCTACGTCGGCCCCTTAGATGGACACAATCTTCGGATTCTGCGCGAGGTATTCAGCGAGATACGGCTGATGGACGGCCCTGTCCTGGTGCATGTCCATACGAAAAAAGGGCGGGGGTATCTCCCCGCTGAGGTCGAGCCGGATAAATTTCACGGGGTCGGTGCTTTTGACGTTGTCAGCGGCACGGTAAAAAAAGACGAAGGTGCGCCTCCCACCTACACGGCAATCTTCGGGCAAACCTTGGTGGAATTGGCTGCCGAAAACCCGGCGATTACGGCGATTACCGCTGCCATGCCGGGGGGGACTGGGCTGAAGTATTTTTCTGAGAAATTCCCGGATCGCTATTTTGATGTGGGTATCGCTGAAGAACATGCAGTGACGTTGGCGGCGGGGATGGCGGCGGCGGGGAAAAGGCCGGTGGTGGCCATTTATTCCACTTTCGCGCAGCGATCTTTCGATCAGATGATTCACGATGTCTGCCTGCAAAATCTGCCGGTGACGTTATGCTTGGATCGGGCAGGCTTAGTGGGGGACGACGGGGCGACCCATCATGGCGTATTTGACCTGTCCTACTTGCGCATGATGCCCAATATGACCGTCATGGCGCCAAAGGATGAAAATGAGCTGCGGCGGATGCTCGCTACCGCCCTTTCCCTTGATGGTCCAGCGGCCATTCGCTATCCACGGGGGGCGGGGGCGGGGGTGCCTCTGGCGGCGGAGCGGGAGCCGCTTCCTGTCGGAAAGGGAGAGATCCTGCGCGAAGGAGGAGATGTATTTTTTTTGGCCGTCGGCAGCATGACGGCGAATGCGGTGGCAGCGGCGGAACTTTTGACCGACGAGGGGATTGCCGCGGGCGTTATCAACATGCGCTTCGTCAAGCCGCTGGACAGGGAGATGATCTTGGTGGCTGCCGATCGGGCGAAACTCTTGGTGACGGTGGAAGAAAACGTCTTGTCGGGGGGGGTCGGCACAGCGGTTTTAGAATGTCTCGCGGACGCCGAATGTAGTGTTCCCTTGCTGCGCCTTGGGCTCCCGGATCGCTTTATTTCACAGGGAGAGCGTTCCCGGCTATGGGAAGAATGTGGCTTATTGCCGACGCAAATGGCTGCCAGGGTACGGGAAAGATGGGAGAGGGCGAATGGCGAAGGAACGGCTTGATGTCTTGTTAGCCCTGCGCCGTTTGACCGAGAGTCGGGAAAGAGCCAAGACGACCATCATGGCCGGACTGGTTTTAGTGGACGGTCAAAAGGTGGATAAACCGGGGACGATGGTGAAAGCAGACGCGGATATTCGCCTTTTAGGCGACGCGATTCCCTATGTGAGCCGGGGGGGCTTGAAGTTGTCCAAAGCGCTAGATACCTTCGGCATTTCCCTTACCGGGCGGATCATGGCGGACATTGGCGCATCCACGGGGGGATTTACCGACTGCGCCTTGCAGCATGGGGCAGCCAAGGTCTATGCCATCGATGTAGGCTATGGCCAGCTGGCATGGAAGCTGCGCACTGATGAGCGGGTGATCAACATGGAGCGCACGAACATCCGCTATGTGGAGCCGGAAGACATCGGCGAGGCGATTGACTTTGCGTCCATTGATGTGGCCTTCATTTCACTGACGAAGGTGCTTACGTCGGTCAAGGCACTTTTGCATGGACGAGGAGAAATCGTCGCCCTCATCAAGCCTCAATTTGAGGCGGGGCGGGAGCATGTGGGGAAGAAGGGCGTGGTGCGTTCAACCGCCGTTCATGGTGAGGTGATACGGCGGGTCGTCACTTTCGCACGTTCCATCGCACTCGGATCCGTGGGGCTGACCTATTCGCCGGTCAAAGGACCCGAGGGAAACATTGAATACTTGCTCTATCTGACGACGGAGGCTGAGCGGGAAGAGTCGGTCACGGAAGACGCGATAGAGCAGATTGTGAACGAAGCCCATCAGGCACTCGAGCGTTCGGAGAATTAATACATGCGCGGCAATCGCTTTTTCGTCGAATTTGCAAAAGGAGAGACGACCATGTTGATGATCGCGGTATTTCCCAATATTGACAAAGAAAATGCCCCCATGGTGCTGCGGCGCATCGTGAATTTTTATCAGGGGAAGGACGTCAAGCTGCTGATGCCTATGGACAGCGCCAAATTTTTCCACTATGAGGAGTACGGGGTGGAGGAGATTGAGAACCATCCCATTGATATGGCGCTCAGCATCGGGGGCGATGGGACGCTGTTGGGCATCTGTCGGCGCCTCTACGAGCGGGACATCCCCGTCTGTGGGATCAATATTGGCACCTTTGGCTTCTTGGCGGACATTGAGCTACCGGAGATTGAAAGCAAGTTGGAGAAGATCATCAAGGGGCAGTATTATTTTGAGGAACGGATGATTGTCTCCGGCTTCGTCAAGAGCGGCGAGGATGACGAGCGCTTTTTGGGACACGCCATCAACGATGTGGTGGTCACGAAGGGCGGTGTGGCTAGGATGCTCCACTTGGGGCTGAGTGTGGACGGCTGCCGGGTCATGGATTATAAAGCGGACGGTCTCATTGTTTCCACGGCCACAGGTTCTACGGCCTATTCCTTGTCGGCGGGGGGGCCACTCATCAATCCCAAGATCAAAGTGTTGCTTTTAACGCCGATTTGCCCACATACCTTTAATGCACGGCCCATGGTCATTGACGAGAATGACGAGGTGCGGATTCACATCGCGGCGCTTCATCAAGACATCATTGTCACCTTTGACGGACAGGAGAGTTTTCGCCTTTTGCCAGGGGACGAGATCATCGTGCGCAAGGCGCCGCTCCCGGCGAAGATTGTGAAGTTTGACGATAAGAACTATTACCAGACGATTCGGACGAAGCTATTATATAACGCTTGAGTAAGGGCGGTGCGAAGGATGAAGAAAACGGATCGTCAGGCGTTGATCCGACAGATCATCAAGCATCATGTTGTGGAGACGCAAGAAGGACTGAGCCAGTGGTTGAGCCAACAGGGCATTCGGGTGACACAGGCCACGGTATCACGGGACATCAAGGAACTTCGGTTTGTGAAGGTTCCCATCGGGGATGGTCGTTCCCGGTACGCTTTTCCGTCAGACAGCACAGAGGGATTTTCCCAAGAGCGCATGGGGCGCATCTTTAAGGACGCGGTTTTGGAGATCGGGGACAGCGAGAACCTGATCGTGGTAAAGACGCTGCCGGGTATGGCCAACGCAGTGGCATCGGCTCTTGATGGAGCGAAGTGGACGAACATCATCGGCACCATAGCGGGAGACGACACCATTTTAGCGGTGATAAAGCCAAAGAGCGCTGTCCGCGACGTTAAGGAAAAGATGCAGGGGATGCTTAACTGAGGTGGAATTATGCTAAAGACGTTGACAGTCTGGAATTTTGCCCTCTTGGAACAAGTGGAGATCGAATTTGATTCAGGGCTGAACATCCTGACGGGGGAGACCGGCGCGGGGAAATCCATCCTCATCGATGCGTTAGGTGCGGTGCTGGGGCATCGTCTCTCTGGGGATGTCATCCGCACCGGGTGCGATTGGCTGCGTGTGGAAGCCATCTTCGACATCGCTGGGGAGGACAAGCTCCATTCTTTTTTGCGGGAACAGGCCATCGAGGACGAGGATGACACCTTGATTGTCACCCGGCAGCTCACCATAAAGGGGAAGAACGTCATACTGGTGAACGGCTGTCATGTCACATTGAACGCGTTGAAGAAGATCGGCGAATATTTGGTGGACATCCATGGGCAGAATGAGAATTTGGCACTTTTGAAGGCGGAAAATCAATACCACCTCTTGGATGGAAGCCGCCCGGAAAGCACTCGACTGGCGGAAGCTTACGGTGTTGCTTTCGCCGCGTGGCAGGAAGCCGCTGCAGCGTTAAAAACGAAAGAGGAACAAGCGCGCGGCCTCGCTGATCGCTTGGACATGCTGCGCTGGCAGGTACAGGAAATTGAGAGCGCCCAACTGACGGAGCGGGAAGACGAGGGGCTGGAGGCCGAGATCAAGCGCCTTTCGAACGCAGAACGGATCACGGAAAGCATTGAGGAAGCCCGGGCGCTCTTGGACGGCGACGACAATCACGATGGTACATTGGGGGCGCTCGCGCGGGTCAAGGCGGCGCTGGAAACGGCAGCGCGCTACGACGAGGGCGTGGCCGTGGTGCTTCCTCTGTTGGAGGATGCGGCCTGTCAAATGGAGGAGGTAGCCCATATCGTTCGGGGCTATGGGGACGGATTGGAATTTGATCCGGCGCGCTTAGACGCGCTGCAAAGCCGTCTCGATACCATCGACAAGCTGTGCCGAAAATACGGGGGCAGTTTAGCGGCGGTGATCGCCCATCAGGAAAAGATTACGGCGGAATTGGCGGACATCGAAAATTACGACAGTGACCTAGAGCGGTTGCACGCTGCGGAAGCGGAGGCGAAGAAGGCCGCGCAGGCAGCGGCTGAGGCTTTGCGTCAGAGCCGGAAAGAGGCTGCGGCAGATCTTTCGTCTCAGATCAGCGAGCGCTTGGGAATGCTTGGGATGCCGGACGCTCGGTTGACGCTGAAGCTCTCTCCGACGGAATTGACTGCGCGGGGCGCTGATGATTTGGATATTCTCTTTTTGGCCAATGCTGGGGAAGGGGAAAAGCCGCTGGCCAAGATCGCCTCGGGCGGAGAACTGTCTCGCATTGCGCTGGCGATGAAGAGTGTGGCCGCTGCCGGGGATTCCTCCGTGGGCAGCATGGTCTTCGACGAGATCGATACGGGAATCGGGGGGAAAACGGCGCAGATGGTGGCGGAATGTATCGCTTCTGTCGCAAGTCAAAAACAGGTGCTTTGCATTACGCATCTTCCCCAGATCGCCTGTATGGCGGACGGCCATTATTACTTGAGCAAGGCGTCCGAACAGGGTAAGACGACGACGAACATCCAGCGGCTGACCGAAACGGAACAGGTGAAGGAGATCGCGCGGATGGCCTCGGGGATGGACGTGAGTGCAGCTTCGTTGGATAATGCGCGGGAAATGATCCGTTTTGCAACGGCAAAGAAAAAGGAATTGAGCAGTCGGAAGAAACGGCGTTGAAGCGGACGGGAAAATGCAAATCGCAATTACGGCTGCTTTTCATAAAGAGGGGAGACAATACGGAATGGATGAGGATTTGATTGAACAGCGCATTGCAAGTGAAGAGATTTACCATGGAAATCTTCTCCACGTGAAGCGTGATCTGGTAAAACTGCCCAACGGTCGAGAGGCAGTGCGAGAGTGGGTGCAGCATCCCGGGGCGGCGGCGGTGCTTCCGCTTTTGCCCGACGGTCGGATCGTCTTGGTGCGCCAGTACCGTTATCCGATTCAGGCGGTCACGCTAGAAATTCCGGCAGGGAAGTTAGACGTGACGGGGGAGGATCCCTTGGATTGCGCCAAGCGGGAACTGAAGGAGGAGACAGGCTACGAGGCCGAACGGTATGAGAAGCTTTTGACGCTGGCGACGACGGTGGGATTTTCGGACGAGTGGATCCATATTTACTTGGCCACGGGCTTATCGTCGGGCACCCAGTCGCTGGATGCGGATGAGTTCCTACATGTAGTGGTCATGCCGCTTTCCAAAGCGGTACAGGCGGTCTTAGACGGCCATATCGTTGATTCCAAGACGGTGGCGGCGGTCTTGTTATGGGCGCGACGTGAGAGCGCCAGCGAAGGAGGAAAGTGATGTTTGGTTTTGACCTCATGCAGATGGTGGCCGGACTCCCGGGGCTGATCATCGCGATGGCGCTTCACGAGTACGCTCACGCCCGTGTTGCGGTGGCGATGGGGGACTTCACGCCGAAACTGACCGGGCGGCTCACCCTGAATCCCATGGCGCACATCGATCCCATCGGTCTTTTGATGCTCTTGGTGGCACGCTTTGGCTGGGCAAAGCCGGTGATGGTCAATCCCAGCAATTTCCGAAACCGCCGCTGGGGCGAGGTGTTTGTGGCGTTGGCGGGGCCGGGTGCGAATTTCGCGGTGGCTTTCGTGGCGATGGCGGTGCTCATGCTCCTGACTCAGGTTATGGATCTGTCTCTTTCCATGGGGGTTCGTTCCGTCCTGTGGCTGATTCTCGTATACAACGTGAACTTTGGCATCTTCAACCTGATCCCCCTGCCGCCTCTCGACGGATCGCGGGTTCTCATGGCGTTTCTTTCCCCCGCGCAACAGTACAAGTTCGCGGGGCTTGAGCGATACAGTTTCCTCATCCTCATCGTGCTTCTCGTGACACCGGTGTTGGGCGCGATCCTCATTCCGCTGTCCCAGTTCATCATCCGCCTCTACGCGGCGATCTGGGGTGTCGTATTTGGCGTTTTCCTTTAATCCTTTGAGGGTTCATCCGTGGAAGCGTACAAGATTCAATTTGGCACCTTTGAAGGCCCCATGGAGCTTCTTTTGCACCTGATTGAGAAAAATCAGATCGACGTGTATGACATCCCCGTGGCGGTCTTGACTCGACAATACATGGCGTATCTGCAAGAGATGCGACAGTTTGACATCGAGGTGGCCAGCGAGTTTTTGGTGATGGCGGCGACGCTTCTTCTCATTAAGTCTCGGATGATGTTGCCAAAGGCGCCGCAGGTGGAGGAAGAAGCGGAGGAAGATCCCCGGCAGGAATTGGTGGCACGTATTTTGGCCTATCAGCAGTACAAAAAGGTAAGTGTCGTCCTCGATGAATGGGCGCAGCGGCAGAGCCGTCATGTGACGCGCCCCCCCATGGCGCTCCCCGTGCGGCGGTTTCCACCGGAAAATCTCTCGGTGGAAACGCTGTGGAACGCATTTCAGCGCCTTTTGGCAAGGCGGCGGGAGTTGACGATTCCCGAGGTCATTGTGGCGCATGAAACGTACCGTGTGGAGGAGCAGATGGCAAAGATCATGGAGCAGCTGGCGGCACAGGGTGGGGTTCTGCCCTTTTTTGCGGTATTCGCGGAGGGGACACGCGCTGCGCTGATTGCTGGATTTCTGGCGCTCTTAGAGCTTATCCGCCGCAAGTACATCTTTGCAGAGCAAAGCGCCCTGTTTTCCTCTATTGTGTTGCGGGTGAGGCCTTTGGCTTCGGCTTTTGACGAGGGAAAGGGAACGGAAGATGGGACTGATGTGTTTGCCTGACCTGTTAGGACCTTTGGAGGCTGTTCTCTTTGCCAGTGGGGCGCCAGTTTCCGAAAAGCAGTTGGCGGAGATTTTAGAGGTGGATCGGGAAAACGTGGTGGAGCTTTTAGCTTTGGAAAAAGAGCGGTTAGCGAGGCGACAAAGCGGTATCGAACTTCAGGAAGTGGCCGGCGGGTGGCAGTTTGTCACCCGGGCGGCATATTTCCCGTACATCGAAAACTTATCGCAGACCGTGGATAGGCGGCTTTCCCCTGCGGCGATGGAAACCTTGGCCATCATCGCCTTTCGTCAACCGGTGACAAAACAGGAGATCGAACATATTCGTGGCGTCCATGCGGAAAAGGTCTTAGCGCTCTTAATCGAGCGAGAGTTGATTCAAGAAGTGGGGCGCAAAGCGGTCATCGGGCGCCCCATTCTGTACGGGACGACGGCTACTTTTTTGCGCTGTTTTGGGCTGCGGGATTTGAAAGAACTGCCAGCGCTGCCGGAATTGACGATAGAGGCAGACGAGGGACTCAGCCGCTTGGCGATGCCAAACGAAGAATCGACGCTGTGAAGGACGGAGACGTAGGTTTCCTTTAGGCTGAGAGGGGGCAGGGGCTTTTGCTGAACATCCAAATGGATATGGAAACGCTCATTTTGTATATTTTCGCGGCGATTTTATCGACCATCGCGCTCGGCATGCTCTATTTAGAGGCGCAGAAAAATCGACTGCCGAAGGAAGAGACGGAACCATCGGGCAAAGCGCAGGAAAAGAAGCGCTGAGTAGGTACGATTCGGGGGAAAACGGGATTGGTAGAGTTATTGGCTCCGGCGGGCAGCCGGGAGGCCTTCGTAGCGGCCATCGAGAACGGCGCCAATGCCGTCTATTTAGCCGGACAGCACTTTGGCGCCCGCGCTTATGCGGCGAATTTTGATGAGGCGGCGCTACGGGAGGCAATACGTTTCGCCCACCTGCGGGAGGTGGCGGTGCATGTCACGGTGAACACCATCGTGGCGGATGAAGAGTTGGGCGCTTTGGCAGAGTATCTGAGGTTTCTCTATGAAGCTGGTGCGGACGCCATTTTGTTACAGGATCTAGGCGCGGCGCGGTTGGCGCGGCAGGTTGTCCCAGATCTGCCGCGCCATGCCAGCACACAGATGACCGTCCACAATTTGGCTGGGGTGCAGGCTTTGGAGCGTCTTGGATTTTCTCGGGTGGTTCTCGCTAGGGAACTTTCCTTGGCGGAGATTCGCCACATCTGCCGCCACAGTCGGGCGGAGATCGAGGTGTTCGCTCACGGCGCACTTTGCGTCTCTTATTCGGGGCAATGTCTGATGAGCAGCCTCATTGGCGGTCGGTCAGGGAATCGGGGGCGTTGCGCACAGCCTTGCCGCCTGCCTTATACCTTGGTGGATGCGAATGGTCGGGATGTACTGGGGCAGGCGGCGGGGCAATTTCTCCTGTCGCCTCGGGATCTCAATACGGTGGATCTTTTGCCCGACCTGATCGAAGCGGGGGTTGATTCCCTCAAGATCGAAGGTCGGATGAAGCGCCCTGAGTATGTGGCTGTTGTGACGAAGGTGTACCGGCGCTCGGTGGATGCGGCGCTAAAAAAGGAGGCGTCCCGCGCCTCAGGAGAAGAAGACCACCGGGCGCTAGCGCAGATCTTTAACCGGGATTTTACCACCGCATACCTGACAAATTCCCCCGGACGCGCCATGATGAGTGATCGTAAGCCGAACAATCGTGGGCTTTTGGTGGGGCGCGTGATCAGCTATGACAAAGAGAAACAGCGCGTCACGGTGAAGCTCGTCGAGGAGATCCATCGCGGCGATGAAATTGACTTTTGGGTAAAAGTGGGCGGTCGCGCCACCGTTTCTGTCACAGAGATCGAGGACGAGAAGGGACGCCCCATGGCTTTAGGAAGGAAAGGCGAAACGGTTCGGCTGCCGCTCAAGCAGCCGGTGGGGGCGCATGATCGCCTGTTTCGGGTCTACGACGCGGCGCTGATGGAGACGGCGCGGCAGACCTTTCAGGCCGGTGCGCCGGTGCGGCGGTTTCCGATTCGCGTCCACTTGCACGCTGCCGTTGGAGCGCCGGTTTCTTTGGTGATGACGATGGCGGAGGGCGGTCAGGTGACGGCGCTTTCGGACTTTGTTGCCGTGGCAGCGGAGCATCGCGCGCTGACCTATGAGACGGCCTACAAGCAGATGGCGCGTTTAGGGGCTACGGTTTACGCATTGGCCGAATTTACCGCCGACATCGCGCCCGATGTCATGGTGCCGGTGAGCGTCCTGAATGACCTGCGCCGCCGGGGGACGGAACTTTTAGATGCGGTGCGGCTCAAACGATACGCGCGTCCCCCCCTCGCTTCGCTCACGCTGACAAAAGAGAGCGCGGCACAGCGCCTTCGGGGCGCACAAGCAAAGCTGATGGTCAGCGTCGATTCTGTGGAGACGGCGCGGAAAGTCTTAGACGCCGGGGCAGACGGGATCCTGTTCGGCGGCGATGTGTGGCATCATGCGCTGCTGTCTGCGGACGACTATCGGTTGGCTTGGGAGATGGCGCGGAAAAAAGGGAGGATCATTCGCTTCAATACGCCCCGCGTCCTGCGGGACGCATGGCTGCCGTGGTTCAAGTCACTGTTGGAAGCGTTTCGAGATTTCCCGCCGGAAGGACTCAACGTCCACAACCTCGGCGTCTTGGCTTTGGCACGGGACTATACGGACATTCCCCTGCAAAGCGATTTTTCCCTCATCGTGTACAATCGGATGGCGGCAGCGGAACTAAAATCGTTAGGCGTCGAGCGGGTCACGCTTTCGCCAGAATTGAATTTTCGGCAAATTGAAGTCTTGGCGAAAGAGTGTCCTCTCCCCTTGGAAGCTATCGTCGATGGATATTTGGAACTCATGCTTTCCGCTTACTGCGCGATGGGCAGTTTCTTGGGGGGCGTAGGCGAAGGCACCTGTTCTGCGCCATGTCGAGAACAGCGGTATTTTCTTAGAGATAGAAAAGACGCTTTGTTTCCTTTGGTAACGGACGGATTTTGTCAAATGCACGTCTTGAATTCGCAGCCATTGAGTATGCTGCCCCATCTAAAGCGCTTGACAGCGCTGGGCATTGACCGTGTTCGCATCGAGGGGCGTTACGAGGAGGGGCGGTCATTAGGCTCTGTCGTAGAGCGTTACAGCGCGTTTCTGCGGAGTGGGACGTTGACGGAGGAAGAGGAGAAGCAATATCAGACCGTCGAAAGGATGTCCTTTACGCGCGGTCATTATTTTCGCGGCGTTTTGTGAGAAATGTGTGAGAAAAAGGCTATGGATAAAGAAGTACAACACATTTTGGAATACGATAAACTTCGTCGTTTACTGAGGGACGAGGCAAGTTCTTCGTGGGGGCGCGAACTCGTGGAGAACCTCCATCCTTCGGCGGATCGCGAGGAGATCGAGGGCTGGTTGGCGGAAACGGCGGAAGCGACGGAAGTGCTGTCCGTGGCGGCAGTTCCCTTAGGGGGATTTCACGACATCCGCCCCTTCCTCACGAAAGCGCAAAAAGGCGCATTTTTGGACGTGGATGCCATCTTGGCGATCTTGGAAACCCTCTACGCCATGCGGCAGGTCAAACGTTTTTTCAAGGAGTTGCCGGCGGAGGCACCCATACTCAAAGCGTGGGCGCGGTGCATTGAGATACAGGGGCAGTTGGAGCGCAATTTAGAGAATACCTTTGACGAGCACGGTCAGATCCGAGACGACGCAACGCCGGAACTTTTGCGCATTCGGCGAGGGGTACAGTCGGCGAAGCGGCGTATCAAGGGATTCTTGAACGATGTCCTCCATGATCCGGCCTATAAAAAGGTCTTTCAGGACGCCATCATCACCGTTCGGGAGGATCGCTATGTGATTCCCGTCAGGCAGGAATACCGGCAGGCGTTCCCTGGGATCATTCACGATCAGTCATCGACGGGGGCGACGCTCTTCATCGAACCGATGACGGTGGTGGAGCTAAATAATGAGGCGAAAAAATTGGCCCTGGCGGAGCAGCAGGAAGTGATGCGGATCTTGCGCGCCTTGTCGGTGCAGATCGCATCGTCGGCAGGGGTGCTGCGGGAGAATGCCGCGCTCTTGGCGCGGTTTGATTTCACCTTTGCCAAGGCGAAGTTCGCGCGCCGCATGCGTGCTGTCCGTCCGCTTTTGAATACCGAGGGGCGCACGGTGCTGAAAAGTGCCCGTCACCCGCTCCTGCCGTCGGATCGGGTGGTGCCTATTGACCTTTTTTTGGGTGCGCCCCATCGAATGCTTTTGGTTACGGGACCAAATACCGGCGGCAAGACCGTCAGCATGAAGACCGTGGGGTTGCTCTCACTCATGGCGCAGTCTGGCTGCTTCATTCCGGCGGCTTTTGGGTCAGAGCTAGCCATTTACCAGCATATTTACGCTGATATTGGCGACGAGCAGAGCATCGAACAGAGCCTCAGCACGTTTTCCGCGCACATGAAGAATCTCGTGGACATCTTGGCGGAGGTGGAGGAAAACGATCTCCTGCTCATCGATGAGATCGGAGCCGGTACGGATCCAGAAGAAGGAGCCGCTCTGGCCATGGCCATCTTGGAGCGGCTGCGCCAGATCAATGTCAGCGTGATGGCGACCACCCATTATTCGGCTTTGAAAACCTTTGCTTATACGCAGGAGGGGATCGAAAACGCCAGCGTAGAATTTGACGTAGATACCCTGCGCCCCACCTATCGCCTGCTCATTGGCATTCCGGGCGCGAGCAATGCCTTTGCCATCAGCGCCCGTCTTGGCCTTTCCAAATCGCTTGTGCTGCGGGGACAGGAGCTCATGGAGGCCGATCACGCGAAATTTGAGCAGGTAGTCAACGCGCTGGAAAAAGAAAAGCGCCTCTATGAAGAGCGCAGCGCAGACATCGCTGAGCGCCAGCGGCGTGCCGCCCGACTGGAAGAAAAATGGGAGAAGATGCGGCAGGAACTCTTGCAGCAAAAGACCGAGATTCTGCGGAAGGCGCGCAGTGAAAGTGCAGCAATGATCCGCCGCGCTCGACGGGAAGCGGAAGAAACGATTCAGGCGCTCAAAGCACAATTTAACGATCAGGGGAGCAAGAAGCGTCAACAGGTCATGCAGGACGTGCGTGACCGTTTGGCGGATGCGGCCGAGAGAACGAAGCCGGAATTTTCTTCGCACCCAGCCTATCGGGAAAAGGTGAATTTGGCGACGCTTCAAATAGGGGATACGGTGTACGTTCCGTCGCTCGACCAAAAGGGGGAGGTTACGGGAATTCGAGGGAAAGCCTTGGATCTTCTCCTCGGGCAGCTAAAGACGACGGTAAAGAGCGATGCCTGTCGCTTTGTGAGCAGGGGGCACGCGCTGTCGGAAGACGCAGCACCTAGGCAGAACAGCACGTCGGTATTCCTCGATAAGACGGCGACGGCACGTCGGGAAATAGACATCCGAGGGATGATGGTGGATGAAGGCGAGCAGACGGTAGGGAAATTTTTGGATGATGCGTCGCTCTCGGGACTCAAGCAGGTTCTCATCATTCACGGCAAGGGAACAGGAGCGCTCCGCAAGGGGATACACGCATACTTAAGGCGTCATAAAAGCGTGCGCGGCTTCCAGTTTGCCGATATGAGCGATGGTGGTACTGGGGCAACGACGGTGGAGCTTCGCTGAGGTGCGCATCAGGGGGGCGATAGGGTAGGTTGTAAAATAAATTGACGCAAAAAGTTCCATTTTGGAACCCATTCAGTT
>JBQNAL010000024.1:0-25129 GCA_052170475.1 Schwartzia sp. (in: firmicutes)
CCCCGCGGCGGCGGTCAAACGACGGCCTGTTTCCCCACCAAAACAGGATAGGTCGCCGCCCCCCGCAAGGTCTTTTCCGGCGTCACGACCACGTTCTTGTCGCAAATCACGCAGTCAAGCTGCGCGAATTCCTGTATGTCGCCCTTTTGCATGACGATGCTGTTGCACACCGAAGCGCCGGGCGCCACATGGACGCCCCGAAACAGGATGCTGTTTTCC
Organism: Schwartzia sp. (in: firmicutes); assembly: GCA_052170475.1. Classification (GTDB taxonomy): domain Bacteria; phylum Bacillota; class Negativicutes; order Selenomonadales; family Selenomonadaceae; genus CAJPQU01. Next base: position 220 of record JBQNAL010000024.1, read on the forward strand.
ACCTTCCCGTAAATTTCGCAGCCATTGGCAATGAGGGAATTGGTCACCTTCGCGCCCTCTTTATAGCGCACCGGCGGCATATCCTTGACCTTCGTCAAAACCGGCGCACCGTCGCGCAGGAACATCTCCTCCCAAACCTTCGGCGACAGCATCGCCATGTTCGCCTGATAAAAGCCGCGTAAAGAGCAAATCCGAGCCGCATAGCCGGTATGTTCGCAGGCGTAAATCGTATGCTTCCCCATCGCGGGAACGATGACATCCCGACGAAAATCTTTCCCGCCGTGTTCAAACGCCTCCCGTACCAAGGCCGTAAAGCGTTTCTTCTCCATCAGATAGATGCCCAAGGACTGCGTATCGCCCTTCGCCACAGCGGGGCGCAGGGAAACATCTTCCACATGACCATCGGGCGCTTTTCGGATCACAATGCTGTCCGCCTGATCGTCGCACCGCGCCGAAGCGACCACCATGGTAATGTCCGCCCCCGTATTTTGGTGGAAGCGCAGGAGCGGCCGAAAATCAATATTGTACACCGCGTTGACCCGCACGAAGAGGACATAGCTCTCGTTGCTGTTCTCGATGAAATCCAAATTGTAATAGACGTTCCTGAGATCCCCCGCGATCTGCCCATCTTCCGGGGGCACCGGCGGCAGGTAGAAAAGCCCCTTGTGGTGACGCGCCAAGCCCCAGTCCTTCCCGGAGCGAAGGTGATCCAACACCGAGCGGGACTGCTCCGGCAGGAGAACGCCGACATTTCGGATGCCGGAATTGACCATGCTGGACACGGGAAAATCCATGATCCGATAGCGCCCCGCAAAGGGCAGCGAAGCAATGGTTCTCCGGGCGGTCAGCTCTTGGAGGCGCGTCTCGTTGCGCTGCAGATCCAAAAGCCCCATGACACTGTTCACATCTCCACGTCCCTTCCTCAGCCCACTTGCTGCGCCGCCACTTCGGGGAGTACCACGTCCCCCTCGGCGACGACGGCGATGGCCTCTTCCTGCCCCTCGACCCGCGCGTGGGGGGCAATCTCCGCCCCCGCCCCTACGATGGCGTGATCGACCACCGCGCCTTCGCCGACTTTAGCGAAGGGCATGACCACCGAATTTGTCACTCGCGCCCCGCAGGCGATGCGCACGCCGGTGGAAATGACCGAGCGCTCCACCCGCCCGAAAATCACGGAACCTTCATTCACCAAGGACTGCTCCACCACGGCCTCCGCCCCTAAAAATTCGGGTGGCACCGGCTCATTGGCGGAGTGAATGCGCCACGCGCCGCCGATGTCGATGGGCGGATGGACGGCCAAAAAATCCATATTCGCCTGCCACAAGGATTCGATGGTGCCGACGTCCTTCCAATAGCCCGCGAAGGGATAGGAAAAGAGCCGTCCCCGATCGGCGAGCATCCGCGGGATCACATCGTGTCCAAAATCGTGGCTGGAGCGGGGATTCTTCGCATCCGCCTCTAAATAGCGGCGCAAAAACGAGGTCGAAAAAACGTAAATCCCCATGGACGCCAAATTGCTCCTCGGCACGGGGGGCTTCTCCTCAAAGGCTCGAATCCGCCCCGCTTCATCCGTCTCCATGATCCCAAAGCGCGACGCCTCGCCCCAAGGCACTTCGATGACGCCGATGGTCGCCTCCGCCCGGTTTTTTCGATGGGCATCGATCATCTTCGCATAATCCATCGCGTAGATGTGATCCCCGGACAGCACCAACACGTAATCCGGATCCGACATTTCGATGAAATTCAGGTTCTGATAAATCGCGTCCGCCGTCCCTCTGTACCAGTCCGCGCCCTTCGCCCGCGCGTAGGGCGGCAGGATGAATACGCCGCCGCCCCGCCCGTCCAAGTCCCACGCTTCGCCATTGCCCACATAATTATGCAACACGAAGGGTCGGTACTGCGTCAGCACCCCCACCCGCCGGATGCCCGAATGGGCACAGTTGCTCAAAGGGAAATCAATGATCCGATACTTTCCCCCAAAAGACACCGCCGGCTTCGCCACGTTCTTCGTGAGCGCCCCCAAGCGGCTTCCCTGTCCCCCCGCCAAAATCATGGCCAGACATTCCATTCCCATCTTTTTTCGCCCCCTTGCCTATGGATCTTATTCGCGCATAAGATTCGCACGCAACCACTCGTTAAATAAATTAAGGTATAATTCTACGGACGCCGCTTTTTCTCCTGCTGCCTCTTTCCTCTTCCATAGGTAAAAAGAGGGCGGGGAAGGTCTTTTTTCCCTTCCCCGCCAAAAAAAGTTTTCTTATTTTCATTTTCCATCCGCCTTCGCTAAAAAAAGGCCAGCACCAAGGCGCCAAAGCCCATCCCCATCGCCAAGCCCTTCATGACGTTGCTCAAGGTCATGCCCAAAAACTTCTCCGCCAAGGGGCGCAGCATGAAGAGGAGAAAGGAGGCCGTCAAAAAAGCCAACGCCACGTCAGCGCGGAAAAAGCCGTAGAGAAACAGCACCCCCGCCAGCACCATGCTCGCCACCTGCCCATGGCCGAAAGCGCGCGTCTTGCTCGGTTTCTCGATGGGCGGCTCCGGCATCCGCCCGTGAAAGGTCGCCATGTTCGTTCCTCCCTTACGCCAGCGCCATGTCGCGGCTGGCGATGACGTCAACCCCCAGCCCCAAAAGATTCGCTGCCACCACGTCCCCGACCCGCACGGGCGCCGTCACGCGCACGTCGCGCAGGGCGCGGGCGCAGTCCAAGATGCGCCCCTTGGGGAGCGGCGCGGCCGACACCACGGGGAGGAGCGGCAGTATCCCCCCCGCGACGCGCACCGTCGCCGTCAGCATCCTCATGGGCGCAGTGATCTCATCTTTGGCGTACTTCGCCCCGCGCGGACATTGGTTCCCCGTCACGGACAGCACCGCGCCGTCCTCTACCTCCACGTTGAGCGTACAGCCCATGGGACACATGATGCAGTGAAAGATTTTTTCCTCCGCCATCAGTCTCGCGCCTCCTCCTCCAATGACACCGTAACGTCTCCCGTCAAATCCAAAAGGCGCGCGCCATCCATCTCGACCGCGATCATCTCGCTGGGCTTCGCCACCGCCAATCGCTTCGAGAGCAACACATCGCCCCCCGCGCCTTTCACCGTCAAAGTCGCCCCGCGCATGGGACGCGCCGCCCGCATAAAGAGCCGCACCGGCGCTTCCCCCTCAGAAAGCGAGAGCCGCTGCGGCACGCAGGTATTCACCCCGTCCCCCGGCCACACGCCTAGGGAGCGTCGCGCGGCACGCTCTTCGCCCCGTGCGCAGCGCGCCGCATACTTTCCGGCGATCTCCGCCTCCTCCGACACGAAGTCCACCAAGTCATGAACATGAACCACATTCCCTGCGGCGAAGATCCCCGCTTGGCTCGTCTCCCGGTGCTGATCCACCACGGGGCCGCCCGTCTTTGGATGAATCTCCAAGCCAAGCGCGCAGGAGAGTTCATTTTCCGGGATGAGTCCCACGGAGAGGAGCACCGTATCGCAGGGAATAGAAAACACGGTATCAGGCAAAGGCCGCATCCGCTCGTCCACCTTCGCCGCCCGCACGCCCGTCACCCGGTCGCGCCCCTCAATCGCCACGATGGTGTGGGAGAGATAGAGGGGAATGTCGTAATCGTTGAGGCACTGCACGATATTGCGCGTCAAGCCGTTGGAATAGGGGCAGATCTCGAGCACCGCCTCGACCTTGCAGCCCTCCAAGGCCATGCGCCGCGCCATGATGAGGCCGATGTCCCCGGAGCCCAAGATGACGATGCGATGCCCGGGGAGATAGCCCTCCATATTCACCATGCGCTGCGCCGCGCCCGCTGTGTAGACTCCTGCGGGACGCGTGCCGGGAATGCGGATCGCGCCCCGCGTGCGCTCCCGACAGCCCATGGTGAGGATGATGGCCTTGGCGCAAAGCTCCTCTCGCCCTCGGGTCGGGCTGACAGCCAGCACCGTCTTATCCACCCCGACCGAGAGAACCATGGTGTCCGTCTGAATCTCGATCTCCGGCTTGTCCTTCACCAAATCGTAGCAGCGCTGGGCGTAGCCGGGACCCGTCAGCTCCTCTTTGAAGTGGTGCAGCCCGAACCCGTTGTGGACACACTGCTGCAAAATACCCCCGACTTCCCGATCACGCTCCAAGACGAGGATGCGCTTCGCCCCGTTTTGCTGTGCGCTCAAGGCGGCGGAAAGCCCCCCGGGGCCGCCGCCCACGATGATGATGTCGTAGGGTTCTTGGGCTCGGTTCATGTCGCCGTCCCTCCCGCCTTATCGTAATAGAGATACGACTGCGCCCCGTCCTTTCTGACCTCCGGCACAGAGATCCCCAATTCCCTCGCCAAGATGGCGATGACCCTTGGGCCGCAAAAGCCTCCCTGACATCGCCCCATCCCCGCGCGGGTGCGCCGCTTCACGCCGTCCACGGTGCGCGCCCCGCAGGGGCGGTGAATGGCGTCCACGATCTCGCCCTCGGTGATCGTCTCGCAGCGGCAAATGACCCGCCCATAGCGGTCATCTTTCGCGATGAGTGCCGCTTGCGCCGCCGGATCGAGTGTTCGAAATACCGGCTGCGAAGGACGACCGGGGCGATAATCGACGCGCCGCGCTGCCCCCGCCGCCTTGGCGATGTCCGCCGCGAGGGTCTCCGCAATCGCCGGCGCCGCCGTCAGCCCCGGCGACTGGATCCCCGCCGCATGAAAGAGCCCGCGAACGACGGGGGACGCGCCGACGATGAAATCCCCCGTGGAAGATACCGCCCGCAGGCCGGAAAACTCCGTGATGGCCATGCCGAGCGGGATCTCGGGCAGGAGCTTCTTCGCCCCCGCCAAGATCTCTTCCATCCCGGCGGCAGTGACGGCTGCGTCCTCGCGATCTTCCACATCCATCGCGTTTGGACCCACAAAGACGTTGCCGTGGGTCGTGGCGCAGACGAGAATCCCCTTCGATCGCTCCGTCGGGACGGGAAAGACGATGCCCCGCACCATCTTTTCCTGCGCCGTCCGATCAAAGAGGATGTACTCCCCCCGGCGCGGATGAAGGGAAAAGCTCCGATCCCCCGCCATGGCGCTCACACGGTCGGCGTACACCCCTGCCGCGTTCACCACAAACCGCGTTTTGACCGCACCCAGAGGTGTCTCGACCCCCGTCACCCGGCCGTCCTCGACCATGATTCCCGTCACCGGGCAGTCGCGCCATATCTCGGCGCCATTTTGCGCCGCATTCTCCGCGAAGGCCGCCGCGATGCCAAACGGCCAGCAGATCCCCGCGGTGGGCGCCCAGAGGGCGGCGCAGATCTCGCCGCTGAGGTTCGGCTCGCGCTCTCTCGCCTCGCCCCCGTCCCAAATCTCGAGATCCGGCACCCCATTGGCCTCGCCCCGCGCTTTTAGCGCCTCGAGCTGCGCTTTCTCCTCCGCCGTCCGCGCCGCCACCAAAGAACCCGTCCACTCAATATCGAGCGCGAGTTCCTTCTCGAGCGCATGGTAGAGCGCGTTGCCCCGCACGTTCATCTTCGCTTTGCAGCTCCCCGCAGGCGCGTCAAAGCCGGCGTGGAGGACGGCGCTGTTCGCCTTCGTCGTCCCGGCGGCGATGTCCGGCTCCTTCTCGATCAAAAGGCATCGGAGATCGTACCGTGCCAATGACGAGAGGATCGCCGTCCCCACGACCCCGCCGCCGATGACGACGACATCCGCTTCCCGTTCCATGCCCGTTTCCTCCCTTTGCGAATGGCTGTTGGCGCTTCGCGCCCATCCTCTTTCGTAGACATTCGACAGGCGTCAAAAAAGTCCTGCCGTCTATCCCCGTCACGGGGGCGGCGGTGCGAACTGCACCACCACAGTCGTATCCCGTGGCACCACCGAATTCTCCGCCCAGCTCTGCGCCACGGCGACGCCCCTTCCTGACGGCTCCATGCGCAGCCCGGCTTCACGAAGCCGAAGCGCCGCCTCCGCTGCGTCCAGTCCAATGACCGCAGGCACCGCTACACGGTTGCCCGTCCCGCCGGCGGGCGGCGGCTTCACCTCCCCCGTCCGCTGCCCGACGAAGGGATCGCTCGACGGCTCGATGTGAAGATACCGCAGGAGCTGGGAAAAGATCCGACTCGCCACCGGCGCGGCCACCTGTCCCCCGTAATACATCCCCGATGGATCGTCGATCACCACCAAGAGGGTCAGCCGAGGATCCTCCACGGGCGCAAAGCCGCAGAACGACGCGATGTAACGCCCCGATAAGTACCCGCCCCCATTGGGATCCACCTTCTCCGCCGTCCCCGTCTTTCCCGCGATGCGATAGCCCGTCACCTGCGCCTTCGCGCCGCCGCCCGCAGCCACCACCTGCTCCAAAAGCCCCGTCAGCACCTTATCCGTCACCGTTTCGATGGCGCGGCGCACCTCCTCCGGCCGCTTCTCCTCGTAGACGGAGCCGTCGGCATTGCGGACGGACTTCACCATGTGCGGCTTCATCAAGATGCCGTCATTCGCGATCGCCGACATCGCCGTCACCAGCTGCAGGGGTGTCACCGCGATGCTCTGCCCGATGGCCATGGTGGCGATGTCTGAATCGCGCATTTCCTCGGGATCCAAGAGGATCCCCTCTTCCTCGCCGGGAAGTTCAATCCCTGTCAGTGCGCCAAAGCCAAAGCGCTTCGCGTACGCCGAGAGCCGCTCCGCCCCCAAATCGAGTCCCACTAAGGCAAACCCCGTATTGAGGGAATATTTCACCACATCGGTGAAGGTGACCGTCCCGAAGCTCTCCCCGTTCCAGTTCTGGATCCGTCGCTCGGACACCAGCACGAAGCCCGGATCTTGGAACCAATCGTTCGGCGCCACCACGCCCTCTTGGAGCGCCGCCGCCGCCACGATGGACTTAAAGGTGGATCCCGGCTCGTAGACGGCGGACACGGCGCGGTTCTTCCACACCTCCGCCGGATACTCTCCGAAGCGGTTGGGATTGTAAGTCGGGCGCGACGCCATGGCTAAGATTTCGCCGGTTTTTGGATCCATGACAATGGCCGTCACCGCTTGGGGATTCGTATTCTGCACGGCTTCGGCGAGGGCTTCTTCCACCATGAACTGCATCGTGGCGTCGATGGTCAGCTCAATGGTCTTGCACTGATCCCCCTCGTATTTGGGGCGGGCGAAAATGGAATCCAAGATCGGGCGGCTGCTGGCATTGTCCATCTGGACGTAGGTTTCCACCTTTTCCCCCTTGATGAGCTTATCGTACGCCTGCTCGATGCCATCCAGCCCAATGTCGTCCGTCCCCACGAAGCCTAATACATGCGCCGCCAATTCGTCATTGGGATAAAAGCGGCGCGGCTCGTCCTGAAAGCCGAGGCAGTTATACCCTTCCTCTCGAATGAGCCGCCGCACGGCCGCCACCTCGTCCGTCGAGAGAAAATGCTTGACCCAAACGAAGCCGCCCCCCTGCTCGATGTCTTTGAGAATCGCCTCTTCCGAAAGCCCCACCGCTGGAGCTAACTTCGCGGCCACGTCCGTTTTGTTCTCCACGTTATTGGGGTCGATGAAGAGGGATTTCATCATCAGGCTCACGGCCATTTCCTTCCCATTCCGATCTAGGATCGCCCCGCGCGGCGACTGTCTGACCTCCGCTTCGCCGGACTCATGACGAACCCGCGCCGCCAAGTCCTCTCCCCGCACCAACTGATACCACCCGTACACCAGCGTCAAGTCGAAAAAGAGGAACAGCACGAAAAAAAAGACGCGGTTGTAATTGCGGTTGATCTTCGCCTGCTCCCGTCGTGCCGCCGCGATCCGCTGCTCCCTTGTCACCGCATCCCGTGCGCTCTCCCCCATCGACTTGACGCCTCCTCGTAGCCGCCCGGCGCATCGCCTTCTCCCCTCTCCATGGGGAAAATACTGCGCCTTACGGCGCGGGCGACAGCGCCTGTACCTTTTCTTCCAAAATCGTCAACGCCTTCTTGAGCTGGAGATCTTCCGCCGCACCTTCCTCCGCCTTCACCGGGACATCCGGCTCAACGCCGACGCCATTGATGCTGCGGCCATTCGGGGTATAATACTTCGCCACGGTGAGCTTCACCGCGTCCTCTGCACCGGGCATGGGCATGACGACCTGCACGGACCCCTTCCCGTAGGACGTCTCCCCCACGATGGTGGCCGCCCCCGTATCTTGGAGCGCCCCCGCCAAAATCTCCGACGCGCTGGCACTGTTATGGTCGATGAGGACGACGAGAGGAATCCCCGCCTCCGTCAGGGTCGAATCGTATTCTTGACGCGTGCCGTCCCGCTCTACGACGGAGACGATGATCCCCTTCGGCACCAGCCGCTTGGCGATCTCCACGCAGGACGTGATGTAGCCGCCGGGGTTCGCCCGCAAATCGAGGACGAGTCCCTTCATGCCGCCCTCCATCAAATGATCATAGGCTTCCCCGAACTCCTCCGCCGTATGCTCCGCAAAGGAAGTGATGCGAAGGTATCCAATGTCTTTGGGGAGCATCTGCCCCGCCGCCGTGCGGACATGGATGTAGTCGCGGGTGATGGAGTACTCCTTCACCTCCTCGCCGGCGCGGCGAATCGTCAGCGTCACCTCGGTGCCCACTTCCCCCCGAATGTGCAGCGCTACCTCCTCTCGTCCCAGCGTTTCCGTCGGGGTGCCGTCCACCGCTAAAATTTTATCCCCGACTTTGAGTCCCGCCGCTTCCCCCGGCGTCCCCGACATGACGGAGAGAATCTTCACCCCGTCCTCAAAGCCCATCACCACGCCGATCCCGCCGAACTGCGCGTTGGCATGATTTTTGAGCTTTTCGTACATCGCCGGATCGAGATAGAGCGAATGGGGATCCCCTAAGGACTTCACCATCCCGGAGATCGCGCCGTCCATGAGTGTACCCGTGTCCACGTCCTCTACATACTGGGTTTCCACATAGCGCAGGGTGACGAAAAACCGCGCCAACTGCACCGCCTTCGTCAAGTTCACATCCAGCGCCCAAGCGATCCCAGCCAAGGCAAAGAAAGCCGCGATGCCCCCCGCCAGCACCCCGCCGCAAAAATATAGCCAACGCCCTTTCTGCCCCAACCGTCATCCTCCGTCCCACGTTCTCTCGCGAGGACGCCGCCTCGCGTCACAAATAGCCCAAAGGCTCCACCGGCTCGCCGCCCTCGCGCACCTCGAAGTGGCAGTGCGGCCCTGTGGAATTGCCCGTGGAGCCGCAATAGGCGATGACCTGCCCCTGCGCCACCATCTGCCCCTCGCTCACCGCGAGTGCCTCATTATGCCCGTAAAGCGTAGAGATGCCGCCGCCGTGGTCGAGGATCACGGCGTACCCATAGCCGGAAATCCAGCCGGAATAAATCACCTGCCCCGCCGCCGCCGCGTGGATGGGATCGCCGTAGTCCCCGCCGATGTCGATACCGCTATGAAAGCGCGCATCCCCGCTGATGGGATGGACACGCCAGCCGAAAGGCGACGTGATCTCCCCCTCGATGGGCCAGATCATCCCCCCCGCTCCCGCCGTGCCGCCCGGGTAATGGTAGCGGCTCTCCTGAATGAGCTTTTCGATCTCCTTGGACGCCGCCACGATCTCCTCGTAAGCCTGCTGGGAAAGCTCCTTATCCGTCTCCATCTTCTCTAAGAGCCGATCCTTGTCCTGCTTCTTGACGCGCAACACCTGCTGCCGATCCGAAGCCGCCCGCGTCAACTTCGCCTGCGCCTTGCGCTCCGCCTCTAAGTCAGCCCGCGCCTTTTCCACCACGCGCTTATCCGCTACGACTTGCTGCACCAGCCGAAAATCGCTGCGGATGACGCGGGACAAGAGATCCATGCGGGTCAAAAAATCCTTGAAGTCCTTCACCCCAAAGAGCGCGTCCAAATAACTGACCTGCCCGTTCATATAGATGTCACGCACCCGACGGCGCAAGCGCCACGTCTTATTCTCTAAATCCTCCGTCGTTTTCTCTAAGAGCGCCTGATTGTCTCTGATTCTCGCATCCACCGCGTCTAAGTCCCGCTTCACCGCCCGATAGGCCGTCTCTGCGTCCCGCACCTCGTCGGAAAGCTGCCGGATCTGCGCCGACACCGTATCGATCCCTACCTGGATGCGCTCCGTCTCTTCCTGCTGCATCTCCGCTTGCTGGCGAAGACTCTCTAACTGCTGCTCCAGCTCCTCTGTCTCGTCGTCCGCCAACGCCACCGCCCAAGGCGAAACGAAGACCGTCAAAGCGAGGATCCCTATGACCGCCTTCTCCTTCACGCGCTTCATCCCCACGCCCCCTCACGCCTTCAAGAGTCGCTTCAAGGAAATCGTGCTGCCCAAAGCGCCGATGAACATGCCGCAAAAGAGCAGAATAAAGCCCACATAGGTGAGAAGCGGATAGAGGGGAAGCAAAGGAAAGAAGGTCAGCGTGTCATAGACCTTCGCCGTGATCATCCCGTAGGTCAGCCGGAGCGCAACAAAAGCCAATACGCTCCCGAAAAAGCCTAAGACGATACCCTCCAAGAGAAATGGCCAGCGAATAAACCAGTCCGTCGCCCCCACATACTTCATGATCGCGATCTCCTTGCGGCGGGCGATGACCGTCAGGCGGATCGTATTCGAGATGATAAAGAGCGTCGCCCCGGCCAAGAGCACCATCAAGGCGACCCCGAAGAGCCGCATGAGCCGCGTGATGTCGAAGAGATGTTCCACCACGTCCTGCCCGTACTTCACTGCCTCCACCCCGTCGAGGGGTGCGATGGCGTCCGCCGCCGTCTTCACCATGTCCGGCTGACGCACGACCACTTCAAAGGCATTGGGCAAGGGATTCGCTTCTCCCAAGGCGTCCAAAAGGAACTTCTGATCCCCCAGCCGCTCCTTGAAGCGCTCCATGGCCTCGTCTTTATCGACGAAGGCCACCCGATCGATCCCCTGCATCCCCCGGATCGCCGCTTCCACCTTCTCCCGCTCGGTCTCCGTCGCTTCATCCTTGAGGTAAACGCTGATCTCCACCTGCGATTCCAGTGCCTCCACCAATTTATTCATGTTCATCACGGAGATGAGAAATATGCCAAAAATAAAAAGGGAAACCGCCACCGTCCCGATGGAGGCAAACGCCATCCAACTGTTGCGGCAGAGCGAAAAGAAAACCTCTCGGACGACGTATTCGCTCGTCCTAATTTTCATAGCCGTATACCCCCTGCGCTTCATCGCGGACAATATGTCCGTCCTCAATCGCGATGACCCGCTTCTTCATCGTGTCCACGATATGCTTGTCGTGGGTCGCCATCACGATGGTGGTGCCGCCGCTATTGATCCGCTTAAAGATGTCCATGATCTCCCATGACGTCTCAGGATCGAGATTGCCCGTCGGCTCGTCGGCGATCACAATGGCCGGATTGTTGACAATGGCGCGCGCGATCGCGACCCGCTGCTGCTCTCCGCCCGAGAGCTGCGACGGGAAGCACTTATACTTATCTCGAAGCCCCACGATGTCCAGCACCGCATTCACGCTGTGCTGGATGCGCCGCCGCGGCTCCTCGATCACCTGCATGGCAAACGCCACGTTCTCAAAGACCGTCTTATCCGGGAGCAGGCGATAATCTTGGAAGATGACCCCTAAGCCCCTGCGCAAATACGGCACATCCCGGTGCGCCATGTGAACCACATCGTGCCCATTCACCATCAGCGTTCCGTCCGAAGGCAGCACCTCCCGGAAGAGCAGCCGAATGAACGTCGATTTCCCCGCGCCGCTCGCGCCCACGATGAACACGAAATCGCCTTTCTCAATCGAAACATTCACATGCTCTAAGGCTACCGCGCCATTTTCGTATATTTTGGAAACGTCCTTCATCTGAATCATGACCGTATCCTCTCCTCGCCGCCAAAGGCTATGATAACCCGTCAGGCTGAAAGAAATCGGCAAACCGCTTGCCATGATGTTCGGTATTCTCATAAGGAAGCACGGGGTAAACGGCAGTGATTGATCCGTGCTTCTCTAAGAACATTCTCAATTATATCACAGAAATACGCCATCGGACAGAGGTTTTCAAGCCGCAAGTACCGTTTTTCATGGATTTTCGCGCCACCTGTCACGCACTTTTCTTCGAGCGCTGCAAAAATGCCTTGTAAAAGCGACAAAACGGCAGACCGACGCAGCGAACATGTTTCGCCGAACCGATCTGCCGCCCGTGTAAGATTAGATGCTTTGTCCCTTACGCTTCAGGAAATGCCACCACCAACAGCATCTTGAAATTTTCCTTTCCGTAAACTGCGTGCGGGTGATTCGCCGGCATGACGATGGATTCGCCCGCAAGAAGCTCGTATTTTTCCCCGTCGATGATGATCTCTCCCACCCCGTCCAGCGCCGTCACAAAAGCGTCTCCCTTCGATTCATGGGTGCTGATCCCCTCCCCCTTGGCAAAGGCGAACAGCGTGATCCCAAGCCCCCGATTCTGGATCAACGTCTTGCTCACCACCTGTCCCTCAGCATAGGCCACTAAATCCTTCAGCGTCAATACTTCCGCCTTTTTGATATTCTTTAAGATCTCGCCCATAACCCCCATCCTTTCCGTCCGTTGCCAGCGCTTTTCCGCAGTAAAAATCCTCGTTGAACATTATACGAAAAGAGGATCGTTTCAGCGGTAACAAAAGTGACAACCGCCTCCAACAAAACGATCGAAGCCAAGGCCGCACGCCTCTATACAACAGCGGAAAAATGCGCTAAAATAGGGATATTGAGGGGAGACCCCGTAAAAAGGAGCGTGCCGCATGGATAAAAAAGAAGCACTCGAAAACGCATTGAAACAGATCGAAAAAGATTTCGGCAAAGGATCGATCATGCGCCTTGGCGAAGCCACGGCGAACATGAACGTGGAAGTCATCCCCACGGGCATCCTGCCCCTTGACATCGCGCTTGGCGTCGGCGGCCTTCCTCGTGGGCGCATCGTCGAAGTCTATGGTCCTGAATCCTCCGGCAAGACGACGGTGACGCTGCACATGATCGCCGAAGCCCAGCGCCGCGGCGGCTTGGCGGCCTTCATCGACGCCGAACACGCCCTCGACCCGGTCTACGCGAAAAAATTGGGCGTCGATACGGAAAACCTGCTCATCTCCCAGCCGGATAACGGCGAACAGGCCTTGGAGATCGTCGAAGCCTTAGTCCGCAGCGGCGCCATCGACATCATCGTCGTGGACTCCGTGGCCGCCTTGGTGCCAAAAGAAGAAATCGAAGGCGACATGGGTGCCTCCCATGTGGGCTTGCAGGCGCGACTCATGAGCCAAGCCATGCGAAAACTCACCGGCTTCATCAGCCGCTCCAAGTCCGTCACCGTCTTCATCAACCAGATCCGCGAAAAAGTCGGCGTCACCTACGGCAGCCCCGAGGTCACCACCGGCGGCCGGGCGCTCAAATTCTACTCCACCATCCGCATCGACGTCCGCAAAGGGGAAGCCCTCAAGCAGGGGACGGAAAGCATCGGCAACCACACCAAGGTCAAGATCGTAAAAAACAAAGTAGCACCGCCCTTCAAGATGTGCGAATTTGACATCATGTACGGCGAGGGTGTATCGCGTGAAGGTTGCGTCATCGACATGGCGGCGGACCTCGACGTACTCAATAAAAGCGGCTCTTGGTACTCCTACGAAGGCAGCCGGCTCGGTCAAGGCCGCGAAACGATCAAGGATCTCTTGCGCCAGCAACCCGCCCTATATGAAGAATTGGCCGTCAAGGTCAAGGATAAACTCAAGGAAAAGCAAGCCGAAGCAGAGAAAAAAGCCGACGCGAAATTGGCGGCGGCCACGGCCAAGGCGGAAAAAGCAGCGGCCGCCGCTGCGGAAAAGCATGAAAAAGCCTAACCCCCCTGCGCTCCACAAAGCGGTGGAGCTTTTGGCTGTTCAGGAACAAAGCGCCGCCAAACTGCGAGAAAAACTCCAGCGCCGGGGCTATCCAGCAGACGAAATCGAAGCCGCATTGGTGCGCCTCACGGAAAAGCAGTACCTTGACGACGACGCGGCCTGTCGGCGGCAATTTCAATACTTTTACGAAGAAAGCGCCATGAGCGTACGGCAAATCTGTCAAAAGCTCCGCCAGCGCGGATTTTCCTCGGCGCTGGTGACCGCCTGTGTGCCAGAAGACACCGCCGCGCGCGAAGAACGAGCGGCACAGACCTCTTTATCACAAAAATTTCGGATGGCGACGCCGCGGGAAAAGATGAAGGCATTCCTTTATCGCCGCGGCTTTTCCTATACCACATGCGAACATGCAGCAGAAACATTTTTAGCGAAGCACCCCGACTGGGGCATCGAGGAGGCGCATGATTTTGACGAATGAAATGATCTTAGTGCTGGATTTTGGCGGCCAATACAATCAGCTCATCGCCCGCCGCGTGCGGGAATGTAACGTCTACTGCGAAGTCCATCCCTACGCCATGGACATCGCCGCCATCAAGGAAAAGCAGCCCACAGGCATCATCCTCACCGGCGGGCCAAACAGCGTCTACGGCGATACGGCGCTCCCCTACGACAAGGCGCTCTTCTCCCTCGGCGTGCCGATCTTAGGCATCTGCTACGGCAGCCAGCTCATGGCGCACGCCTTGGGCGGACGGGTGGAAGCCGCCCCCGTCAGCGAATACGGCAAGACGGAAATCACTGTCACCGCACCGGAATCCCCGCTCTTTTTGGGCGTAGCGGCAAAGACCATCGGCTGGATGAGCCACACCGACTACATCGCCGCCGTGCCGGAGGGGTTCCGCGTGACGGCGACGACCCCCGTCTGCCCCATCGCGGCCATGGAGGACAGCGAGCGCCATCTCTACGCCGTCCAGTTCCACCCCGAAGTCCTCCACACCGCCGAAGGGAAGACCATGCTCCAAAACTTCGTCCGCCGCGTCTGCGGCTGCGTTGGAGACTGGAAAATGGACGCCTTCATCGACCGCACCGTCGCCGACCTGAAAACGAAAATCGGCAGCGGACGGGCGCTCTGCGCCCTCTCCGGCGGCGTCGATTCCTCCGTCGCGGCGGTACTCCTCTCCAAGGCCATCGGCCGTCAGCTCACCTGCGTATTCGTCGATCACGGCCTCCTGCGGAAAAACGAAGCCGACGAAGTGGCGGCAGTATTTGGCAAAGGCGGCTCCTACGACCTCAACTTCATCCGCGTAGACGCGCACGAAACCTTCTACGCCAAGCTTAAGGGCATCACCGATCCAGAGGAAAAGCGCAAGATCATCGGCGAAGAATTTATCCGCGTCTTTGAAGCGGAAGCAAAAAAGATCGGACAGGTGGACTTCCTCGTCCAAGGCACCATCTACCCCGACGTCATCGAAAGCGGCCTCGGCAAATCCGCCGTCATCAAATCCCACCACAACGTCGGCGGCCTGCCGGATCACGTGGACTTCAAAGAAATCGTCGAGCCGCTCCGCCTCCTCTTCAAGGACGAAGTCCGCGAAGTCGGCCGCCATCTCGGTATTCCCGAGCGCCTCGTCCGCCGCCAGCCCTTCCCCGGCCCCGGCCTCGGCATCCGCATCATCGGCGAAGTCACCGCAGAAAAAGTCCGCATCGTCCAAGACGCCGACGCCATCTACCGCGAGGAAATCGACAAAGCCGGCCTCGCCAGCGACCTAGGTCAATACTTTGCCGCCCTCACCAACATGCGCTCCGTCGGCGTCATGGGCGACGGCCGCACCTACGACTACGCCATCGCGCTGCGCGCCGTCCTCACCACCGACTTCATGACCGCCGAAAGCGCCCCCCTCCCCTGGCCCCTCCTCCAAACCGTCGCCAACCGCATCGTCAACGAAGTCAAAGGCATCAACCGCGTCCTCTACGACTGCACCACGAAACCCCCGGCGACGATTGAATTTGAATAGCGAGAATAAAACTGTTTCTGCGATAGAACCGTTAAAAACAGGGTTCTCCAGTAATTAGGTGTTGTCAAAACTCCTGAGTGATACTATTTTGATACTAAAAAGTTGAAAAACATGTTCAAAAAGGAGTTGTCGAATTTAGGTGAATTTTAAGAAAGCCTTCCATCATTTTTGTAGGAGGATTTTGCGAAAGAACTTGGGGTATCTTTCACAACAGTTAACAGATAGGAAACTTGAAAAGCTAATCCAACTTATAAAACGATGAAGTTAATAAATGAATATTGTAAGGAACATAACCTGGACTTCAGAGTTTCGATTGAATTTGAAGAACAATAACAGGAGTAGATATAATGAGTGAACACAAATATGTAGCAATAGATTTATTCTCAGGGGCGGGCGGTCTGCACATTGGCTTTGAATGCGCAGGCTTTGAAATAAAACTATGTGTTGATAATGATAATTTGGTAGAAAAAACACACAGACGGAATTTTCCGTATATCCCTATGATTAATAGAGACATTCGAACTATACCATCTGAAGAAATGAAAACATATCTGAAAAATGGGTATGTTGATGTTGTCATAGGTGGTCCTCCATGCCAAGGTTTTTCCACAATTGGCAAGCGTGTTTCTTCTGACCCTGAAAAAAGAGCCGAGCAAGACCCGCGTAATGAACTTGTTCTTACATACGCAAAACTTATAAGAGAGCTTCGCCCTAAATTTATTGTCATGGAAAATGTAAAGGGAATACTAACTCTCAACGGCGGATCCTATCTTAAAAATGTTATTAAGCAGTTACATGATGCTGGTTATAATGCAAAATATAAACTTATAAATATGGCAGATTATGGTGTCCCAGAAATAAGAGAACGTGTAATTATTATTGGAAACAGAGTGGGACTTCCTGTAGAGTGTCCAACTCCTGACCATTCAGATAACCCTAACGATAATCTTCCCGCTTGGGAAAATTGCTGGGACGCAATTAAAGATTTGGAATCATTGGGAGATACCCCTGAATTTAATCATGTTGCATTAAAGCATACCGAAAAGAATATCGAAAGATACAAACTTATCCCAGAAGGTGGCCGACTCCCGGAAGATGCGCTCCCTCCAGAACTCTATAGAAAGAACTTTGGGAACACGTTCAAACGCCTCAGTCGAACACACCCCGCTTTAACAATGGTTCCCGGTAATGATGCATTTCCAATTCATCCAACGCTTAATAGGAGCCTTACAGTTCGAGAGGCTGCACGTATTCAAACATTCCCCGACAGCATGATTTTTGAGGGCAACAGACGACAGCAAGGACATCAAGTGGGAAATGCCGTACCTCCAGTCTTTTCTAAAAAATTAGCGTTTTTTATTCAAGAACAAATACAAAAAGCAAAGGACTTAGATTTATATGAATGCGATTGATTTATTTGCTGGCGCTGGAGGACTATCAATAGCCCTCTATAACAGCGGATTTAACATTCTAATGGCAAACGAAATAAATCCTCGTTTTGCAGAAACACATCACTATAACTTTCCTGAAGTTCCAATTGTTCAAAAAGATATCAATGATTTATTCTCCGAGGATTGGAATGAATTAATTGGAGATAAAGAAGTGGATTTAGTTGTAGGCGGACCTCCATGTCAAGGTTTCTCTATTTTTGGAAAGAGACGATTCATAAACACACAAGAATATGATCCACATCAAGACCCTAGAAATTTTCTGGTATATCAGTATATAAGAATCGTCAAAGAGTTACGCCCAAAATTCTTTTTTATGGAGAATGTAAAAGGATTTACCAATCTCGACAAAGGTCTGTTCGTAGAAGAGGTAAAAAACCAATTTGAGGATCTCGGTTACAGTAATATATGGTGCAAAATTGTATATGCCGCAGATTATGGTGTTCCCCAAGATAGATATCGAATGTTTATGATTGGTAATCGTTTGGGAATTGATTTTGAACCCCCTATCCCGACTCACTATCCTTTTGGCTCAGGTCAAACGCCAGAGTATACAACAGTGGGGTCCGCTATTCTTGATTTGATGGGGCACGAAAATGAAGTGCCTAATCATATCCCACTAAATCATAAACCTATTGTCGCAGCTAGATATGGTTATGTAAAAGCAGGCTGTAAATTAAATATTGAAGATTTGCCTCAAGAACTGGCTGTGGCTACACGAAAAGACTCTAAAACCGGAACTGTAGCAAACTACAGCCATGTCTATAAGCGTTTGGATAGAAACAAAACATCGACTACAATGGTGCCAGGACACAATGCATTTCCTATTCATCCTGTTTTGAATCGAACACTCACCGCAAGAGAAGCAGCTCGTATTCAAACATTTCCAGACTCTCATATTTTCTTCGGAACACGACAGGAACAGTGCATTCAAGTAGGTAACGCAGTCCCACCGAAAATGGCGGAACCTTTTCTAATAAAAATTGCTGAATACATTTCGAAGGAGGAACGAAATGAGCCATGATATTGAAGCGGCATACGCATCATCAGAAATAGCGGACATTATTATGCTGAAACAGGATTACTTTTTTGGTTCTCTTGGAACAAGTGGAGGATGGTCTGTATTCGCAGGACGTGAAGGCGTACATCAATGGCCTTTAGCAGACGGCGTTCTAAATGCTCAAAATGCAACATCGAATGAAATAAATATTGCATTTGAATTCAAACGTCCGAATGAAGGAGTACATGGTATTCTTACAGCGCTCGGACAGTCATACGCATATCTTGAAAAAGGATATGCTGCATCTGTTATGGTGATTCCTGAAAGCTATTCTTCGCATAGCACTCCAGGAAACCATGTTAAGCGAATTATTGATGCCACATCCCCTGATGTTCCTATAAGCATTTATACCTATGCTCCGCCAAACCTGTCAGCTACTCGTCCATTTTATGGAAAGTTGACGTGTGTGAGAGATATTGTGCTACCAGAGTGTAGAGTTATATCAAGAACGGAATCTGCTTTGCCAACAACTGGCAGTGCATCAACGCTTTGGGCTCATATGCGTGAAGGAATGAGTCATCCAGATGCATTTTATAGATACTGCCAAGCGGTCAAAATAATAACTGCAACTGGCGAAAATTTGGATTCTGTTTCTATTCCAACTGAACTAGAAAATGCTGTACGCCGAATTAATGCAAACGCCGATATTTATAAATATCTCTCAAATACTCCGGGAGATACAATCTCAGACAAAGCATGGAGATATGTATGGTTTCATTTCTATTTCTGGAATAATCTAATACCTATTTATGATTCCAAGGCACCTTATAACGTAAACACTACCCCAACTCGAATCATGATTGATGAAACAAGGAATCAGAATCTGTTTTCGGGAAGGTCGGATTCTATTAAATCAAAACTTGTGGATAAGCTAAACACTGGAACAACAAATGAAAATGAAGCCTGGGAAGAATATGCACGAAAAGTTCGCAGTGATTCACACAGTTATAGAGAGGTAATCGATTCAGGACTTTACCATATTGGGTTCATTTCGTCAGACGGAAGTTTGACTGAACTCGGATACAAATATGTTGATGCTTGCGAAAGATTTGGTGGCGCCTATGCAAGCATACCATTTGAAATGTTAAGGGCATCGGTATTACAAAACGGACAGTATGGAGCAATGCTACACTATTTTTACAAGTTGTCCGAAGAAAAATTCTCTGATGATTTATTTGCTTTTTCTACACAAAACGACCTTGGAAATCATATTTTTCAACCGCAAGAGTACCTAGAATGGATGGATGATATTTTTACCAACGAATTACATCTTTCTAAAAAAAGCACCATTCGAGCTGGCGGAACAAGGAAACCTTTTCAAGCGGAAATATCTTTCTTAAAGAAAATGAGGTTCGTGAAAGAAAAAAATCGAAAAGCAGCATACAGAGTTGGAGTTGGCTTAGAAATAGACTGGCCTCAAGTTCAGAGTAGTATGCTGTATTTTCAAAGCTTGTAACTGGGAGGACTGTATAATGGCGAAAAAGAGAAAAATTAAGAGTCCACACAGTTAGAATTAATTGAACCTACCTTTAAGGCACTGCATGAATTGGGAGGCTCTGCAAATATTAATGAAATTCGAGATGAAACTGTCGAAATGCTTCATCTTTCTGATGAGGTTGTCGATGAACAGCCTAGTGGTAATGCTTCTCAACAGATAGAACTTGAATACCAGCTTGCATGGGCATGTATTCGCTTAAAGACATACGGTGCAATAATAAATCGCAAGCGTGGTGTGTGGATGATTACTCCAGCATTTGCTGATAGAGAAATTGTCACTCGAGAGGAAATTACAAAATTTATTAAGAACCCAAAACTGACTGGTACAACTGAATCCGAAGCAACCGAAATTGCAAATGACGATGACCCGACAAATAACAATATCGGCGTTCCCGAAGAATTAGAACCATGGAGAGTTGAACTTACTGAAACGCTACATAACATGGATCCATTTGATTTTGACCGTCTCTCAGTGCTCTTGCTTCGTGAATGTGGATTTTCACAGGTAAGCGTAACAAAAAGACTGGTGATGGTGGTATTGATGGAACAAGAAAATTATGTATAAAGAATTTTCAGTTTCAATGTTGCGTTCCAAGTGTAAACATTTTATCGGCAGTGTATATGCAGGGGACAGTAGAGATTTCCGAGGCTCCCTTACTATCGCTATTGAAAAAGGCGTTCTTAATTACAACCGGAACATTTACAAAGGCGGCTCGAGAAGAGGCATACAATGAGGGAAAACAACAGCTTGACCTTATCGATGGTGAAGAGTTTATCAATAAGCTGATTGAATATGGTCTTGGTGTCAAGGAAAAGACCTTTTATGAAGTTGATAAAATTTTCTTTGAAAAAGTATAATAATTTACTCTTGCTCAAAAATGAACGAAAACAAACCGCAATTTTTAAATTCACTATATGTTGCTTAAATGTTCTAATGAGGAGCTCAAATATGGATGATGTTGTAATAAACTACGACGATAAGAAGAATGAATTGATTCAATTACTCGAAAGAGCCAATTCTGAGTCTACATCAAATAATCTCCGTATGTTTTTTGTAAAAAAACCATCAGCTGAAAAGATGCAGCCATTTCAGCCTCAAGTATCAACTGACATCCAAAACGAGATATCAAACCTGGTACTCCCAAATGCAATCTCCAGCTTGAGAAATGCTGTATTATCCGATTATAACCCTGTGGGTGTTCCTGATGGACAGATGGAACACATATCTGATGACAGTGTTCCCCAAGTACAGCTTTTCTTGAAAGCAATTTCTGATGATGAAATATTTAAAGACATGAAGTTGCTTTCAGTTGGACACATAAAGTATTACTGTCTATGCTATTCGTGCAATGGGAAAACTATTTATCTACTGAGGCAGTTCTCGAAAATGAAAAAGCTTCGTAGCGGATATATTGTAAGAATTGTCAATGACGAATTGGTGGCTATGGATGGTGATTTTCTAGGGATTGATGAAAATATCGACATCATCCTCTATGAAAATACTCTATTTGTGTTGAATCACATATCACTGGAACGAATCTTTAATTACCGGGATGAGTATTTGAAAAAGACCAATGAAGCTTTGGGAGAAATCTTAAACACTGGCTGCATCAAAAACATGGAACAGTTCAGTGAAGACTGTACAAGTGATGTTCGGATAATGAAACGGTTCACAAATATCATGACTCAGGGGAGGTTACCACTTTTTTTCCAAAATTTCGACAAAGTTCCAAGAATTATTCAAGAACTGGGATTGGATATTGAATATGACGAGGATGAAGGAAAACTGGTATATAGAGAAAAGTCTCAGCTTTTCCATATCATCAATTTAATGTCTGACGCATATTTTAAATCATTACTCTTGGACAGGACTGGTATTGCAATTATTGAGGAGACCATATCATGATGACAAAAATAGGAATGTGGCTGACTTATATTGCGTCTTGTAGAAGCGTATTTATCCTTCAAATCATTAGCAAATTTTGGTATGGCTATACGACTCTCGATTCAGCTGTATTTCCTAAAATCCAAGATAGATTTTTCGCTTGTTGGGCGCAAGACAAATGGCTATATTTGATCTTGCTTGGACTGATAATATTCTCAATAATATGGGATATCCGGTGGAAAAGAGACAGACACAACACAAGGATAAAATATAAGCCTGAAACAGATAGTACACTTGGAGCGGTATTACCAATTGTGGCATACCTTGCCATAGCATTCACAATAAATCTTGATGCTTACGGATTTATTGTAAGCCTTGTTCTACTTATTGTTTTAGGAATAGCTATCGTTCAAACCGGAAACATACAAGTGTGTTTATACTTTCTACTGCATGGATATCACATTTATACTTGCGGGAAAAATAAAATATTAACAAAGAAATCTCTTGAGCAATATCGTTTGCTCTTAGATGATTCTCCCGACGGAATCGAAGCACGGGAACTCACCAAAAAAGTATATATTATTTATGAAAATCGATAACATAGCAAAGTGAAACGACCATACAGGAGCATTTCTGCTCTTGTTGTGATCGTATTTCTTAGGCTTTCCGTTTGAAGGCGTCACTCAAAAATCTGCTTTTCTACAAATCCCTGTGTGAACGCCCCAAATAAAGGTGTTCTTTGTATACATGGTGATAGGACTTACATCAGTGCTTGGATAGAAGAAGGCGTCAAAAACAACGAGATAACTAATGATTATTTTACTATGAAAAATACTTGTTAAAGATAAGGCAGGAAATCTAATCCCAGAAGAAGTGGAATCTTTAACTCAATTTTCGGATGGAAAATGGAGAATATCATAAAAGGAAAAGGGATATTAGATAATGAGTATAAGGAAGAAGTAGGAAAAGCATTAATAGAAGCTGAATATGTTCAGCTACGGAGAGGGACAGGCCGTCAGAGAATAATGCCTGTAAAAAAACGAAAAATGTAACATTGGAAATACATATATTGTAACTACGGCGCGCCTGTGAAGAAAAGTCTGCAAATAAGATCTTCTGTGATGTATACCAATAGTAATCAGGCAATCTGTTAGTTATACGAGTTCAAGCAGACGCATGTTCTTTCGGAAAGGGGGACAAGATGAAAAGGAATAACGAGAATAAGCGCGAAATATGGTTTTTTCGGAAGGGTTAATTTTTTCATGAAAGGACGGGACGTTTGATGGCAACGGGGTTTGTAAAGACAAGCGATGGCGCGTACATTCACTATCAAGTGGAGGGCGACGGAAAACCGATTCTGCTCGTGCATGGCTGGGGCGTCAGCAGTAAGTTCTATGTGAACAACGTGGACGTTTTGAAGAAGAATTTTCGCATCGTCACCATTGACCTTCGCGGGCATGGCCTTTCGTCCAAGGGGCTGCACGGCTATACCCTTGACCGATTGGCGATGGACATTCACGAAGTCATTGAAGCCTTGGCTCTCGAAAACGTCATGCTGATGGGCTGGTCGATGGGCGGCCCCCTCATGCTGTCTTATTGGAAGCAGTTCGGCGCAGAAGAGGGGCATCTTTCAGGGCTTGGCCTCATCGACATGACCCCCTATCCTTTCAGCAGCGCCGAATGGAACTGCCACAGCATGAGGGATCATAACGCGATAGGGTTTAATACTTTCGTTAAAAACTACACCTCGGACAGAGAAGCTTTTACCCGCGCGTTTCTGGCGAATATTTTCGGCGACGGGAAAATGCCGGCCGGGACGGAGTGGATGATTGCGGAATCCTTGATCGTCCCGACCCATATCGGCATCGCCCTTTACAGCGACTATGTGTACAGCGATTATACCGACGTGCTGCCGACCATCACCATCCCCACCTTGGTCGTGAGCGGCAATAGCGGAACCTTCCCGAAAGGCATCGAAGCCGGAAGGCATATCGCAGCGCAGATTCCTCAAGGGGAATTCGTTCCCTTCCAAATCGGTGGGCACATGCTGTTCTATGTGGAGCATGAAAAGTTCAACGGCGTTGTAGCCGATTTTGTGATGCGATTGCCCTAAGGATTGACCAATATCGACACCGCGGCCGCCATTGCCAATGGGCTGGTTCTTGCTTACGGCGGGACAGCAATTCCCCACGGCGTGGAAAACAGGCTTGCTGCGCGCTGCTTTGATTGAAGAAGTCTGTAAGATTCTTGGGAATGCCCTTTCGATCATTGACGGCACATACAGCATATTATGCCTTTTTAGGGACGATATGTGTTTGTGCAGCACCTTGTGGAAAAAGGAACTTTCGTATTTGACAAAACCGGCGGATTTACTTTCCCAGTTACATGTTCCAGTTGGAACCAGCAAAGATGCGAACATGGTCATAGCCGCGGAATATTGGCGACCGGACGACTGCTATGAATTTGCGCCTTCCGGAAAATCGGAACAGCCCTCTGATGATAGCTTCCCCAGAAGGGATGAGACACATGCCAAAGATTGAAATACGGCCGTTTCCGCCGTTTTTGCCTAAGGCGGCGACGGTGATGATGATGGGGACGTTTCCGCCGAAGGCGGAGAAGCGTTCGATGGAATTTCATTATCCGAACTTCCAGAATGATATGTGGCGAGTGTATGGGCTGGTGTTTTTTGATGATGCCCAGCACTTTCAAAAGGAGAACGCGAACGCCTTTGACGCGGATAAGATCAAGGCGTTTTTGACGGCAAAGGGGATCGCGTCGTGTCCGACGGTCAGGCGGGCGGTACGGACGCACGATAACGCTTCGGATCAATTTTTAGACGTGGTGGAGACGGTGGATTTGCGGGCGGTGCTGAAGAAAATCGAGAGGTGCCGCCATATCGGCACGACAGGCGGCAAGGCGACGGAGATCCTCTTTGGCATTTTAGGACTGAAATACAAGGATTTCCATTTAGGCGAAACGGCAAAGACAGAATTCGACGGGCGAAAATTGTCGGTGACGCGCCTGCCCTCGACGTCTCGGGCCTATCCCATGAAATTGGCAACGAAAGCGGAATATTACCGCGCCTTTTTTGCTGAGGTCGGACTGGTGTAAAAAGACGCAAGGATGGCTTCTCTTCATCATGACATCGCCCCAAAACCTCGGTTCAAACGGGGAAGGTCATAATCACGGGTTTTGTCCCTTGCCGTCCTACAACTAAATCGATCTCCC
>JBQNAL010000025.1:0-20582 GCA_052170475.1 Schwartzia sp. (in: firmicutes)
GCATGAGGGACAAAGTTTAACACAACAATGCGACAATTAAACTTGCAATCTACCTTTAACACAACAATGCGACAATTAAACTTGCAATCTACCGACGAGGCATGAAGCTGATTTTTTTTCTTGCCAACGGCGGAGGAAGAATGGTATACTGTTTTGGTCGAATTAGGTTTGAAAGTTTATTTTGAACCTTCCCTGCCCTTCGGAGAGGAGGGCCAAAGTCCAAAGAGGAGGTGATTTCGTGAGAAACTACGAAGTCATATTCATCGTGAAGCCGATGGAGGAGGAGCCGACGAACGCGGTCATTGAGAAGTTCGTCAAGCTCATCAAGGAGAACGGCGGCACGATTGAAAAAGAGGATCGGTGGGGTCGCAAGAAGCTGGCCTACGAGATCAAAGACTGCACGGACGGTTTTTACTGCCTGCTGTATGTCTCCTGTGAACCGGCCTGCGTGGCGGAAGTGGATCGCGTGATGAAGATCACGGACGATCTCTTAAAGCACATGATCGTAAGATCGGAGGAAGAAGTTCCGGCGGCGGAGCCTGAAGCTCCGGCGGAGAACGAGGAATAAGGGAAGCAGGAGGGCATCGTCATGAACAAGGTGATTTTGATGGGGCGTTTGGCGCGTGACCCGGACGTGCGGACGACGCAGTCGGGGAAAAGCGTGGCGCGGATGACGATCGCGGTGGATCGCCGCATGAGCAAAAGTGCGGACAGCGGACAGGCGACGGCGGATTTTCTCAATCTTGTCGCTTGGGAACGGCTGGCGGAATTTGCCGGGAATTATCTCCACAAGGGCTCGAAGATCTTGGTGGAGGGGCGGCTCCAGTCCCGCAGCTATGAGGCGCAGGACGGATCGAAACGCTATGTCACGGAGGTCAATGTCTCTGACGTCGAGTTCTGTGAATCAAAATCACATGCGGATGGCGGCGCGTTCTCTGCGCCGGCGTCGATGGACGGCGGCGCTTCGGCGGCGTCTCCGATGGGCGGTTTCGGCGGCCCTGTGCAGGACGATGATATTCCATTTTAAGGAGGCATAGTCGTGATCAGACGTGACAGAAGCCGACGTCCCCGCAAGAAAGTGTGCAGCTTTTGCGTGGACAAGGTCGAGCATATTGATTATAAAGACGCGGGCAAACTGCGCCGATTCATCACCGAGCGCGGAAAGATTTTACCGCGCCGTATTTCCGGTAACTGCGCGAAGCATCAGCGCCAAGTGACGCTCGCCATCAAGCGGGCGCGCAACATCGCGCTCCTGCCGTTTACCGCAGAGTAAGTCTGGAGAGCGAAGAGGAGAGCCGAAGGGCTCTCCTCTTTTTCTTACGGGAGGCAAATGAGATGGGAAAGTTGGAGGCGGCGATGCGGGTCATCGCGGATGATCGCTCTTCTCGGCGGCGGCTCTTCTTGGGGGGCGTCTGGGTAGGGCTTTTGACGGGGTGCGTCGTCGCCTTTTTTCGTGCGGCGCTGACATTGACGGAGGAGATGCACCCTCACCTCATCGCTTTTTTGCGCGATGGCGGATGGCCGGTGCTTTGCGGCTGGGCGCTGCTCCTCGTCCTTTCGGCGGTATTCCTTTCGCGCCTCTTGGCATGGGAGCCGATGTGCAGTGGGAGCGGGATTCCCCAAGTGAAGGGCATTCTCTTGGGGGAGATGAAGATGCGCTGGCTGCGGGTTCTCCTCGCGAAGGTGTTCGGTGGGATCTTGGCGATCGGCCTCGGGATGTCGCTGGGGCGGGAAGGGCCGAGCGTTCAGATCGGCGCCTGCGTCGGGCAGGGGGTCAGCGAGCTGCGGCATAAGCCGCGCACGGTGGAGCGGCTCTACTTGACGGCGGGGGCGGGCGCGGGGCTTGCGGCGGCTTTTAATGCGCCTTTGGCGGGGGTGATCTTCTGCCTTGAGGAATTGGCGAAGAGTTTTTCCCCGCTCGTCTTGATGGCGACCATCGCCGCGACGCTTTCCGCCACGGTGGTGACCCGGATCGCGTTTGGGGGTGCGCCGGTGTTTCATTTCCCTGCCTTCCCCGTGCTTCCCTTGGCGGATCTTTGGCTGATGGGGCTCTTGGGCGTTCTCATCGGCGTCTTGGGCATTCTCTTCAATCGCGGGCTCTTTTTGGCGCTGGATCTCTACGGGAGGTTTCCTCTGCCCGGCTTTTTCCGTCCGCTCCTGCCGCTTGTCGTCGGCACGGGGCTGATGTTCGTCGCGCCCGAAGTCTTGGGGGGCGGCAGCCTGCTCGTGGACACGCTGGTGGAGCAGCCGTTTTTGTGGCCGACGCTGCTCTTGCTCTTGGCCTTGAAATATTTCTATACCATGCTCTCATTTGGCTCCGGCGTGCCGGGCGGCATTTTCCTCCCCATGCTGGTCTTAGGCGCCATCGGGGGCGCTCTCTTTGCGCGCTTGGTGGAGGTCTTGCAGTTAGCGCCGCCGGAATACGCAGTGAATTTCATCGTCTTCGGCATGGCGGGCTACTTCGCGGCGGTCGTGCGATCGCCGGTGACGGGCAGCATTCTCGTCATGGAGATGACGGGTTCTTTTGAACACCTTTTAGCCTTGATCTTCGTCTCCTTGGCCGCTTATCTAACGGCGGATTTTTTGAAGGGGCAGCCGGTGTACGACGCCCTCTTGCTGCGCTCTTTGCGCCGCGAGCGGCAGATCGCCCAGCGCCTTTCTGCGCACCGGGCGGTGGCGGAGTTTGTCGTCGGGCCGGGCAGCGCCTTGGATGGTGCGCTGGTGCGTGACATCGTATGGCCGAAGGACAGCCTGCTCGTGAACGTGTGCCGGGGCGAGATGGAGAGGATTCCCCACGGTGATCTGCGCCTTTTGGCGGGGGATTTTATCTATGTGTTCGTCGAGGATCGAGAGATTGCGGCGCTCCAGTCCTTGACGGAGCCGAAAAAGGAGGACGCCTGAGATGGGCAGAATAGGGTTGGAACGGATTTTTTGGCTGCTGCTTTGCCTTTGGGTGAGCGGCGTGTCGCTCGTAGAGGCGGCAGCGCCGGGCGATGGCGTGCGGGCGATCTTAGCGGAGTGGCGGGAAGCGCGCAGGGCGCAGGAGACGGGTGCGTCGCCCGTCGGGCGTGCGGCACGGCAGCAAAAGGTCGTCGGGGGCATACGGCTCGTCTGGCAGAATTTTTTTGACGAAGACATCAATTTCGCGCTGCAGCCCCCGATCCCCGGCGTCACCGTGGTCTCCCCCTGCTGGTTCATGATCGCCGATGCGGCGGGACGGATCGCGCCCGCGCCCAAAGCGGAGCCGGCGCGCAGCTATGTGGACAAAGCCCATGCCAAGGGGTATCAGGTCTGGGCGCTCGTGACGAATGCCGATTTCGACCCGGACGTGACAGGCGAGTTTTTGCAAAGTCCCGCCGGGCGGAAAGCTGCCGTCGAGAATCTCATCAAGACGGCGGAGATCTACGATTTGGACGGGATCAATCTCGATTTTGAAAATATCAACCTTCGGGATCGCGACGCTTTGACCGGCTTTGTGGAGGAAGCGGCGGCTGCCCTCCACGAAGCCGGGCGCATTCTCTCGGTGGATGTGACGTTCCCCGGCGGCTCGGAGAACTGGTCACAGTGCTATGATCGTGCCGCATTAGCTAAGGCGGCGGACTACCTCGCGGTGATGGCCTACGACGAGCACGGGCAGTATTCTCCGGTGGCCGGCTCCGTCGCTTCCTTCGCTTGGGTGGAAAGGGGGCTTACCGCCACGCTCGAAGAAGTGCCGCCGGATAAACTCCTCTTGGGGATGCCGCTCTACATGCGCCTTTGGCAAGAGGACGCGGGTCATCGTGTCAAGGCGCGCACGCTGACCATGGCGGAGGCGCAGCGGCTTTTGGCGGAGAAACATCTTAGGCGGACATGGCTTTCGGACGCTGCGCAATACTATTTCGAGTACACCGATGGCGATCATCTCTATCGCGTCTGGCAGGAGGATGCACGCTCCCTCGCGCAAAAGGCCGCCCTCGTCAGCCGCTACGATTTGGCGGGCGCTGCCTTTTGGCGGCGCGGCCACGAAACCATGGACGTCTGGCCGACCGTTATGGCGGTGTTGGACACGGCGCACTGAGGAGAAGGGACGAGGAAGGCGAAAGAAGCGCAGGGTGCATTTCGTGGTTATGGTATAATATGAACACTTAGTGAGTGCGAAAGCACGAACTTAGTGAGAATATGTACCTAACCACTTAACAAAGGCGAAAGAAGCGCCGCCTGCGTTTAGTGGTTATGGTATAATGGAGGGGAAACATAAGCGATGGAGGCGATGGCATGAACGCATGGCGTAAACAGTTGATCGGCGCGGCGGCACTGGTGCTTGGCGTCGGGGCGGCTTTTTTTTGCGGCGCGGAGGCGGCGACGAAAGGCAGCGCTTTCGGCGATGATCCGACGGTGGAGCTCGTGGCACAGTCGGCGCAGCGATGGACGGGGGTGGCGGTGACGCCGATGGCGCGGATCTTCGTCTCTTATCCTGCCGGCGTCAACCGAGCGCCGTTTCAGGTGGCGGAGATGGTGGGGGGCGTTCCCTTGCCCATTTTGATGGACGCGCCGCTCGTCAGCGCAGAGAGCGTGGTGGCAGACGAGACGGGGGCGCTTTGGGTGCTAGATTCGGGGAAGCTCCCCGGAGAGGCCGCGGATCCCACGGCGGCAAAACTTTGCCGCATCGACGTCGCTTCGGGCGAGATCACGCGCACCTATCCCTTTTCGTCGGAGGTCGTCCTGCCGGATACCGCTTTGAGCGATGTCCGCGTGGATCCTGCACGCGGCTTTGCCTATCTCACCGATTCCGGCCATGGCGGGATCATCGCTCTCGACCTTGCCACCGGGGAGGCGTGGCGAGCGCTGACGGATATTCCTGAGGTGCAGGCGAACGTAAAGAGCATTTATTTCCCGCACACCGGCCTCTTTACGCAGTTGGCGCACAGTGACGGATTGGAGCTGTCGAAAGATCGAGCGGAGCTTTTCTTTTCTGCGATGGGCGGCGACTGCCTCTACGCGGTGAAGACGGCGGCGCTCAGGGATAGGGCAAAGAGCGTGGGGGAGCGGCAAAAGGACATTCGCTGGCTCAACATCAACAATCTGCCCACCGACGGCATGGTGCTGAGGGAAGGCACTCTCTACATGGGGGATTTGGCGGACGAAGGCGTGTGGGCGTTTGAGCTTGGCATGGACAATGCGAACGAGGCGGGGCGGATTCTGCAGCTGAAGAAGGATGTTCGCTGGGCGGATTCCTTCGCCTTGGCGCCGGACGGCAGCATCTACTTCACGACGTCTGCCACGAACTATCCGCCGGAGCAGCAGCCCCCCTATGAGCTCTGCCGCCTCGTCTTTCCCCAGCGTCAGGCGGCGCGTTGAGCGCATTGGGCGAGTTGGGCGCCTCCTTGGGGCGCTCGACGCCCCGCGCTTTTTCGGGCGTGTGCGGCGTGCGCCTTTACGCATGTGAGGGCGGAGGAAGAGGAGGGGCGAAGATGAAGTCGAGCGTCATGTGGCGGCGGGCGGCAGTCCTTTTTCTGCTGATCTTTGCCGTCTCTTTGACGGCGTATGCAGAACGGCAATATTGGCCGACGCCCAATCGCGATTTCTATGTGTACGATCAGGCGGGGCTCCTGTCGCCGTCTGATGCCGCAGCCATGCTGGCGGCGGGCGAGAGCTTGGCGGTTCGCGACGGAACGCAGGTTGTGGTGGTGACGGTGCGCTCCCTGTCGGGTCATGCGATTGAAACGTATGCTACGACACTCTTTCGCGACTGGGGGATCGGTCATCGGGAGAAAAACAACGGCGTCTTGCTCCTCATCGCGCAGGAGGAGCGTCAATCTCGCATCGAGGTAGGCTATGGGCTGGAGGCCGTCCTCACCGACGGCTGGTGCGGGACGGTGCTGGACCGCATGGGGCGGAGGTTTCAGGCGGGCGATTTTTCCACCGCCATTCGGGAGGCCTACGCCGCGCTGGCTGTGAGGGCGGGGGGCGGCCTCGAGGAGGTGCCCGACGCGGTGCGTGCGCTCGCGGCGGGGGCGGAGGTGTCCCCCATAGCGGCGGGCTCCCCCGTGGCGGAGGTGCCCACCGCGTCCGGGGACGCTTCTCCTTCCGCTTCGTCCGATCCGCTGCCCGATGGCTCCGCTGCCCAGAGGTCTTCCGACCCCGCATCGGACATAGCGCTGCCCGCTGCTCTTTTCGGGGGGATGCCCTCGTTTTTCGGGCAGGTTGTCGATTTTTTGGGGCTGCGCGGCGGTGGCTACGTGGCGATGTATCTCTATTTTGAGGCGCTCTGGCTGGCGCTTCGGCTCTTCTTGGAGCTCCTCCTGCGCCTTTTCGGCTATCGTCCCCGTCTCTATCGGCTGCGCTTTCTCCTGATCTGCCTCGTGTGGGAATATGGGCACATCGCGCGCACCTTCGGCGGAGGCGGCGGCTTCGGCGGCAGGGGAAACTTTGGCGGCGGCGGGCGCTCCGGGGGCGGCGGCGCATCCGGCGGCTGGTAGCGGCGGACTTTTTCTCTGTCGGGTGCGAGGGAAGGATGGACGCGTTACAAAAAGACGATGGAACGCTGCAATATATGTTGTGATGCGTCCCTAGACGAGATGGTTGTGCGGCTATGGATGGGCGTATATACCCAAAGAGGGAGAACGGTGCGGCACGTTACGCTGGATCAACGGCGCTGCCCTTGGCGGTGCAAGAACGTGCGGCAGGAAATAGACCGCGCCGCACGCGGCGTGAAAAAGGAATTTACCGATTGACAGGGGAAGTGCATGTCGGCGTGGGTTTTTCGACTTTTGTCGGGTTTCCCTTTCGAGAAATTTGAGTATAATTAAAACATGAGAATTATATATATCACGCTGCATTTCGCACTGAGCAAAAGGGGGAGAGGCTGCATGAAAAAGTAGAGCATTTCTGATCGCTTTGGAAAGGAAACTTTTTCTTGCGGCCTTTTTGGCGGTGTCAGGTGAAGGAGGTAGGAGGATGAATACGAAGCGTATCACGATGTGGATTGCCCCCTTCGATGTGGCGCTCGTCAAGGGGAACGATGTCTTGGTTTACGACGATCGAGCGAATAAGCTCTACCGCATTGATTTTTAACGTGTGTGGGACATGTGCGACGGCAGTGATCTTTCCTGCTGCCGCGCCATTCGCATAACAACCGAGAACACCGGGCGACCGGCGAATTGAAGGAGGAATTTTCATGGGACTCATTAAGGCAGCGATGGGCGCTGCGGGCGGCGTGTTGGCAGATCAGTGGAAAGAGTTCTTCTACTGCGACGCCCTCGATGTGGACATCTTGGTGGCAAAGGGGCAAAAGCGCACCAGTGGGCGCAGCTCCAATACCAGCGGCGAGGAGAACATCATCTCCAACGGCTCCGGCATCGCCGTCGCCAACGGCCAGTGCATGATCATCGTCGAGCAGGGAAAAGTGGTGGAGATCTGCGCCGAGCCTGGGGAATACACCTACGACACTTCGTCGGAGCCGACGGTCTTTGAGGGCGACCTCGGCACCAGCATCGGCGAGGTCTTTAAGCGCATCGGAAAGCGCTTCACCTACGGCGGCGACACGGCGAAGGATCAGCGCATTTACTACTTCAACACGAAGGAAATTTTGGGCAACAAGTACGGGACGCCTCAGCCCATCCCCTTCCGCATCGTCGATCAGACGATCGGCCTCAACGCCACGGTGTCCATTCGCTGCTTCGGGGAGTACAGCTACCGATTGGAAAACCCGATCCTCTTTTACACGAACGTCTGCGGCAACGTGGAGGACGTCTACGACCGCAGCGAGATCGACAGCCAGCTCAAAAGCGAGCTCTTGATGGCGCTCAATCCGACCTTTGCCAAGATCGGCGCGCAGGGGATCCGCTACGACGAGCTGCCGGGTCATACCATGGAGATCGCCGACGCCCTAAACGAGGTCTTGAGCCAGAAGTGGGGCGAGCAGCGCGGCATCAAGGTGGTATCCTTCGGTGTGTCGAGCGTCACGGCGAATCCCGAGGACGAAAAGCGCCTCAAGGATCTCCAGTTCTCGACGCCGCTCACGAATCCTGCCATGGCGGCGGCGCGCATCGCCGGCGCACAGGCCACGGCGATGGTGGACGCCGCCAACAACGAGGGCGGCATGGGCGCGATGGGCGCTTTCATGGGCATGGGACTTGCCGGGCAAGCGGGCGGCATGAATGCCGGACAGCTCTTCGGCATGGGTCAGCAGGTCGGTCAGCCGCAGCCGCAGGCGCCGACGCCACCCCAAGGGGCGCCGGCGGCCGCCGGCTGGGCGTGCGGCTGCGGTACGCAAAACACGGGCAAGTTCTGCTCCAACTGCGGCAAGCCCCAGCCTGCGCCGGCGACGACTTGGGCGTGCGGCTGCGGCACGCAGAACACCGGGAAATTCTGCTCCAACTGCGGAAAGCCCCAGCCCGCCGGGCCTTGGACGTGCGGCTGCGGCACGCAGAACACGGGCAAATTCTGCTCCAACTGCGGAAAGCCCCAAGCCTGACGGCAGGGCGATCGAAAAGAACATGAGGGGTCGTGGGGCGGGGTGTTCCTCGGCACACGATCCCCCCACATAAGGGAGTGATGGATGATGGCAGAGACGACAGTGGCCTACAAATGCCCAAACTGCGCGGCGCCGTTGAGCTTTAAGCCGGGGGCGGAAAACGTCACCTGCGAGTATTGCAGCGCTGAGTTCACCGTGGAAACCGTTGAGAACATGTTCAAAAAGGAAGAGGAGCGGGCGGCGAAGGCGGCGCAGGCCGAGGAAACGAAGTGGGATACGGCGGGCGCGGGGGGCGAATGGGACGCGGCGGAAGCAGAAGCTCTGAAGAGCTTTACCTGTTCCGCCTGCGGTGCGACCCTCGTCTGCGACGAGAACACCATGGCCACGGAATGCTGCTACTGCGGAAATCCGACGATGGTGCCGAGCCGCTTTGACGGCATGATGAAGCCCGACTATGTGATCCCCTTCGTCAAGACGAAGAAGGACGCCGTCGCGGCGCTCAAAAAGTTCTACGAAGGCAAGATGCTGCTTCCGGCGGCCTTTACCGCCAACAACCGTGTGGAGGACATCCAGCCCATGTACGTTCCCTTCTGGCTCTTCGACTCGGCGGTTACGGCAACCGCCAATTTCCGGGCGGAAAGCATCAATGTTTACGACACAGCGGACGAGACGGTCACCGAAACCAGCGTCTATGACTGCGAGCGGGAAGGCACCATGCGCTTTTCACGGATCCCGGTGGACGGCAGCGAGAAGATGGACGACACCTACATGGAGAGCATTGAGCCCTTCGATTACAGCGCACTTGTCCCCTTTAGCGCCAGCTATCTGACGGGCTATTTGGCGGATAAGTACGATGTGGACGCCGAGGCCGCCGTTCCCCGCGCGGACGAGCGGGTGGAGGCCAGCGCCGTGGGGGTGCTGGCGGAAACGGTCACCGGCTACGACAACGTCGCGGTGAAGGAGAAATACATCGCCAAGGAGGGCGGGAAAGTCACCTACGCCATGGCACCCGTCTGGATCCTTACCACGAAGTATGCCGGGAAAGCCTATACCTTCATGATGAACGGGCAGACCGGCAAGATGGTGGGCAGTCTTCCCTACGACGCGACCAAAGCGATGCTCTATCCCTTGGTTCCGGCGGCCATCATGATTCCCATCGCCTATTTCATCGCCAAGATGGTGTTAGCCTAAGGAGGGGTGAACATGAGAAGACAAGGCAGTAAAATCAGTCAATTTTTCCTGATGATGGTCTGCGCGGTGTTCGCTCTCGCTGTCGCTTCCACGGCGGCGGCGTCCGTGGCGAATCAGATGACCGGCGGCAAGACGCCCGGCGCTTCGCCGGCCTCGGCGAACGCCCTGGTATCCGTCGCCCCAGGCATCAACATCGACGCGAAGCTTCGGAGCGATTTGGAAAAGAAATTGGCGGCCATCAACGCCAAGTACGACGTTCACATCGGCGTGGTGTTCATGGAGAGTCTCCCCGGGGGGCGTAGCGCCGAGCAGGTGGCAAAAGGCATCGCCGAAGGCGGCAACGGCTACGAACAGGGGAGCCGGGGCAGCATGGTCTTTTTGGTGGCGGTCAAATCCCGCGATTACTACATCGGTACGGGACGGTATCTCAATAAGATCATTCCCAGTAAAACCGGCGTCAAACACATTCAGGATGAGATCCTTCCCCTCTTGAAGGACAATAAGTTCGGCGAAGCGGCGATGAAATTCGCCGAAACGGCGGAGATGGAGCTGGCCTACTACGAAAAAGAGGGCGAGCCGTACGATCCCGCGAACGGTTTCAACGGCATGGCAGCGCTTGCGGCCTTGGTCGTGGCGGGACTCACTTGGTTCGGCGTTCGCTCGCACCTCATCGGTCAGATGAGCAATGTCCGAGATGCTGCGGCAGCGGATGAGTATTTGGATGACGGCTCGTTCGACCTCACCCATGAAGATGACACTTTCCTTTACATGAACGTCTCGTCGGTACGCAAGAGCAAGGAGAGTTCCAGCTCATCCTCTTCGGATGACAGCGGTTCTTCCGGCGGGGGCGGCGGCAAGTTTTGACCGCGCGGCAGCGGCAACCGTAAGACAAGGAGTTGAAAAGGGCTTATCCGTCGCGGCGGGCGTCCGGCAAACGGGCGCGGGCTTTGGATAAGCCTTTTTTGCCGCGAAAAGTGCGGTTGTCTGCGCGGCGAGAAACGAACGTTCCGCACAGAGGGCTCAGGTGGCGCATCGGCGGACGCTTTTTGGGGAAGCCCCATGCGGCGTGTCGAGAACGACAAGGAGGTGGATGGGACGAAGCAGGCGGAGCGCAGGGAAAACGTCGGTGGCGATACGGTACCGGCACAAGCGGGCGCTTGGAGAGAGGCGGAGAGCGAGAGGGAAGCGGGGGCGGACAGCGCCTCCTTCCTCTGGTACTTCCTGCCCTTTTTGTCCGTGGTCTTTTTCTACGCCGCGCCGGGATTTCTCTTCTGGCATTTAGCGCGGCAAACGGTGCTGCACATCCTCTTGGGGCTGTTCCTTTTGGCTGTGGTGAACGGGTTGACGGCCTTCTATCACGGTTGGCAGCGGCACGGCGCATTTTTGGAACGAGCCGCCATCCTGATGAAGTACGGACTCATTCCTTTCCACTTCGCCCTCGCCGTCGCCGCGATGGTGAGCGGCGACTTTTCCATGGGCGCGGGATACCTTTGGGGACGAACCGTCCTCATCAGCACTTGGGATGTCCTGCTCGCCGTCTTTCTCCTTGCCTTCCTCTCCGGCATGGGCTATGCCTTGGCTGCCATTGAAACGGCGGTGGGAGAAGAGCGCCTGCATCTTTTATGGGCGCTTCTCCACGGCATCGCGCAGCTGATTCCCCTCGTTGACCTCTTAGCGCTCATCTGGTTCATCGCTGTCCAAGAAGGGCGCGCTCGTCTCCTTTCCCTCTTCGCCCTGCTGTTCCTCTTGGCGGCGCTCGTCGCCGCGGGGCTTTTCACGCTGCGATTTTTCGGGTGACGGGGCGCATGTACGCCGTGCGTCGCAGTGGTTTCGAAAGCGCACAGGGATTACGGGAAGCCTCTGCACGGTCTTTGGGGGATGGGAAAAATACGCAGGCCTTGACGACTTTTTTACACGTATGCGCCTTGGTCGTCGCTGATTCAAGAGCCAATGGTTCGACGGCGAAATGCTTGCCATGGGGGAGGAATGGAAAAGCGGTTGCCCTTCTGGCAAAAAACCATTATAATAAGACATAATCCATAACATTGACCACCGTGCAGGGTCAATCTGAGAAAGCGGGGCGCAGCGCATGCCAATATCGCCAGTCATCATCGTCGGCATTGCCATTATTCTGCTCTTTGGCGTCGGTTTGGGTCATTACGGTATGATGGCATACTATCATTTGCGTGAACATGACGATCTCGAATGGCTGTCCAACGGGCAGATCGCGAACCGCGCGACGTTGGTCATCGTTCACTTCATTTGCTTGGTCTTCATCGTGGGCGGCTTTTGGGTGATCGATCTCAGCGCCGTCCTGTAAGACAGGGGAGAATGTTCCTTTTGTGACCGATAAAAAATACCCGCCTTGGGAACGGTGTAATTTAGGGATTTTTAATCCCGGAAAAAATTCGGTATAGTTTGGTATTCAATTACTGACTATGCCGATTTTTTATTTTTGGACAATGCAGGCGGTGTATGTTATTCTCGTAACCTCTTATCGAAGTTCTATCTTGCTTTTAAGGCTGTCAGCAGCGGAGATGGAGTATTCCAGATTTCCGCTGCTGACAGCCTTAAAAGGTTCGGATATGAGAAAATAGCAAGTGGTTGTTGTGTATAATCCGTTGTTTTAAAAACCGTCTGCTCGTATAATATCAAAGTGGAGGTATGTCTCTATGATTACTGTTGCATTAGGAACGCGAATCCGGGAACTTCGCACAAGAACTGGACTCAGCCAAGAAAAGTTTGCATTCAAGATAGGTATGGATAGAACTTACTTTGCTTCCGTTGAGACAGGAAAACGAAACATCGCCATCTGCAATATTAAGAAAATCGCTGACGGCCTTGATGTAACGCTCAGCGAGCTATTTGAAGGGCTGTGAGGTGGCATCGTTTATGAAGATACAACAAGGAGATATATGCCCGTTGATCAAAATTAAATCGCCGTTTGGCATTGATTTTTACAAGGAGCATATGAAGGTGATTGAGGAGAACGGTTATGTTTGGTTTTGCCGTTTTGGAAAAAATAACATGTTAAGAGATGTCTTACTCCAACACGCGCCTTATCTCATCATCAAGGAATCCGGGATTAAAAACGGAGGGCTTTACATTGCACGCTATACAGAAATAGTTGAGGATGAGCCAAGGGACAATCAAACGCCTCAATATTATGAATCAATAAAGCAATACCCTTCTTTATGGTTTAAATTAACCAAAATTAAGAGCTTGGACTATTCTATGCTTGCTTCTAAATTTGTAGGTAAGTCAAGCGGAGGACAAGTTGAAGGTATTCTTCGTTCCATATGTCCGGCTTTTTATATAAAAAGCGTATCCAACCTTAATTTATGAATATAGAAAGGAGTACAGACATGGCTTTTATCGACGATCAATTACTGGAATTCAAATCCCTAATAGAAGATTCTATCATTACCCGTGGTGCAAAAGGCAAGGAATCAATGATTAGGTCATCAAAACTGATCAACTTAATACATGATGCCGTAAAGAAAGGCTTTATCGATGCAGGCGTTAAGCCCGCTAACATTTATCCGCCCTTCGGAGAGACTAGACCGGAATTGAAGGTGGCAGGCTTTCTTAAACAAAAAGATCAAGATGTGTGCATAGTCCCATCCAATATTAGAAAGATGCCAACAACGATCAACTGGGGGCCGCTTGCGTTTGAAAGAAAAAGAGATGAGTACGGATACGAGTATTCCACAAATTCTCTTGTTATTAACGTTCGCAGCCAAATGAGCAGTCTTGCTAAGAATTCAGACACTCTGTTTGAAAGGACTGTTGCCGAAGCGGAAAATCTTCACATGCGGTATCCGAAAATCGTTTTAGGAGAAGTATACCTTATTCCAGTACACGAGTATGACGATGCTTTAGTCAAATACAATGTTGTTGGATTTAAAAAGAGACAGGCGGATCTTGAACGCTATATTAGCTTCTTCAATGAAATCAATGGCAGAGAAAGTGGTGGAGCATATTATGCGTATGAGCGATGTGCACTTTTGATCGTTGATTTTAATCGCCGGCAACCACACCTGTTTAGAAATAGCGCAGATTTAAAACAGGCGGGATATATTTCTCAGGACTTTGGCATTGAGTACTCTACACTTAACTTTCAAGATTTTTTTCCCGACCTTCTGAAGATCTATTCAAACAGATACAACATCGAAAACCTTATCGCATAAATGAAAGTATGACGTCATTGGCGGTTTGCCTTTATTCCCATGACGTCATTTGTTTAGTTCCTCGTAATTGTAAAAATGGATTCCGGTGCGCAATCAAGGTATTTGCATATTTTATCTATGTTTTCGAGTGAAACATATTCATCGCGCCCCATTTTCGCTAACACAGAACTGCTTATACTCGCCCCCATTATCAAATCAGTACGTTTTTTCTTTTTATCGATGAGAAGCTTCCATAAATTGTCATAACTGATTGCCATACGGTCATCTCATTCCAATCCGTAAAGATTCCACAGATAAGTATCGAGTTCTTCTTTGGATGCTTCCCGTATAAACGTTATATCATCTTCTGAGACCCAAGGTAATGAAAAACGCTCAACATACTTCTTTTGATAACAGTAATAGCCACCTTCAATAGCATAGCTGGTGTTAGAAACATAGTAATCCATTACATATGAATTGAGTAGTTTTACAAGAATGTCAAGTTCGTACCTGTCGTTTTCAAAGACAGCATAGCCGTTACAAAAAAGTGCATCCTCATCATCTACGTATATGAAGTTTGGTTTGTTCGCAAAGGTTGGAAATAAAAGTTTCCTTCCGTATTTATTCAATCCCTGTGTACGACCATATGCATACCAACCTTTCGTAGCGCCTTTTCCTTTATCCCTCGCATCAAGTTCCTCCCTTTGTATCTTTAAACAATGATATGTTTTAGAATACTTGAACGAGAACTCATCCTCGTCAATTAGGGTGTAGCCAGATTTTGATTTAACATACGGAAAAATAATGTATCGCTTTGCCTCCTCGATGACATTATCGTGAAGTTTTAAATCCGGAATCTTATATATAGGCTTAACCAGCCCATCCTCTATATAGTGTTTTTCAGTATCAATTTTCTTATAAAAACCATTCTCATCTCGTTCAACAAAGTATACGCCATCACGCAATGTTGCTATCCCCGTTCTGATGAATTCCTTAATTGAAATAAACTGAGATTCTATTTTTCGAAGGTTTTTATAAGTCTTTTCATCAACAAGTTTCCAGCTATTTTTGTCAAGGGCGTCTGTACGCATGCTATTGAATTCGGCATTAGAAAGGGCAGCTTCAATATCTTCACATTTTGATAGAACGCAATACTTAAACTGAGACTTGCTTTTTTTATCAAATTGCACGATACAGTTATAGGTTCTTATCGGTTTAAACACCATATTATCTCCGAAATCAAGAATGCTCTTAATATAAGACCTTGACTGCAAAAACTCGCGCAATTCCAGTGCAGACTTGATTGTCAAAAAGTTATTAGGAATAATAAAGCTTAGCGTACCGTCGTCATCCAGCTCTTTCATGCCTTTTTCGATAAATGCATAAAAAATATTAAACACGCCATTTCGCGTAGTGGAATAATTGTTTTTTAGGAAGTCAACGGTTTCTTTGCTCATATCGTGTGGATTAACATAGGGAGGATTTCCGACGATATAATCAAATGACTTTACATGAAAGAGTTCGTTCCAATCAGAGTTTAAGCTGTCAGCGCAGGTTACATTCGGCTTAATGGCAGCGTACTTACCTCCATGCTTTGCACTCAATAGAGTTAATATTAGTTTGCAGCGTCTCACGTTGTCGGAAACAATGTCTATGCCATAAATATGATTATTGATGATCTTATCAATAGGCCAGTTCGTCTTCGAAAGAAGGTATTCCGCTACGGCAATCAAAAAAATACCACAGCCACAGCTGGGATCTATAACAGAAACAGTATCTGAAATTACGTCAGTCGCAGAAAAAACATGAGAGGAAATATACTCTGCTATGTATTGTGGTGTAAATACTATGCCCTTTTCGTCTTTGTCATCTTCCTCAAGTAGAGCTTCAAACAGCTCTACAATTGTTTCTAAATCAATCGGAAGATCTGATGCAGCAAGCGTTTCGGCAACCTCTCTTGAGGATTTCGTTGAATATTCATCTGCGGTACACCCTATTTTTTTTAGACAATAATACATAACTCCATCTTCGACATCGGTTGCCGAGAAGGACTTAAATTTCTTTTTCAATTCGCTGTATAAAACTAAGCGATCCACTTTTAATAAGCGCATCATTCAAGTCTCCTCGTTTGTTATCTCAGCAATATCGTTTAATCGACAATCCAGCGCTGTACAGATTTTTATCAGTATGCCTGTGTTTACATTTGCCCCGGCAGCTATTTTAGATATTGTTGAGGGACTTAGCCCCGCCAACGCAGCTAGATCTTTCTTTTTAAGCTTCTTGTCGATGAGCAATTTCCACAGATTGGAATAATCCATCTTCATAACGATACCTCCAACTGAAGAAAGTATACATCCAGGTAAACAGAAATACAAGAACAAAATTACGAGAACTCATAAAAATATTCTAAATATAAGAATAAAATATTTTAAAGTAAAAAGCCCACACGAAAGGGTTTGACCTTCGGTGTGGGCTTTCGTTTGTGCCTCCGCTTGAAGCGTGCCGGGCAACAATTTTCTTGTTTCAGGAAATTCCCATCTTGCACTTCCTTTAGGCGGTATTTTTTCGGCTTTTGTGCGCGTCTATTTTTTCGCCGCCGCCGCGAGGGCAGGGAAATGCGCCGTCACATAGCGGCCGATGGTTTCGCCGATAGAGCGCTTGGCTTCGTCGTCGGGGTGGAGTCCGTCGGCGGTGTAGTCGGCTCGGAGATTGCCGTCGGCATCGGTCAGCGCTGCGGTCACGTCGATGGCATGGGGCTGCGCCATGATCCAGTCGTTGATCTGACGCTGCTTTTTTTTCCAATCGGCCGCCGCCGGTTCTATCGCAAAGCTCTCCGCCATGCGTTTGGGATGGATGGGGGTGGCCGTCACGAAGACGGGAACGATACCGTGAGCGCGGCATTTATCGGAAATCTGCGTTAAGGCGCGAATGGTGACAGGGGCGGGCGTGCCGCCGCGAAAGTCGTTGACGCCGCCCATGACGATGAGAATGCGCGGAGAGAAGGGGAGGACGTCCGCTTCAAAGCGGTCGGCCATCGCCGTCGTCGTATCGCCGCTGTACCCGAGGTTCTTCACCGGCACCGAGGCGTACGTTTCCCAGTTGTAGAGCGTGTGGCAGGGCGGGGTGGAGATGGCGCCGCCGCCGTGGGTGATGCTGTCGCCTAAGGCGGCGATGGGCGTCGGCGTCACGATCGTCCACGGCGTCGGCGCTGACCAATCGCTGTATCGGCGTCCCGCGCCGTCGAGCGCGCGCACCCGCCACCAGTAATGCCCGGATAGGCGCAGCCCCGCCTCGTCGTAGACGACGGATTCGTAGGTGTAGAAATGGCGCACGCGCTCGGCTTTCCCCTGCGGTTTCTCAGGCTCGCGCCACACCTCGACCTCATAGCTGGAGGCGTGTAGGACAGGAACCCACGCGTAGACGGGATAGACGGGCAGATAGGCCATCGCAGCGTATTCATCCAAGACCAGCGGGGTTTTTGGGGACATTTCCGCCGCTTTGATGGGGCGGAGGGGACTCTCCCCCACGGGGTGTCCGTCACGATCTACGCCACGTGCCAGAAAATAGCCCGCGCGGGCGTTTTTCGGCAGCGTGCGCGTGTCAAGTTCTATCCCGGGTGCGGAAATCGAATGATACAGCGCGAGTTGCTTCGCTGTTTTGGGATCGGCGCCATCCAAGAGGAGAACGTCGTACGTCACCGCCTTGGGGATGAGCGCCCAAGAAAGGCGAAGTTTGTGCGCTGCGGAGCGTGGGGACGCACTTTCCGTCGTCCCCGGCAAAAGGCCGCAGGCCACGGCGACGCATAGCGCGCCCGCCAAAAGATAGCGTTTCAGCAAGACTAAGCCCCCTCAGCGATTGGCCAGCCGGTAGATGGCGAGTGCCGTCTCTCGGTCGATGGGATGGAACACGCCCACGGTTTTCGTGCCGTGATCGGTACACATATCCGCCAACGAGGCGAGTTCGTCTTCTTGCACTTCGATGCCCAGTTCGCCCAAAGAGAGCGGCAGTCCCAAGCTGCGCCAAAAATCCTCCGTTTCTCGGATGCCTGCTCTCGCGCGCTCCTCCACCGTGCCGATGGAGACGTCCCAGACCTTTTCCGCGTACTGGGCGAAGCGCTCCGGGGCGTCCTCGTAGACGTACCGCGCCCACGCGCCCCACATCGCCGTGAGCGCCGCCCCGTGCGTGACGTCAAAGCGGCCGCTCAGCTCGTGGGCTAATTTGTGGACGCCGAAATCCATGGTGCGGCCAAGGCTGGTCATCCCGCTGTGGGAAACGCTGCCGCACCACATGAGCTCGCTCATCGCCTCGTAGTTTCGATGATTTGTCATGGCGATCCGGGCGTAATGAATGACATTTTTCAAAAGCGCCTCTGCCACGCGGTCGGTGAAGGCATTGCCCGTCTCATGGGTGAAATAGCGATCCAGCGTGTGCATCATGATGTCGGCGATCCCGCACGCCAACTG
The DNA here is from genome assembly GCA_052170475.1 of Schwartzia sp. (in: firmicutes). Lineage (GTDB taxonomy): Bacteria > Bacillota > Negativicutes > Selenomonadales > Selenomonadaceae > CAJPQU01. The sequence goes on from JBQNAL010000025.1 coordinate 18,279, forward strand.
CTGGCGCGGCAGGGTGTAGGTCAGTTCGGGATTCATGATGGCAAACGCCGGGCGGTTAAACGCGGTATTGACACCGCACTTCTTGCCCGTTTCTTCGTTCGTCAGAACCGCTGAACTGCTCGTCTCACTGCCTGCCGCAGCGATGGTCAGCACCACGCCCACGGGAAGAGAGCGCGTGACGGCACGCTTCCCTGACCAGAAATCCCAGAGATCGATGTCTAGGTTCGCTGCGCCGTGTGCAATGGCTTTCGCGGTATCAATGGCGCTGCCGCCCCCGACGGCTAACATGAAATCCGCCCCGAATTTTGCCGCCGCCCGCACCCCGTCCCGCGCGTGGGAAAGAAGCGGATTCGGCTGTGCGCCGCCAAACGAGGTAGATACGAGTCCCGCTGCGCCAAGAGACCGCTCGATGCGCGCCAAGAGACCGCTCTTTTTGCAGCTTCCCCCGCCAAAGACGATGAATACCCGCCGCCCACCGTGCTTTTTCACGAGCTCTGCCGTTTTTTCTTCCGCGCCCTGACCAAATAGTATTTCCGTCGGCATATACCAACTAAAATTGTTCATGCGACCGCCCCCTCCGAATAGCGATTGATGTTCGCGCTTTGCGCGCACGCCATGTCAAATATCCATTCTTTTTTCGTGCCGCGATGGAATTAGCTCTCGCGATGGAATTAGCTCTATTGTAGCGAAGAAGCCTCCGCCGTGCAATCCCTCCTCTCGATGACGAAACTTATTTCCTATTTTGCGGGAGATAGCGCCGTAGGTTATCTTTTGATGAGAACCTGTATGGCGGAGGATTGGAACCCTCTTATTCGAAAATTAAAAATTACGAATATTGCCTGTTACCTGCGATTGAAACAAGAAAATGGCTTGATAAAAACAATGAGGACATTTATACTAAATATATCAATCATTCGAGAAGATGTTCTACCTCGCCGTCCCATCGCCGCGTTCCACTGAATTTCTGTACAGAAAGGAGCCTGCTTGCATGGAAATGAAGCCACTTTCCCGCCGCCGTTTTTTGCAATTAGCCGGAAGCGCTGTCATGATGGTGACGGCAGGCTGCGCGTTCTCTCCCCTTCCCATCAATCAGAAAGGGGAGATGTCCAAAGCTGGCGACTGTCTGGCGGTGGGAGATACTTCCTTGGATGCGTGGCACCTTCGCCAAATCATTACCGCTGACAGCCGTACCTCGCGCACCATCATGTGGCACTCGGCAGAAAAGCAGGAGGGTGCCGCCGTCTTTTGGCGCGTCGCCAATCGCTCGATGTGTGGCAGCGTTCCCGCCGAATCGATGCTCTACACGGACGACGGCCAGCATATCTATCTCCACTGCGCGGCGCTCAACGGTCTTCCCGCCGGCGCGTCCTGCGAATATCGCGTCGTGGCAGGGGCGCAGGGGACGCCGTGGCATCCCCTCCCCCTCGATCAGGGCGGCTCCTTTAAGGCGCTCATTTTCCCGGATTCCCAATGTTCCGACGGCTATGTCACTTGGCGAAACGTGGCACAGGCCGCCGCCCGTCAGCACCCGGACGCCGCCTTTCTCATCAGCATGGGGGATCTCGTGGACAATGGGGAAGATCATCATCAGTGGGATCAATGGTTCAAAGGATTGAGCGGCATCGCGCAGCGGATCCCCCTCGCCCCCATCATGGGCAATCACGAAACTTACACCACCGATTGGCAGGTGCGCTGGCCAAAAGCCTATTTGGCGCTTTTCGCTCTGCCGGAAAACGGCAGCGCAAATTTTAATCGCCACTATTATTCGTACGATTACGGCGACGTGCATTTCACCGTCCTGAGCACCCAGTGGCAGGAACTCCATGAACTCACGCCCGGTCTAAAATCGGAGCAGATGGCGTGGCTGCCTAAAGATTTGGCCGGCACGAAAAAGAAATGGAAAGTCGTCCTTCTCCATCGCGACGTTTTGCAGTACGGTATCCATGGCCGTCCCGAACGCATTCCGGGGATTGACGAAAAGGTAGGCCGCGCGTTCATGCCCCTCTTCGAGGAGGGTGGGGTCGACGCGGTACTCACCGCTCACCTTCACACCTATCGCAACCGCGGCCATATCGCGAACTTCGCCGCGCATGACACGGGGCCGCTCTACTTGCTCACTGGCGTTGCAGGAAACGTCCGCTACCCGAATCTTTGGATCGACCACGAATTGGATCGCGTCGTCGCCCCGCAGCCGGAGACGGACAATTACCTCACCTTGGAGGCGTCTTCCGATGCCCTCACCTTCCGGTGCTTTTTGCCGGACGGCGAGATCATCGACGAGGTGACGCTGCGAAAATAATCGGC
>JBQNAL010000026.1:0-18213 GCA_052170475.1 Schwartzia sp. (in: firmicutes)
AACTGCCCCTTATAGGGGCGAGCAAACCACCCGTTTGACGGGTGGTCATGATTGGCTTCTTGAGCAAAGGGCATGGCACGGTTCGCCGCATGTCTTTGACTATTTCTCTTTGGACGCGATTGGCACCGGCGAAGGCGCACAGGCGCATGGCTGGGGGCTGTATTTCGCCAAGAATCAAAAGGTCGGGGTGAGGTGTGTTTTATCGGCTAAGGGTTAAGATTTGTGTGTTGGTTGTCTATATTCTTGCCTCTTGCGCGAAGACTTTCTCCCTTGTCCTCTGTTCCAGAATACGGTACAATAAAAGAAAACTATGATGAAAGGATGATCCTCATGTCAGAAAAGACCGTTCTCTTTGAAAGACGCGGCGCTGTCGCGATCGTTACCCTGAACCGCCCCAAGAGCCTGAACGCGCTCTCCGCTGATTTGGTGGATGAATGCCTCCTGACGCTGCATACGTTGGAACACGACGATGCCGTGCGGGTCGTCGTCCTCACGGGGGCGGGGCGGGCGTTTTCTGCGGGGGGCGATTTGGGCTCGTTGGATGCGCTCTCCACTGCCGATGAGCGCCGTCGCTTCGTCGCGAAGGCGGCGACCATCGCCAAGCTCATCGCCATGATGTCGAAACCCGTCATCGCCATGGTGAATGGCGTGGCCGCCGGTGCCGGGTTCAATTTGGTTTTGGCCTGCGACCTCGCCTATGCCGCCGAGGGCGTTCGCTTTATCCAGAGTTTTGCCAATGTGGGGTTGTCTCCCGACTGCGGCGGTTTCTATTTCCTCCCGAAAACCGTGGGACTCGCCAAGGCAAAGGAGCTGATGTTCACCGCTCGCCCGGTAGACGCTGCCGAAGCGAAAGCCTTGGGGATCGTCAACGATGTCTATCCCACGGAGGCGTTGGAAGAGAAGGTGATGGCCGTGGCCGAAGCGATTGCGTCCAAAGCGCCCTTGGGCATCGCCATGACGAAAAAAGCCGTCAACAACTTCGGCGCGACCTTGGAGGAGACTTTGACCTTTGAGGAAATGGCCACTTCCATGCTCCTTGGCACGGAGGATTTTCGAGAAGGTGTCCGCGCCTTTAACGAAAAGCGCCCGCCTAAGTTCCAAGGGAAGTGACCTGCGCTTTCTCTGACCGCGTTTCAGCATAAAGGAAAGAGCCGTTTTTTTTCACGAAGAAACGGCTCTTTCCTTTGTGCGGATAGCGGCAGGGCGCCGCATGTTCCTCTTCCTTTACTTCATCGTCACCAATTCGTACCGGCGCGTGCCGAGGCCGATCTTTTCGGCGTGAATGAGGGTGTCTTCCCAATTCACATGGGGATTGCTGTCCAAAAAGACGTCGTGATGGTGCTGCCAGTCCGATTGCGCCAAATGGTCGCCCAACTGGCTGTTTTCGAGCGGCGTCGCTTTTTGGCAGGCGTCGGCTGCGGCTTGATCACAGGCCACCGGGTCAAAGGAGACGAAGATACCGAGATTCGGCAGGATGGGCGCGTCGTTATCCCCGTGACAGTCGCAGTTCGGGGAGATGTCCATGGCCATATTGATGTGGAAGGTGGGACGATCCTGACAGATCGCTTGGGTGTATTCGGCCATCTTGCGGTCGAGGACATCGTTGGCGTCCCATTGGTCGTTGCTGAGGGCGTCGAAGGGACATGCCCCGATGCAGCGGCCGCAGCCCTTACATACTTCAGGATCGATGACCGCTTTGTTGTTCTCGTAACGAATGGCCGCAGAGCCGCATTCCGGCGCACAGTGGCGGCAGCCACGACATTTCTTCGCGTTGACGACCACTTTCCCCGATGAATGTTGCTCCATTTTCCCGGCGCGGCTGCCGCCTCCCATGCCCAAATTTTTGATCGTGCCGCCAAACCCCGTCATTTCATGTCCCTTGAAATGCGCCAAGCTGATCACGATGTCGGCATCCATCAGGGCGCGGCCGATCTTCGCCGCCTTGACATATTCTCCGTTCTTCACCGGCACTTCCACTTCGTCGGTGCCCCGCAGGCCGTCCGCGATGAGGATCTGGCAGCCCGTCGTCGTGGGATTAAACCCGTTGAGATTCGCACAGTCTAAATGCTCTAACGCATGTTTCCGGCTGCCGGGATAGAGCGTATTGCAGTCCGTCAAAAAGGGGCGGCCGCCCTTTTCCTTGACAAGTTCGACCACGGCCCGGGCGTAGTTGGGGCGAAGATAGGCTAAGTTCCCAAGTTCACCGAAGTGCATTTTGATGGCGACGAATTTCCCTTCCATCTCCATCTTGCCAAAGCCGGCCAATCGACATAGCTTTTTGAGCTTCTCCGTCAGGGGAACGCCCACCGGGGTGCGAAAATTGGTAAAGTACACTTTTGCCTGTTCCATTTTTGGGCTCCTTTTTTTATGGCACATTTTTCTTATAGAGAGCGGCCGCGAGGCGCTTTGCCTTGCGGTGCCGCAACGACACATTCGCCTTCGCCGCGCCGCGAGACGCAGGCGGTTTCTCCCTTACGGTCTTGGCGGTGATGTCTTTCTTTCCCGTATCCATCCCGCCGCCAATACGCCAGCGCTGACGAAAAGCCCGACAAAAAGCGGCTGGATGGGCGGCGAAGGGAGGAGAGAAAAGGCGATGGCAAAAGCCGTGGAGAGTATCATGGACGCGAGTCCCCAGCGGGGGGCGGGGCAGTGGGGGAAAAAGACCGCCAAGGAGAGCGGTAGGAAGATGCCGCCGCCCCGAAGCGCCATGGAGAGGTAATTCCACACCAATACCTCTGAATGAAGGTTTCGGATGGCGATGAACGCTGCCAGTCCCATGACGGCGAGCACTACGCCTCGAGAGAGGCGCAGCATTGTCCACGGGTCGCGAATGTCCAGCCGGGGGGCTAAAATATCGTGGGTCAGCATGGTGCCGATCCCCAAGGAGAGGCCGCCGATGGAGCCGACGAGGGAGAGGAGGATGCCGCCCAAGGCGACGCCCCCCAGCCAAGGGGGCAGATGCTCGGCGAAAAATGTCGGCAGTACTAAGAGCGGCATGGTATCCGGCTGATAGAGGCGCATGTAGAGTCCCACCGCCACCGAGGGAAGCCCCACGGGAATGACGATGAGGGCGGCGGCAAACGCCCCTGCGGCCGCCGCTTTGGGGGAAGACGCGGAAAAAATGGCTTGTATGTACGTTTGCGTGCAGAGCACGCCGACGATGAGGGCGAAGAGATTCGCGAGCGCCGCCGATACGCCGCCGCCGAAGAGGCTTTGCCATGGCAGCGGCGGGAACGCCGCTGAAAATGCCTCTCCAGAGGGAAGCGCCCCATAGGCCGCGATGCCCGCCACAAGAAGGCTCACCCAGATGATGCCCATCTTCAAGAGGCCGCCCACGCCGGCGCTCTTCATGCCGCCGAAAAAGGTGTAAAGGATCGTCAAAAGGAGCAGTACCCCCGCCGCTGGCCATGGTTCGATCCGCAGGATTGCCGACAGGATCCCGATCCCCGGCAGAGAGCTTGCGACAGCGCTCAGGAGGATGCCCACCGACGCGACGATGCTGGCCACCGTCCCCGCGCTTTTCCCGTACTTCGCCGCCAAGACCTCGGGAATGGTGGTGAGCCCCGCAGCGCGCAGCGGCCTCGCGTAGAAGAACCCCATGAGGAGGAAAGCGATCCCAGAGCCAAGGGTGAACCACCACGCGGAAAGCCCGACCGTGTAGGCAAGCTGCGCCGTCCCCACCGTCGCCCCGCCGCCCACCACGGTACCGGCAATGCTCCCTGCCACCATCATCGCGCCGGCAGAGCGCCCGCCCAAGCTGTACCCTTCCGCCGACTTCACCTGCCGCGCCGCGTAAAGACCGACCCCGATGACGAGTCCCACCGTCAGCAACAGGAAAAAGAGGTGCGTCCCCGAAAGCGCCATGCCATCGCCTCCCCAAAATGTGCGTTCCTTTTTCGTATTATATCACACTATATCCGATTGTCTCGCTCTGTACCGTCCGTATTTTCGGCGCGCTTTCCGCCGGGGCAATGTCCTGTCCTTTGGCTTTCCAAACGAGGCGCCTTTTGCTATAATTTTCATAGACGCCCGCTGCCCTTCTTCGCCTTTGGCAAAATAGCGAAGAGGGCAGTGCGACAAGGAAAGGAAGCGACGGCGGTGGACTGGCGCTTAGTGCTCATTTTGCTCACGGGGAACGTCGTCTTCATGGCGTCCAGCTACACCATGCTGATCCCCTTTCTGCCCCTGTACCTGACAACAGAATTAGGCGTCGGCCACGAGGCGGTGAACCTCTGGTCGGGGATCGTTTTCTCCGGCAGTTTCGTCGTCAGCGCCATCATGGCTCCGATATGGGGCCGCATGGCGGATACGAAAGGCAAGCGGGTCATGGCCATTCGCGCCAGTTTTCTCTTAGCCGTGAGCTACTTTTTGGGCGGCCTCGTGGAAACGCCGCTGCAGCTCACGCTCATGCGCCTCTTTCAGGGCTTTGCCGCCGGGCTTTGGCCGATGGATTTGGCGCTCATGACGCTCTACGCGCCGCCGAACAAATTGGGCTTTTCCCTCGGCGTCCTTCAAGGGGCGCTCACCGCGGGGGGCATCATCGGCCCCTTGGCCGGCGGCTTTTTGGCTGAAGCCTTTGGGATGCGGCTTTCCTTTTTTGTCGCGGCAGCAGCGCTCTTTTTGAACTGTCTGATGTTCGTCTTCGTCATCAAGGAGCCGCCCGCGCCGTCGCCCGCCATGGCAGCGGACGCGCCGCCCGAAGATACCGGCACGCTCCTTCATACGCCGCTCATTCGCGTCATGCTCCTCTGCTCCGGCCTCGTGCAGATGGTTATTCTCATCTTACAGCCCATCCTCACCACGTACATCACCTATTTAGCGGGGGAACTGGAAAATCTCGCCCTCGTCGCTGGCTTCGTCTTTTCCCTCGGCGGCTTCGCCGGCGCCATCGCCGCCCCGCTTTGGGGTTGGCTGGGGCAGCGACGGGGCTTTTTTTCAATGATGATCGTAGCCTTGACCTTGGCGGGGGCGGCCATCCTCCTGCAGGGCACGATGGGGACGCTTTACCCCTTCGCGCTCTGTCAATTTATCTGCGGGCTGTTCTTCTGCGGCATCCAGCCGTCCATCAATGCCCTCTTAGCCGACCATACCGCCGCGAACGTCAAAGGGCGGCTCTTCGGCCTGATGTTCGCGGCGCAGCAAGGGGGCTCCATCGCAGGGCCAATCTTAGGCGGCGCCGTCGCCACCTATCTCGGTATGCACTACGTCTTCTACACGGCGGGCTTCATCCTCTTATCCATGGCCGTCATCCTCCGGTTCGCGGGGTGGCGGCTTCTCCCGCGAAACGCGCGATAGGATACGCCATCGACGAAGCGTCTGCCGCCATCGACCGGCGCCGTCAACGCCATGGCGCGCACACCAAAAAGCCGAGGACGACGCGTGACGCTGTGTCCTCGGCGGTAGAAAAGCATATGACATGGGGGTTCAACCAGTGCCGCAGCGCTTTTGTGGGGGTCAACCGACGAGGTGCTGCACGACGATCTCCGCGCCCAAAAAGATCAGCACGCTGCCGCCAAAGACCTGTGCCTGTCCGGCAAAGCGCAGGCCAAACCGCCTCCCCAGCCATAGCCCCCCAAGACATAGGAGAAATGTGACCGCTGCGATGATGAGGGAACATGCCAGCGCCTTGCCCATCCCGTACTCTGCGATGGCAAACCCAACGGACAGAGCGTCAATGGAGGTTATACCGCCTTGCGCTAAGAGCATACAGAACGCCAATCGCCCCTTTTTCCCTAACGCGGCTATGCCGTTTCGCCCCTCCTTCGCCATACTCACGCCGATGTACACTAAGAGCGCCAGCGCGATCCAAGGCAAGAGATTCTCAAAAAATTGAAAATGTTCCACGATGGTATGGACAAATCCCCATCCTGTCATTGGCATGAGGGCCTGAAAGGCGGCAAAGGTGCCGGCGATCAGACCCATCCTACATGCGCCCATCCGTGGCTCATTGAGGCCATTCGCGAGCGACACGGAAAAAGCGTCCATGGCGAGTCCCGTTCCCAACAGCATACTGTTCCCCCAGAAAAATAAACTTCCTTCCATCTCTTTCTCCTCCTTTGACATAAAAAAACCGGGCACGACCTAAGCCATGCCCGGGTAAAAGCAAAGAGCGGCTCAGGTCGGCCATGTGGCCGTCTGCCTGAGTCTCGTAAATTACAGCAAGCCAGACCCCGAAAGGTCAGCATGTTGACTTGCTTCGCTCGTCGCGCTTACTACTCCCTCAATGCGATTGTCATAACCATATCAGATATTTCGTGCTTCGTCAATCTTCTTTTTTTATCCCCGCCTCGTGCTATGCGGATTGGCTGGTAGGCTCCTCTTCGATGAGTTCAATTTCCGGCTGCGCGTTCTTGGTGATGCAGGCTTCGGTGATGGTGACGCGGCGCGGCTCATCGGAGCGTGGGATCTCGAACATGACGTCCAACATGACGTCCTCGATGATGCCCTTGAGACTGCGTGCACCGGTCTTTCGCTCGATGGCCTTTTTCGCCACGGCGCGGAGCGCCCCGTCTGCAAATTTCAGATCCACATGATCCATCGCCATGAGTGTCTCGTATTGGCGTACCGGCGCGTTCACCGGCTCCGTCAGGATGCGCAGGAGCGCGTTTTCGTCTAACGTCTCCAAGGTGCAGATGACGGGGAGACGGCCGATGATTTCGGGAATGATCCCGTACTTCATGAGGTCTTCCGGGGTTACCTGATGGATGAGGTCGTCAAAGGTGGCCTTATCCTTTTCTCCCTCTACCTTTGCACCAAAGCCGATGTTGGCGCTGGATTTTTGCAGGCGTTTGGCGATGATGCCGTCGATGCCGACGAATGCGCCGCCCACGATGAACAGGATATTTTGCGTGTTGACCTTGATGGTGGGCGCCTCGGGGTGCTTTCGCTGCCCGCGGGCGGTGAATTCTACTTGGCTGCCCTCCAGCATCTTGAGGAGTGCCTGCTGAACGCCCTCATGGCCGGGATCGGCGGTGATGGAGTTGTTTTCGCCGGATTTTCTCGCGATTTTATCGAACTCGTCCAGGTAGATGATCCCGTGTTCCGCCTTCTCCACGTCCTTGTCGGCGGCGTAGTAGAGATTGCGGACGGCCACCTCCACATCCGCGCCCACGAAGCCTGCCTCTGTGAGACTCGAGGCGTCGGTGACGGCGAAGGGGATGTCGAGGAGCTTCGAGAGATGCTGGAGGAGCGCCGTCTTGCCGCAGCCGGAAGGACCCAACATGATGACGTTCGATTTCTCGATTTCGGTGTCGGAATTTTCGTAGCCGTGCTTCATGCGCTTGTAGTGGTTGTAGACGGCGACGGATAAAATCTTTTTCGCGCGATCCTGTTTGATGATGTACTGATCCAGATATGCCTTGATGAGATGGGGCTTATTCTTTTCTAATGTCGTCTCCAAGGAGGCGGCAAAATCTTTTTTGTGGTTTTCCTCCACGTGCTGCTCATGCTCTTCGATGAAGTGATAGATGTCCTTGATGCAGCTGCGGCAGATAGCAAAACCGGACTGGGGGTCTAAGATCGGCATGTCGTATTGGTCGTGAAAGGTGATCAGCCGCTTGCAGAAGCTGCAGACGTGCTGCACCGGCGCATTGTTCGCCATAATCGCTCATCCTCTCTGTATCTTCATTTCCTATTATGCTTTATTTCTCATCATTTTTCAAGGGGGCGTTCTTGGGCGGCGCTGATCCCTTGTGGGGGAGATGGTGCGAGAGGGCGATTTGACAGGCGGGGCGGCTCTATCCTATAATGAAAAGAATCTATTTTGCAGACAGGTAAGGTGTTAAGATGAGTTTTAATGTGGATTTGGCGGTGAGCGCGATCCCGCTCCTTCTCATGGGGGCGGCGGTGACGGTGAAGATCACGGCGCTTTCCGTGGGGCTTGGGATCGTCATCGGTCTCTTCGTGGGCATCGCCCGCATCTCACATTCGCGTGTTTTGCGGGTGCTGGCGGCGATTTATGTCGATTTTTTGCGGGGTACGCCGCTCTTGGTGCAGATCTTTCTCATCTACTTCGCGCTGCCCATCGTCACCGGGCATCATATGGATCCCTTTGTGGCGGCCATCGCTTCCTGCAGCATCAACAGCGGCGCTTACGTCGCTGAGATCTTTCGCGCCGGGATCCAGTCCATCGACGCAGGGCAGATGGAAGCAGGGCGCTCTTTGGGGATGACGTGGGGGCAGACGATGCGCTACATCATCGTACCGCAGGCCTTTAAGCGGGTCATTCCCCCTTTGGGCAACGAATTTATCGCCCTTCTCAAAGATTCGTCCCTCGTTTCCGTCATCGGCTTTGAGGAACTGACGCGCCGGGGGCAGCTCGTCATCGCGAGAACGTACGGTTCCCTTGAGATCTGGACATGCGTCGCCATCCTCTATCTCATCATGACCGTGACCATTTCCCGCTTTGTGGCGTATTTAGAACGGAGGTGTCGGATCGATGATCACCATTAAGGGCTTGCGAAAATCTTTCGGTAGCGCCGAGGTTCTGCGGGGCATCGATCTCTCCGTGGCGGAGAGCGAGGTGGTGGTCATCATCGGGCCCTCCGGCTCCGGGAAATCGACCCTCCTTCGCTGTATCAATTATTTGGAGGAGCCGACGGCAGGCACCGTGGAGATCGACGGCACCGTCCTTCGCAGCGACGCCACGATCAATGCGGTGCGCGCCGAGGTGGGCATGGTGTTCCAACGCTTCAATCTCTTCCCCCACATGACGGTCTTGGAAAACATCATGCTGGCGCCCATCAAGGTGCGGCAGCAGACCCGCAGCGAGGCGGAGAAGGTAGCGCGGCTGTTCCTCGACAAGGTCGGCTTAGGCGATCGGGGCAGCGCGTATCCGGCGCAGCTTTCCGGCGGGCAGCAGCAGCGCGTCGCCATCGCCCGCGCCTTGGCCATGCGGCCGAAGGTCATGCTCTTTGACGAGCCGACGTCGGCGCTTGATCCCGAGATGGTGCAGGAAGTCTTAAACGTCATGAAGGAGCTGGCGAGAGAGGGCATGACCATGGTGGTGGTCACGCATGAGATGGGCTTTGCCCGCGAGGTGGGGGATCGCGTGCTCTTCGTCGATCAGGGTGTCATCGTGGAAGAGGGGGCGCCCGAGGCGATCTTTGCCACGCCAAAGGAAGAGCGGACGCAGCTCTTTCTTTCGAAGATTTTATGAAAGTGATTGACAGGAATTGTTCGGACGATTATAATGGGAAAAGTGGTCGCTGAGGCGATCAGTCTTAATTGTTTGTAGGAGGAATAGCAGCATGGTTGGTAAAGTCAAATGGTTCAGCGCAGAAAAAGGGTACGGTTTCATTGAAAGAGAAGATGGCGGCGATGTGTTCGTGCACTTCTCGGCCATTCAGGATGAAGGCTTCAAGACCTTGAACGAGGGACAGGACGTGGAGTTCGAGATCGTCGAAGGGGCGCGCGGCCCGCAGGCGGCGAACGTCGTCAAGAGAACGGCTTAATAGAGACGTGAACAAAGACTCGGCCAAGCGGTCGGGTCTTTCTGTTTCTGGCGGCGTTTTTTTTCGAGAAAAAGAGGGTTTCCCCATTGCCTTGCAGAATAATTATAGTCATAGCAACATACTGAAAAGGGGGATGTGTCTTATGGCAACATTCACTGTACGCGGCAAAAATATGGAAGTGACGCCGGCACTCAAGGATTATGTGGAGAAGCGGGTCGGCAAGGTAGCGAAATATTTCGACCAAGTGGGCGAGATTACGGTTCTGCTCACGGTTTCCAAGGGTCGCCACATCGTCGAGGTCACGGTGCCGGTGGAGGGCGGCGTGCTGCTTCGGGGCGAGGAAGCGACCATGGATATGTATACCTCCATCGATTTGGTCGTGGAGAAGTTAGAGCGGCAGATCCATAAGCATAAAACGAAATTGCAGCGCCGCTTTCGCGCCGGCTTCAAGGCCGATATGCTCGAAGAGACCAGCGCAGCGGCGCGGGCGGACACGGGGGCGGAGTATTCCATCGTCAAGACGAAGCGCTTCGCCGTGAAGCCGATGGACGTGCAGGAAGCCATCATGCAGATGAACATGGTGAACCACGACTTCTTCGTCTTTCGGGATGCGGAGACGGAGGAAGTCAGCGTCGTCTACCGTCGTACCGACGGAAACTACGGCCTCATCCAGCCCGGGGCGTGAGGAGAGAATAGGATACGTTGTAGGAGATTCCAAGCGCGGCAGCTCTGTTGCCGCGCTTTTTTCGGTGCGCGTTCATCGGCAACGCGCTGTGTTTAAGGAATAGATTAAAAAATAAATATTTTTGCTGTGGGATGGAAAAGGGCGAAAAGATATTTTATAATAATGGCGAGATTTGATTGAAATAATGGGCAATTATTCCTTGTCTCCTTGAAGGACGAGAGACAGGGTGTGCTGTTTGGTGAAGAATAGGGGTTTCTGGAGGGGAGACGCTCGGATGAGGAGATCTTGGCAGGGGCTTTTGACCTTGGGCGCGTTGCTGCTCATGGTCGGTCGCGGGGAAGCGGTGCCGGTCGGGCTGGATGCCGGCGCGATTGCCGCCGGGGTTGATCAGGATCGGGAGTGGGTGCCGCGCCCGGATGAGCCGGATGTGCGGGTGGACTTGGGACGCCCGGAGGAACACGCCGCCGGGGTGCGCATCTTCGTCAAGCGCATTCGGGTCACCGGGCAGGATGTCCTGCCTGAATCGGCGATGGCGGCGCTGACGGCAAAGTACGAGGGAAAGGAACTTTCCTTTGGCGATTTGCAGCATGCGGCGGCGACGATTACCGATTATTTTCACGTACAGGGCTACATGACGGCCATCGCCTATTTGCCGGAGCAGGAAGTCATCGATGGCGAGGTGACCATTCATGTGTTGCCGGGACGGTACGGCGCGATCTCCTATGACAATCATTCTGCCCTGACGACGGAGCGCGCCGCAGGGCTCGCGCACGCCATACGGAGTGAGGGCTATATCCTTCGGGGCGAGATGGATCGGGTGCTGCTCATCCTGAACGATGTGCCGGGGATTCGGGTACATGCGTACCTTTCGCCGGGGGAAAAGACCGGCACGGCGGACAGCCGCTTTTTCATGGAAACGACGGAGCGCTGCGGGGGCGCCGCCTATGTCGATAACTACGGCAGCCGCTTCACCGGACGCTGGCGCATCGGCGGAACGTACCACTGGAACAATTTGACGCACGTCGGGGATCAGCTTCAGATCGGCTATATGCAGACCTTTGGGGCGCGGCTCCACAATTACGATGTCCGCTATGAACTGCCGGTGGGGAACGAGGGAACGTTTGGCGGGATCGAATACGGCTGGATGGATTATCGCTTGGGCAAGGAATACACCCCGTACGATGCGACTGGCAGCGTCCAAAATTGGCGGCTCTACACGCGGACGCCGGGCAAGCGCACCTTGAACAACAATATCTACTGGCGGCTGTCGGTCAATCATTCCGCCTTGACGGATCGCATCGGCGCCGTCGGCTATGAGGCGAAGAAGCACGCGGCTTTCATCGAGCTTGGCTTCGACGGCGACTATCGGACGGCGAAGGCCGCTTCCAGCTATAAGGTCACGCATACGCTGGGGTGGCTCACGGGGGATAACGACTACGCGCGGAGCGCGATGCACGCCGCCGATACGGCGGGGCTGTTTCAAAAGACGCGGGCGGAGCTGTACCATATTCAGCGTCTGGCGCCCCGCGTTCTCCTTCATCTCTCCCTCACGGGGCAGTACGCTTGGACGAACCTAGATTCCTCGGAACGCCTTTACATCGGCGGGTATAATGCGGTGCGCGCCTTCCCCCAAGGGGAGGCGGGGGGCGATCTCGGGCTTTTGGGGATGGCGGAGCTTCGCTGCCAGTTTTCGGATCCGCGTTGGCAGATAGCGGCGTTTTATGATGCGGGGTGGGTGCGCTTTCGCCGACAGAATGCGGCTGGCGGGGAAAATTCCCGCACGCTTTCTGGCGCAGGACTTGGCCTCATCTGGACGAACCGCCGCACCGCCTCTTACGCGCGCTTAGACTACGCGTTCCCCTTGGGCAGTCGTCGCTCGGAATCCTATGGGGAGCGCATCGGCGGGACGTGGTGGTTCCAATTTGTCCAGAAGATATGAGCGCTGCGCTCGGGCGGTGATGCCCGGCGAAGAGATGCTCTCGAACATATATCGGAGGTTGGCGAAGGGATCGTATGACGCCCGAAAGGGGCTGTTGGACAGAGCTTCGGCAGGAAAGAAAGGATGATCGCAGTGAAAAAGAAAGAATACACGAAGTTGCGTCGCCGCGTTTGGCTGGGCTTGACGGCGGCGCTTTTGAGCCTCGGCGGCTTGACGCCTGCGGGGGCGGAGCCGGCGGTGGGGGCGCTTCCCACGGGGGGACAAGTTGCGGACGGAACAGCGTCCATCAGCCAAGCAGGGGCAGTGATGTCGGTTGTCCAGACGACGGACAAGGCGATTATCAACTGGGGAACTTTCAATGTCGGGCGCGGCGCTACGGTGAATTTTTATCAGCCGAGCATGGCGGCGTCTACCTTGAACCGGGTGTCGGCCGCGGGCGGTCTCTCGGAGATCTATGGGAAGATCAATTCCGTGGGCAGCGTCATTCTCATCAATCCCAACGGGATCCTGTTCGCCGGCGGCTCGGAGGTGAATGCGGCGGGGATCATCGCGTCCACGGCGGATGTCGCCAATGCGAGCTATAAAGACGGCACCATGCTCTTTGCGCAAAATAAGGATCAAAATGCTAACATCGTCATACACGGTACGCTGAACGTAGCGCCGGGAGGTTCGTATTTAGCGGGTATGCCCACCGAAGTGGGGGAGCGCACCGTCCTCAATGTGGCTAAGGTGAGAGAGGCGAAAGGCTTTGACATCGGTACCCATACGATTAAGATTGTCGCCGACGGCGACATCGCGGTGGGGCCGACGGGCGTTCTGAAGACGCCGATGGAAAAGCTGGTGCCAAAGACGGACGGAACCGTCGGCGTGGAGGCCTTTTCCATTGAGGGTGCGAGCAAGGAACGGGAAAGCGTGATCTCCCTCAGAGCCGATCAGAACGCCGACGATGTGGCGCAGGTGGAGGAAGCCGTGGAGAGGGCGGCGGGGGGAACCTACGGCACGCCGACGACATATAACTCCACCAGCCGAGGCGTTAGAGGCAGAGACGGACAGTTTAAGACGGCCAAGGTGTATCTCAACAACAATACCGCGATTCAGTCCCAGAACGTCGGCGTCTACTATGATGCGGACATCGTGGGCGAGATCAACGGGACATCGGTCGCGGACATCGGCGTATCGGGCAGCCGGGAAGCGGTTTTCACCGCCAAGGATGCCACCCGGTATGCGGCGGAAGCGGCCGCGTATCGGGGGAAAGTCAATCAGTCCGGGATTTTGTCGCAGACGTATGCCATGCTGGTGAATTCCCCGTACCAGCTGCAAGCCATGCAGGATACGCCGGCGGTCGCGGCGGAGAAGGGATTTACCTCCGCCAGTCACTACGGCAATCTGGGCGGCGTTTACGCCTTGGGTACGGCCATGATGATGGAGGATACGAAGAACTGGAACGGCGGAAAGGGCTTCGATTCCCTCGGCAGCGATGCGAATCCCTTCACGGGCGGGTTCACCGGCCACGGCGGCTCGAACGGCTACGGCGTTTACGACCTCTTTATTCGTCGGGACGATCGCGTCGGGCTTTTTGCCGTGGCGCAGGGGGCGCATATCTGGTCGGTCGGCGTGATCGATGCCAATATCACGGGGAAAAATTACGTCGGCAGCGTGGCCGGATTGGCGCGCGACGGCGCGTGGCTGGACGGTGTGACCGCCAGAAAGCGGATCGAGAAGACGGATGGGGCGGCTTCTAAGACAAACGGGCAGAATAACGTGACGGGGGAGATGTATGTCGGCGGCCTCGTCGGCGCGATGCAAGATAGCTCCCTGCGCTATGGGACAAACGCCTCGCAGGTGGCGGCGACGGGGGCGCAGCAGTACGTCGGCGGCCTCACCGGGGCGGCGTCTGGGATGAAGAGCGGTAGGGAGTATACCGTTTACGGCAGCCGCAATACCGCCTATCTTATGAACATGAATGACGGGGAAGCGGCCGGTGCGCTGGCGAATGGGTACGGGAAAGTGACGGGCGGCTCCTCGGTGGGCGGCCTCGTCGGCGCGGCCGGGCATACATCGGCGGGGACGGCGGCTGCTGCGCACATCGATGAATCCTACAATAACGGCACGGTCAATGGCACGACGGACGTCGGCGGTCTCGTGGGGACGATGGAAACGGGCGGCAAGCTGACAAATTCGTACAATACCAACGAGCGCTCGGCGCTGACACCGTCCTCCGTCATTACGGCAGACGCCACCGGCGCAGGAACCAGCGGCTATGGGAAAGTGACGGGGACGACGAACGTCGGCGGCCTCGTGGGACATCTCGCTTTGGGAACCGTAGCGACGGCGTATAACGCCGGCAATATCAGCGGCCAGACGAATGTGGGCGGTCTCGTGGGGCAGATGGCTGCCGGGACGGTGGAAAAAGCCTACAACGGGGACAATAACACGGTACTGAAAACGAGTACCGACGACGCCACCTATTACGGTTTCCGCTCGACGAATGGGCACACGTATCGGTACGATAACGGAAATCAGCAATGGATCCGTGACGATAACACCGTGCTGACGACGGAAGCGGCGCTCGCTGAGGCACCGGAAGAGACCCGCCTTTACCATAACCGCCTCGCCTATCGGGACGCCACCGTCACCGGCACGACGGCGGTAGGCGGCGCCATCGGCCTCATGGTGGGCGGCACGGTAAACCAGACGTACAGCTTGGGGAAAGTCACCGGGACGACGGACGTCGGCGCCTATGGCGGCAAGCAGACGGGCGGCACGGTGACGGACAGCTTCTACGTCACGACGCGGCAGGATGGCTCGAACATTCCGGGGAAGACCGATGCGTGGGCGGGGGTTACGGTGAAGACCGTCTATCAGGCGACCAATCTGGCGAACGACGGGACGACGACGATCGCGGACGGCGTGACGTGGACGGGAACGGCGAATCAGAATGGCGACTGGATGCTCTACTCCAACTCGGCGACGCCGCTCCTCAAGCATTTCATGTCGTCCATTCGGATCAACCGACAGTATGAGTACGACGGGAAAGTGCATAATCTCACGACGACGGATGTGGATAATTACTATGGCGGCGCGTTCTTTACCAACGGGCGCGGGCAGAATGTCCATACCGACGGCGTGGCGGCAGTCGCGGGCTATCAGGCGGAAGAGTGGGTGGTCAAGTCAGGCAAGGCGAAGGCCGGGGAGATCAATGGCATATCCTCGCGCTACAAGTATCAAAATTCCGATATGTGGTCGCCGCAGCACGGCTATTATACCCATGAAGACGCCTCCGTCATCATCACCCAAAAGACGCTTACGGTGACGGTGGAAGGCAGCAAGACCTACGGAGAGAACGCGCTTTTGGGTGCGGCGGAAACGCCGGCGGCCGGACAATATAAGGTGCGGTACGAGGGCTTTGCCGCAGGTGAGGGCGTGGCCGACGGTGCCGGCGTGAAAAAGAAGGTCGATGTCACCGGTCTTGCGGCCGTGAAATACAATGCCGATGATCAGCAGTTAGACGCGAGTACCTATACGGATGCCAATTTCACGAACCCTACGCTGCAAAACGTCGCCTATGGCTCGACGGCGGATACGAAAAACTATAAATTTGTCGTGAAGGATCAACTCGTCGTCAAAAAGGCCAAGCTCTACTATACGGCGACGGGGGAGCGGGACTACGGCGCGGGCAATACGGTGGGAACGCTCACCTTTAAGGCGGTGACGACCCATGCGAACGCCGCAGATAGCGCGCAGGATACGGGCGCACTCAAGTCTTGGGATGCCGCGGCAGGGACGAATCTGACCGCACTGACGGGATTTTCCCCTAACGTAGCGGGCGGCGTCACCCTCGTGGCTACGGAGGCGGCGAAGAACGGGAAAAATTCGACCAGTACCGTCATCGACCGCAAGACATGGGTCAAGGGAACCAGCGCGACGAGTTACGGAAGCTATACGTTGGGACAGGGCAGCTTCCTCAATGGGCAGGGGAAGAGCCAGCTTTCGGCCAAGAATTACGATCTCGTCTATGTGGCGAACGCGGGCAGCGATCCCGTCAATACCGCGACGAATTTAGGCGAATATACGGTGAAGCCCGTTTCTTTGACGTATGATATTGTCGGCTCGCACACCTACGGCGGCACCGTCGCCGAGAGCTACACCGCCGAGGCGCGTGCCGGACACCTCAAGAACGGCGATACCATGGACGACATCGTGACGAAAAATACCCTTGATAACTTGGCGAAGACGGCGATCAACGGGACGGGAATCGACGAACGTACGCATGTGAAGCGCACGGCGGCGGGGGGCGTAACCACCGTGTATGATGCGGCCGTAGGAAGCGGCTGGGGGGGAGCCGTTTTTTCCGAAACGCCGAACTATATCCTCCAAGCCGGGAACCTCAAGTATACGGTCAAACCGGCGGAAGTGACCTACACCATCGCCGACAACGCCAAAACTTACGGAGACACGGCGCTCCGTCAGGCGGACGGCGGCACATACAGCGGATTCCGCTTTGGCGAAACCGAGCTGACGGCGCATGACGACGCGGGGACGAAGGCGAATGCGACTGCGGTGACTTACACGCATATGGCGAACGTCGGCGGCGTGTCCACCGATGTCGCCGCTGCGGCGCAGGCGGATGCGGGGACGTATGCGGGCGCGATTTCCGGGACTGGCCTCTACTTCAATGATTATACGGTGCGCTATCAAAAGGGCGCCATCACCGTCGAGAAGAAAGCCATCGCTTACACGGTGGGGGATAGCAGCCGGATCTACGGCAACGCGAATCCGGCCTTTACGGGCAGCTTCGCCGCCGGGTCGTTCGTGGGGACGGACGCAGCGGATCTCACGAAGGTATCTTACACCACGGCGGCGGGGACGACTTCCTCCGTAGGGAACTACGCTGTGGGGGCGAATGGGACGAATTGGGGAGAAGTGCTGGGGGCGCGGGCGCGTAATTACATCGTGACGGCGACACCCGGCACCTTAAACGTGACGCCGCGTACGGTCACCTACGCGGTGGGGAATGCGACGAGGGTCTACGGCGATGCGAACCCGGCCTTTACGGGCAGCTTCGCGAATATGGTGAACGGCGACGCGGTCAATGCAGCGAAGATACGGTACGCGACGACAGCGACGCAGGAGACTTCGGTCGGCAGCTACGAGGTGGATGCTGCGCCCGTTGGCGGAAATTGGGGAACGGTGCTGGGAGCCAATTATACGGTGTCGGCGGTTCATAAGGGATCGCTCACGATCACGCCCCGCGATCTTTGGTACAAAGCCGACGATAAGAGCCGGGCAACCGATCAGCCGACGCCGCCGCTTACGGGACGGTTCTGGCACGATACCGAGGCCACCAAGACGGGGATCATGCCTTGGGATATGGCGCATGTTGCGACGATTCCTTCGGCTTCCTTCGCCACGACGACGAACAGCACGTCGGCGGTCGGGGTCTACCCCGGCGACATACGGCTGACGTCGGACGCTTTGGCGAGCGGCGCGCTTCCTTCTGCCATCGCCGGAAATTACCATTTCGTCGGGACACTTCCGGGTACGATGACCATCACCGTGCCGGCGCCGCCGCCCTCTGCGCCATCGAGTGCGCTTTTTGATCCGCGTTATGAGGCGGCGCGGCAGCCGAAAATCGCGACGGGGCATCTGCTCCCCGTGGTGACGAATGCCGACCGCGACGGAAATGACTTGGGTATGACGCGCTCCTTTAACGATCCGACGGCGGATAGGGAGACGGAGGAGCGGCTGCGCCGGCAGTACATCCGCGACAACGGCGGCTACATTCCTCGGGAGTTTAGGGGGGCGCTGCGCTTTTTGACGATTGAGGACACGGGGATCAATCTCAACTTGGCGGCGCTCGACAATAACGCGGTGACGGTGGAATCGCAGAGCCGAGCCGACGGCGGCGCTACGATCATCGTCTTGGGCGATGGCACCGGTATTCGCGTCACCGGCACCGTGCCGTCCCTGCGGGGCGGTTTTGCGCCCGTGCGTTCGGAGGCGGGCGAGGAAAATCTTGAGGACGACGTTCCTGCACTTTGATCCATGACAGAGAGGCGTGACGCTTTGACCGGCGTCGCGCTTTTTTGTAAGTTGTAAAATAAATTGACGCAAAAAGTTCCATTTTGGAACCCATT
>JBQNAL010000027.1:0-16721 GCA_052170475.1 Schwartzia sp. (in: firmicutes)
CGGGCTGCCGCTTCGCTCTTCCTTGCCTGACACGAAAATCTCTGCGTTTTTCCCCGTTGCTTTTACGTCGTCCTTGGTGACGCCCTTAACGTGCTGCGCACGTTTCCGGGCGTTGGGGTGACGTAAAGCGCAGGGAATACTCAGAGAGCCTTTTGGCTCGTTACAATCATTGCACGATAAAGCTTTCGCTCTCGTGTTTAAGAAATTGTTGGTGGTAGGGCTTTCGCCCTCCACGCACATCTGGCTTGAATCATATTTCGATGATTCATTTCTGCATTGTTTAGTTTTCAAGGAACACCCGCTGCTCGTAGCTTTCCACGAGTCAGCTTGTATATAATACTGCACAGGAAAATCTTTGTCAAGAGATTTTTGCGCAATATTTTTCAAAATGGTGGGCAGGGATGGATTCGAACCATCGTAGCCGTGAGGCGACGGATTTACAGTCCGTTCCCTTTAACCACTCGGGCACCTACCCAAAACTTTTTCCACGAAGCCGCTACATTTACTATGGTTCCCAAAAATGAATGGTGGGCCCATTTGGACTTGAACCAAAGACCGACCGGTTATGAGCCGGTTGCTCTAACCAACTGAGCTATGGGCCCATTCACAGAAAACCCCGCACACGAAAGGCGCATGCGAGGAATGCAGACATCATGGAGCGGAAAACGGGGCTCGAACCCGCGACCCCCACCTTGGCAAGGTGGTGCTCTACCACTGAGCTACTTCCGCACAGACCGGACAAGCGCGGCTCTTATCTCTCCTGATGCCGCCTTGAAACCGATGAGTCATATTGTATCCTCCGCCCCCATATTTGTCAACACTTTGCCGTTAAATATTTGAGCAGTGTCCTATGCTGAATAGGACATCCACGCGCAGAAAATCCCTCGACCGTATTGATCGAGGGATTTTCTCTATTTCCTCAAAACTCCACTTTCGGCACGGCTGTCGCAGTGGGATCCGCCTCAAACTGCGGTTTCGGCGTCAACCCCATGAACCCCGCGAAGAATAGACCCGGGAACGTCTGGATTTTTTCATTGTAGACGCGCACCGCTTCATTGTAGTCCCGCCGCGCGGTGGCGATGCGATTTTCTGTGCCTGCCAGTTCCCGCATGAGTTCCAAATATTGCTGATTGGCCTTGAGGTCTGGATAGGCTTCGGCGATGGCAAAGAGACGCCCCAGCGCCCCGGTCAGCTCCCGCTCGGCGGCCGCTGACGCTTCAAATCCCTGCGCCCCCGCCAATTTCGCCCGAGCCGACGAGACGTCATTGATGACCTTCTCTTCATGCGCTGCGTAGCCCTTCACCGTGGTCACTATGTTGGGAATGAGATCCCCCCGCCGTTGGCGCACATTTTCCACTTGTCCATACTGCGCCGCCACGTTGATTTCCGCTGTTTTCAATGAATTGTAGGTGCCGATCGCGCTGGCCGCGAACAGGAGAAGAACCCCCAGCAAGATGCCTAAAAATTTCATAAAACCGCCTCCTTTCGAGAATGGCTCCCATTTCCCTCTCCGTCATGTGAGCAAAAAACACCAAAAAATCCACACATCCCCCTCAGAGGACGATTTTATCGAAATCAGCCACCCGGCGGATGAGATGATCCACGGCAGAGAGGAGCGCCAAGCGATTGCGCCGAATCTTCTCCTCTTTATCCATCACCATTACCCCGTCGAAAAGCGCGTCGATGGGCGCGGCCAAATCCCGCAGGGCGTCGATGGCGCCGGCGTAGTCCTGCCCCCCGAGGAGGCTGTCCACCGCGCTATGCGCCGAAGTGTAGGCCTGATAGAGCGCCTTTTCCTCCGGAACGGCAAAGAGCGCGGGGTCGATCTCGCCGCCTTCCGCTTTCGCCGCGAGGTTGCCGGTGCGGACAAAAGCTTGGATGACGGCCGTCATGTCTTTGGCCTTGATCGCATCCGCCACGGCCTCGCCCCGTGCATAGCAAGCATAAACATCGTCCACATCGGACAATACGGCCTCCGCTACGTCGTAACGGATTCCCGCTTCGTCGAAGATGTTTTTCAGCCGGAGCCGCAAAAAGGCGATGATCTCCTGCCGGAGCTTTTCCCGCGCCGCTTCCTCCGTCACGCGGAGGAGATCCATCGCCTGATCGGCGATCTCCAAAATCGACAGACTATACTTCGCGCCAATGAGCATATGCGAGAGTCCCAGCGCCTGACGCCGAAGGGCGAAGGGATCTTGCGATCCGGTGGGAATCAGCCCCCGACTGAAGGTCGCCACGAGGTTATCCATCTTATCGGCGAGGCTCAACACGCGCCCCGGCACCGTTTCCGGCTCCGCATCGCCAGAAAAGCGCGGCCGATAGTGCTCGTCGATGGCACTTGCCACCGCTTTTTCTTCCCCGTCCAAAAGCGCGTAGGCACGTCCCATGATCCCCTGCAGCTCGGTAAACTCCGTTACCATGCCGGTGACGAGATCGGCCTTGGAGAGGAGCGCCGCACGCCGCGCCGCTTCTTTTTCTTCTGCCGTCGCGCCCACTTTGTCGGCGATGGTTTCCACCAAGCGCGCCAACCGCTCCGTCTTTTCGTAGACCGTCCCTAAGCCCTCTTGAAAGACCACCGTCTTGAGCTTTTCGCGATGTGCCATGAGCGGCTTTTTGCGGTCTTCGTCAAAGAAGAACTGCGCGTCGGCGAGCCGCGCCCGCAGCACCCGCTCGTTGCCATGGCGCACGGTGTCCAAATAGGCCGTACCGCCGTTGCGCACGGTGATGAAGAGGGGCAAAAGGCGCCCCGCCTCATCCTTCACGGGGAAGTAGCGCTGGTGATCGCGCATGGGGGTGACCACCGCTTCGGGGGGCAGCGCCAAATACTTTTCTTCAAACCGCCCCAAGAGCGCCGTAGGATATTCCACCAAATAGACGACTTCCTCCAAAAGCTCTTCGGAGATCTCTGCACGCCCACCGTTTTCCGCCGCGACCGCCTCGATCTGACGGCGAATCATCTCCCGGCGGCGCACCGGATCGACGATGACGTACTCTTTTTCGCAGGCTTTTTCATAAGACGCCGCTTCTCCGATGTCGAAAGCGCTGTGGCCAAGGAAGCGGTGTCCCCGAGACGTCCGGCCAGCGCTGATCCCCGCTATCGCAAACGGGATCACGTCTCCGCCGTAGAGTGCCACGAGCCAGCGCAGGGGACGGATGAAGCGAAAATCAAGCTCCCCCCACCGCATGCTGTTGGGAAAGCTGAGATGAGCGATGAGATCCGGCAGCACCGTGGCCAAAAGGCGCGGCGTCTCTTCCCCCGCTTCATGGATGGCAGCGTAAACGTAACCGTCCTTCGTCACGAGGTCTTGCGGCTCCACCTTCGCCCCACGGGCAAACCCCAGCCCCGCTTTCGTGAGGTTCCCGTCGGCATCAAAGGCCACCGCCGCCGATGGGCCGCGCCGCTCCTCCGTCACATCGGACTGCCGCTCGGCCAAGTCCATCACGAGGAGGGCGATCCGCCGGGGCGTCCCTAATACCTTGAGATTGCCGTGGGAAAGGCGCAGCGCCGCGAACGCCTTGGCGGCGTTTTCTTGAAGTTCCGTCAGAATCCCCGGCATGGCGTGTGCCGGAATCTCCTCCGTCCCAATCTCCAAGAGCAGATCCTTACTCATGCCGTCACCTCCTTCTTCTCGCCCCGATGGAGCATGGGATAGCCCAACTCTTCGCGCTGTTTCAGATACCGCTGCGCGCAGAGTCGAGCTAACTTGCGCACCCGGCCGATAAAGGCCGTGCGCTCCGACACGCTGATGGCGCCCCGCGCGTCCAAGAGGTTAAATGCATGAGAGCATTTCAGGACGTAATCATAGGCCGGATGGACATAGCCCAATTCGATGACCCGCACCGCTTCCTGTTCGTATTTTTCAAAGAGGTCAAAGAGCAGCGCCTCATCGGCAATCTCAAAGGAATACGCCGACTGCTCCACCTCGTTTTGGTGAAACACGTCGCCGTAGGTATACTCCTTCGTCCACTGGACATCGTAGACGTTCTCCACACCCTGAATGTACATGGCCAAGCGCTCCAGCCCGTAGGTGATCTCCACCGCCACCGGCTTGACGTCCTGACTGCCCACCTGCTGAAAATAGGTGAACTGCGTGATCTCCATGCCGTCCAGCCAGACTTCCCAGCCTAAGCCCCACGCACCTAACGTCGGCGACTCCCAGTTATCCTCCACGAAGCGGATGTCGTGCTGCACCGGATCGATCCCGAGCCGCTTGAGGCTCTCCAAATAAAGCTCCTGAATATCGTCCGGGGAGGGCTTCATGATGACCTGAAACTGATGGTGCTGATAGAGCCGGTTGGGATTATCCCCGTAGCGTCCGTCCGCCGGGCGGCGCGACGGCTCCACATAGGCCACGTTCCACGGCTCTGGTCCCAAAACCCGCAGGAACGTCGCCGGGTTCATCGTCCCCGCCCCCTTCTCCACATCGTAAGGCTCCCCCAAAATGCAGCCCTGCTCCGACCAGAACTGCTGCAATGCGAAGATGATCTCCTGAAATTTCACATGCCTTCCTCCTTCCATTTGGGGCAACAAAAAATCTCGTCACCCGTAACAGTTCGTTACGGGGACGAGATTTACTTTCCGTAAAAATCCCGCGGTTCCACCCCGATTGGTCAAAGACCCGCTTCATCTCTATGCGATTCGCTCCAAAGCGCCTTTCGCCCCTTGCCCGCCTCCCACCGCCGCGGTCTCGCTGTCTTGGGCTACTCCCTCTTTCTCATCGCTCCCCGATAGTGTAGCAAACCATACCGCCCTTGTCAATCGGGAACCTAGAGGACTCTTCCCCTTCTCTTCCTTTAGACACGGAACCGACCCACGCTCTGCTGCAGATCTTGCGCCAGCTTCGCCAAGGTCTGACTGGCGGCCGCGATCTCCTCCATGGACGCCGCCTGATCCTCGGACACAGCCGCCACATTTTCCGCTTCTCGATGAACGGAAGCCGAGACCTTCTTGATGGTCTCCACAGAGCCCACCATGCGCTCGCTGCCCGTCTTGATGCCTTCCGTACTCTGGTGGATATGCTCGATCTGCGCCGCCAATTCCTGCACCACCGACGCGATGCGGTCGAATTTCTCGCTGGCCTCGTTCACCTGCGCCACGCCTTCCTCGACCCGCTCTTTCTGCCCCTGCATGACCTTGACGGTGGTTTCAATGCGGTTCGCGTTGTCCGTGATGAGCGCGGTGATCTCCTGCGAAGAGTTTGCCGACTGCTCCGCGAGTTTCCTCACTTCTTCCGCGACGACAGCGAAGCCCCGACCCTGCTCTCCGGCACGCGCCGCCTCAATGGCGGCATTGAGCGCCAAGAGGTTCGTCTGCCCGGCGATGCTGCTGATCATCTCCACGATCTCGGAGATGCGCTTGGAGCTTTCGTAGAGCGCCGTGACGGATTCCGAGACGCCCTTGGCGCTCTCATCCAAGACTTCCATCCCCTTCACTGCGACACCGAGGCCATGCTGCCCCTCCGTCGTGGCCGTCGCCACACGCTGCGCGGACGCCGACACGTCGGCGATGCTGCCGGTGATCTCGTTCATGGCACGGGTGATGCCGTCCACGGTCTCCATGGATTCACTCACCACCGCATCCTGCTCCACCGCATCCCCGGTGATCTTCGTGATGGCCTCGGCCGTATGCTGCGCCCCTCGCGCCGATTGATCGGACGAATGGCTAAGCTCGTCCGATGCCGCCGCCAGCTTTTGGGCAGTTTCCGCCGTCGTTTTGATCAGCGTTCGAAGCCCCGTCGCCATAGAGCAGAAACTGTTGTGCAGGCTGCCCACCTCATCGTCGCGCTCCGTAGGCGAAAGCGCCATGGTGAGATTCCCCTTCGCCACGTCCGCCGCCATCCGGCTCACTGTCTCTAAGGGAACGACGACGGATCGCGCTGCATAGAAGACGATGCCCCCGAGAAGCCCCAACGAGAGCAGCGTACCGACCATCATGATCCACCGCAGCCGATAGACGCCCGCCAAAACCTCATCTTTCGGCTGAAAGAGAACTAAGCGCCAGCCGGTGTCCTCGACGGGATGAACGGCGCAATAATACGCCACGCCCTTGACCGTAAGTTCAAAAAAACTGGGGGTCGCCGTCAAAAAGAGCTTCTCATTTTCTTTGCTCACGCGCTCGCTGGCGTCGTCAATCGTCTTGTTGTTGCGAGCGATAAAATATCCTTTGTCGTCGATGAGAAAGGCTTCCCCTCGCTCCCCAAGCTGGATGGCGCGAATATTTTCCGCCAATGCGGCGAGGGAAACGTCCACGCCCACCACCCCGGTCAGATGGCCGTTTCTCTTCACCGCCCGGCTCAAGGTGATGACCTTCTCCTTGCTCAGCGCGTCCTCATACACATCAGAATAGCAGATGCCGTCTTTTGCCGCCGCATTCTTGTACCAAATCCGCGTGGTCGCATCCACTTTGCTCCGCGGGAGAACCCCAACGCCGCTGACCACTACATCCCGATCGGGAAAGCCGGCGTAGAGCGCCAAAATGTCCGCGCGTTTCGCGAAGGTTTCCGTGACTTGGAAAAGCCGCTCATTATCGGGAAATCCCCCGACGCACATCTCCGCTACGCCGTCTAAAATCCCTTCTTTATTTTCGATGGTTCGTTGAATTTCCTCCGCATGGAACTGCGCCAAGGCCTGCATTTGATTTTCCATCCCGTCGATCATCTTGTCGCTGGTATCAAAGTAGACGATCGCCGATGTCACAACCAAAATGATCAAGAGCGGAACTTCAATAGACACCATCAATTTCGTTTTTAACTTCATGCGTTTCCCTCCATGCCGATTTTACACTTCTCGACGCACCGCACGACAAGCGTCAGCGCTCTTTCCCCTGCGCGTCATCGCCCTCTTCGACCCGAGGAGCGTCCACCTGCCTGCGAGGTCTATCCCCGCAAAGTAACCTGTCGCCCGTACAGCCGAAAGCAGTCACCCTGAGGTGTGCCGCCCTGCGCCGATATTAGTTCAGAATTATAGCAGACCCCCCGGCTTTTGTCTCCCCAAAAAGGAATTTTGATAGGATAGTTTCACCTTTTCTAAAAAAACCTTTTTCCGTCCGCTGGCTTGACGCAGAAAACGGCAAGAATCCACGCTATATGCGCGATTTTCATCAAAAGCGCAGCAAGGGCATTTAGTCTCATATCGACATAAAAAAGGAAAGACTCGAGCCAATTTCTTGGATCGAGTCTTTCCTGACGGATGAAAATTAGATTATAGACGCCCCACTGTCCACCTGAAGAGGAGAACGTGCTTTTTTAAGTCTCCCATCACCATGCGCCCTCCTTAGACCCGGAAGCGTCCCACGCCCTTTTGCAGATCCTGTGCCATCTGCGCTAACGTCTGACTGGCGGAAGCGATCTCTTCCATGGAGGCCGCCTGCTCCTCGGAGACGGCCGCCACATTCTCCGCCTCGCTGTGGACGGAGGCCGAGACCTTCTTGATGGCCTCCACCGATCCCACCATGCGCTCGCTGCCGCTCTTGATGCCTTCCGTACTCTGATGGATGGTGTCGATCTGCGCCGCCAATTCTTTCACCACCGCCGCAATGCGGTCAAATTTCTCGCTGGCTTGGTTGACCTGTGCGACGCCTTCCTCGACCCGCTCTTTCTGCTCCTGCATGACCTTGAAGGTGTTTTCAATGCGGTTCGCGTTGTCCGTAATGAGCGCGGTGATCTCCTGCGAAGAGTTTGCCGACTGCTCGGCGAGTTTCCTCACTTCTTCCGCGACGACAGCGAAGCCCCGACCCTGCTCTCCGGCACGCGCCGCCTCAATGGCGGCATTGAGCGCCAAGAGGTTCGTCTGCCCGGCGATGCTGCTGATCATTTCCACGATCTCCGAGATGCGTTTGGAGCTTTCGTAGAGCGCCGTGACTGCGTCCGCGACGCCCTTGGAACTCTCATCCAAGACTTCCATGCCACGCACCGCCACGTTGAGACCCTGCTGGCCTTCCACGGTCGCCGTTTCCACGCGCTGCGCCGCCGCCGACACATCGGCGATGCTGCCGGTGATCTCGTTCATGGCGCTCGTGATGCCGTCCACCGTCTCCATGGATTCATCCACCACCGCGTCCTGCTCCACCGTGTCCCCGGTGATCTTCGTGATGGCCTCCGCCGTATGCTGCGCCCCCTGCGCCGATTGATCCGCCGACGCCGTCAGCTCCTCGGACGCGGCCGCCAGCTGCTGCGCCGTTTCCACCGTCGTGGTGATGAGCTTTTTGAGACCATCCGCCATCGTGCAGAAGCTGTTGTGCAGGCTGCCGATCTCATCCTGCCGATCCGTGGGCCGAAGGTCGCGGGACAGATCCCCCTTCGCCACCTCCGCCGCCACCTGATTGACGGCTTCGATGGGCCCCGCGATGGACTGCGCCGTCATGAAGAGGATGATCCCGAGGACCGTCAGGGAGACGATGGAGCCGATGAGCATCATCCATTTGAGCTGCGCCACATCCGCCAACACCTCATCCTTCGGGGTGAAGAGGACGAGGTTCCAGCCTGTCCCTTCCACCGGGTACACCACGTAGTAATAGGTCGTCCCCATGAACGTATTTTCAAAGAAGCTGGGGGTCTTCGTCAAAAAGCGGTTCGCCTTGTCCTCGCCCTCGCTCTTAATATTGTCGTTGATGCTTTGATGCGCGTGAGCGATGAACCGCCCCTGATCGTCCAAGAGGAAGGCTTCCCCATGCTCGCCGATCTTCAGGGAGAGGATCTTGTCCTCAATGACGGAAAACAGGACGTCGATAGCGACGACACCCGTCAAGCGGCCGTTCGTCTTCAGCGCCCGGCTCAAGGTGACCACTTTTTTCTTCGTGAAGGCGTCCTCGTAGACCTCGGAGATCTGGATGCCATCCTTTGCCGCCGCCTTCTTGTACCAATCCCGTGTAGTGGCATCAAACTCTGCACGGGGGACAACCCCGTCGCCGTTGGTCAAAAAATCCCGATCAGGAAAGCCCGCGTAAAGGAACGCGATGTCCGGGCGCTTAGAAAAATCCTCCGCGATTTTCAAAAAGCGCGCGTTATCGGGAAAGCCACCAGCCCATCCCTCCGCCAAGCCATCCAACAACCCGGTCTTACTGTCCACCATGCGGTGGATTTCCTCCGCGTGGAACTGCGCCAATGCCTCCATCTGGCGCTGCGTCCCCTCGGTGATCCGCCTGCCGGCGTCCCGGTAGACGAAGACCGACATGGCGAAGAAGATCACCAAGAGCGGTACACCAATCGAAAGAAGCATCTTTTGTCGCAAACTCATTTTCTTCCCTCCGTACATTCTTTATCTTTGTCTCGCGCCGCCCCCGTACGAACCTCGAGCCCCTCTCTGCGCGGCACACGACCGCCCGATGAGATTCATGCCGCCGTTCAAATGGATACGTTCACGCCTCGACACAATACCCCCCAAAAAAACGAGCGGATACATGTGCCATCTTTATCTAATTCGCTAAGAATCGGTTCTTTCCTCCCTCTCCCCCACCTTTTCATGAAATTTTTAGAAAGCTCCTGATTCTCATACGAAAGCAGCCATAAACAAAACAACAGACACCCTCGAAGCCCCCTTCGAAAGTGTCTGCCGTTTCCGAGCGCATCCTTCTGCCGCTACCGCAACCTTGCGCCGTACCCCGATCTCAAACGCGGAAGCGCCCGACGCCCTTTTGCAGATCCTGTGCCATCTGCGCCAAGGTCTGGCTGGCGGAGGCGATTTCCTCCATGGAGGCCGCCTGCTCTTCAGACACCGCCGCCACGTTCTCCGCCTCGCCGTGGACGGAGGCCGATACCTTCTTGATCGCTTCCACCGAGCCCATCATGCGTTCGCTGCCGCTCTTGATCCCGTTTGTACTCTGATGAATGGCCTCAATCTTCGCCGCCAACTCCTGCACCACCGCCGCGATGCGGTCGAACTTCTCGCTCGCTTGATTGACTTGCGCCACGCCTTCATCGACCCGCTCCTTCTGCGCCTGCATGACCTTGAAGGTATTCTCGATGCGGTTCGCGTTTTCTGTGATGAGCGATGTGATTTCCTGCGAAGAATTGCCCGATTGCTCCGCCAATTTCCGTACTTCCTCGGCGACGACGGCAAAGCCACGCCCCTGTTCCCCGGCTCTGGCCGCCTCGATGGCGGCATTGAGTGCCAAGAGGTTCGTCTGCCCGGCGATGCTGCTGATCATCTCCACGATCTCCGAAATGCGCTTCGAACTGTCATAGAGGGCGGT
This sequence comes from Schwartzia sp. (in: firmicutes), assembly GCA_052170475.1. Taxonomy (GTDB): domain Bacteria; phylum Bacillota; class Negativicutes; order Selenomonadales; family Selenomonadaceae; genus CAJPQU01. The sequence goes on from JBQNAL010000027.1 coordinate 10,190, forward strand.
GACCGCTTCTGATACGTCTTTAGAGCTCTCGTCCAAAATCTCCATGCCCTGCACGGCCACGCCCAGACCCTGCTGACCCTCCACGGTCGCTGTTTCTACGCGCTGTGCCGCCGCCGATACTTCAGCGATGCTGCCGGAAATCTCGTTCATGGCGTGGGTGATTCTATCCACCGTTTCCATGGATTCATCCACCACCGCGTCCTGCTCCACGGTATCCCCCGTGATCTTCGTGATGGCCTCCGCCGTATGCTGAGCCCCGCGCGCCGATTGATCCGCCGACGCCGTCAGCTCCTCGGAGGACGCCGCCAATTGCTGCGCCGTTTCCACGGTCGTGGCAATCAATTGTTTCAAGCCGTCCGCCATGGTGCAGAAGCTGTTGTGGAGACTGCCGATCTCATCCGTCCGATCCGTCGGCCGAAGCTCGATGGAAAGATTTCCCTTCGCCACTTCCATCGCCACGCGATTGACATTTTCCATGGGGCCGGCGATGGACTGCGCCATCATGAAGAGCAAGACGCCGAGGAGCCCCAAGCCAATCACCGAACTCGCTACCATCGCCCACTTCATCGTATTGACCTCCGCCAAGACTTCCGCCTTCGGCACGAAGAGGACGAGGTTCCACCCCGTAGTGCCTACGGGGTGAACGGCATAATAATACGCCGTACCCATGTAGGTATTTTCAAAGAAGGACGGCTCTTTCGCCAGAAAGCGCCGAGCATCCTCCTCTCCCTGCGCGTGTACGTTATCGTCCATGGTCAGATCGGAATGATAGATAAAGCGCCCAGCCTCATCCAAAAGGAAGGCCGCCCCCGTCTCCCTGACCTTGAACGAGGCCGCTTTCTTCTCTACATTGGCGAAGAGGACATCAACGCCAAGCACCCCCTCGATGCGGCCATTCACTTTCAGCGCCTTGCTGATCGCGACGACTTTGGCATTCTGGAAAGCGTCGATGTAGAGCCCCGAGATCTGCACGCCGTCGTTTTGCACAGCCGACTTGTACCAGCCGCGGGTCGTCGCATCAAATCGGCTCCTCGGCACCACACCCTCGCGGCTGAAGAGGAAATCCCGCGCAGGGAACCCAAGATAAAGAGAGTCGATGTCTGGACGCTTGGCAAAATCCCGCGCCACCGCCAAAAAGTCCTCGTTGGTGGGAACCTTCATCGCCCATGCCTGGGTCAATCCATCCACCAAACCGCGCTGTTCATCCACTATGCGGTTGATTTCCTCGGCATGGTAGTCCGCCAATGCCTCCATCTCCCGCTGAGTGGCTTGGGCGATAAGCTGACTCGCCTCCCAGTAGGCAAATGCCCCCATCGCAATAAAAATCGCGATAAACGGCGCCCCGATCCCAAGCAGCATTTTTGAACGTAAACGCATTCCCATCCCCTCCGACATAGAACCTCCACTCAAGAAAAACATCTGCCCGTTATCAATTTACCATAGTCGATATGGACATTCAACCTTTATTTGTTCGTTGATGTATAAAATAAAACTTTATTCCTAATACAAAACAAGAAGGCGTGGAGAAACCTCACGCCTTCTTGTTGTATACATCAACTTTCTCATCTTATTTTCATGAAGCATATATACGAATATAAGTCTTTAATCCTAATATATACAACAAAACGAACAACATCTCGCAAAAATGTCCCATCTCTTATCCCGTGGATTCGTCACGGGTGCAAAGCACAGGCGCCCCCTGTCGATCATCGTACGTGCCCGTACATTGGGGGTAGCGGGAGCAGCCCCAAAAATCGCCGTTGCGTCCATGGACAAGGCGCAGACTCCCTGCGCGGCACTTCGGGCAAAGGTGTGCGCTCGGCGGCGCGTCCTGCGGCATCTCTTCCAAGGCTGCGGCAGAAGGCTTCGGTGCATCGCCAAAGGCGCGACGCGATGCGCTTCGCGCCAAAAAGGAGCGCGCCGACAGCTCTGGCCGATAGGCGGCCGTAAAGGCCGCCATCTCCTCGTCACTCAGGGGCGGCGGCACCGCCCCATGCGCCGTCAAGGCAGCGCCGTGAGGACGTGTGGGAGCCTGCGCCGCCCTCGCTAAATCCGGCTTCCCTTCTTTATCGTCACAGGTCATGCGGCAGCGTGGAAAGTTCGTGCAGCCCCAAAAGTCGCCGTTCTTTCCTCTCCGCTTCGTGAGGACGCCGTGATGACAGCGAGGGCAAGGATACTCCCCCACCGGCTCTACCTCCGCCCCCAAAGCAAACGTGCAGAGCCGGCGGGCAAACGCTTCCTGCGCCGACAAAAAATCCGCCATCTCGCCCTCTCCCGCCGCCATGGCGTGGAGCGCATCCTCCCAGACCGCCGTGTTGTCCGGATATGTCATGTCGTCCGGCAAAAGATCGACCAACAGCGCCGCCGAAGGCTGGGGAATGAGCTGCTTTTTCTTTCCCTGCGCTTTCAAAAACTTCCGCCGAATGAGGTCGTCGATGATCGCCGCGCGGGTCGCCTCGGTGCCTATCCCGCTGACGGCGCGGAGCCGCTTTTTCGCGTCCTCGTCCTTGACGTATTTATGAATGTCTTTCATCGCCGCCAAGAGCGTCGCCGGGGTAAAGCGCTGTGGCGGCTTCGTCTGCTTTTCCTCCATGCGTCCCCCGCTGTATGCCACAAGATCGCCCTTCTTCATGGCAGGCAGCGTCGCCGCTCCCTCCTCCTTGTCTTCCTCCTTCTCCGCGACTTCCGCGTCCTTTCCCCCATAGAGCGCCTTCCACCCCAGCGCGCGCACCACCCGCCCGCTGGCGGAAAATTTTTCACCGCTGTACGTTACGCCCACCTTCGTCTGATCGTAGACATAGGCCGGATAAAACTGCGCGATATACGCCTGCGCGATGAGAAAATAAATATCCCGCTCCAAAAGAGAGAGCTTGTCCCAATCGACGCGCACCGTGGTCGGAACGATGGCGTGATGCGCCGTGATCTTCTTATCGTCCCACGCCCGACTGCGCAGCGTCCCGTCAGCGTCTTTCGCCCACGCCGAAATCTGCGGCTCCGCCCCGCCGACCAAATTCGCTAAAATCGTTTTCGCGGCAGAGAACTGGTTCTTCGGCAAATATTCACAATCCGAGCGCGGGTAGCTCGTGAGCTTCTTCTCGTAAAGCTGCTGCGCCGTATCGAGCACCTGCTGCGGATCGTAGCCGAAGCGTTTCCCCGCTAACACCTGCAAGGAGGACAAGGAAAACGGCAGGCGCGGCGGCTCCTCCTTGCGCATCTTCGTGTACGCGGCGATCTTCCCTTCGCCCCCCGCCGCGAAGGCGGCCAATTTCGCCTCCGCTTCACCCTTATCCACGAGCCGCCCTTCGCGGTCAAGGCCGCGCTGCGCCTCCCCCGGCTTCCAAACGGCGGTAAATGACCCATTCTCATGGCGAAATTCACCTTTGATCGCATAGTGCGCCACCGGGTGAAACGCCTCAATCTCCCGCTCCCGACGCACCACCAACGCCAAGGTTGGCGTCTTGACGCGCCCCACGGGCAGCGTCACATCATGCCCGGCTCGCCGCGCCGCCAACGTGTACGCCCGAGAAAGATTCATGCCGATGAGCCAATCCGCCCGCGCCCGCGCCAGCGCGGACGCCTTCAAGGGCGCGAAGTCACGGTTGTCCCGCAGATCCTCGTTCGCCTCGCGAATGCTCTTTTCATCGAGCGCATTGAGAAGGATGCGCTTGACCGGCTTTGTATTCCCCACATAGTCCAGCACCTCGTCGATGAGGAGCTGCCCCTCTCGATCCGGGTCGCCGGCGTGGACGATCTCGTCCGCCCGCGCAATGAGACCCTTGATGACGCCAAACTGCTTGGCGCAGGAAGGCTCCACTAAAAGCTTCCACGCCTTCGGGACGATAGGAAGATCCTCCGCCCGCCACTTCTTATATCTTTCCTCATACTCATGAGGCTCCGCTTGGCGCAGGATATGCCCGAATCCCCAAGTGACCACCCCGCCCCCGGTCTCAATAAATCCGTCGCCGCGCTTCATCGGCCCCGGCAAACACTTCGCGATCTCCATCCCCATGCTGGGCTTCTCCGCTATATAAAGCCGCAATTTCTTCTCCCCGCCTTCAGGAAGCACTGATTCATTCCGCTTGCATCTCTTGGCGCCTCTTTTCCCCCGCCATCGTCAGCAAAACCTCCACATCGCGCTTGCTATGGGTTCGGTTGGTTCCCGTGACAGAACAAAACGCCGTGCCAATCCGAGTGTCTATTTGATCCATGTTTCCTTTCTAATGTGCCAGCCACAAAACGAAGGAATAAACCGCCCATAAAAGAACCCCTACCCATAAGATCAGCGCCGCCGACACCGCCGCCAAGATCAGCGGCATGTGCCTTCCGACCCGCGCCGCCCATGCCTCACTCTCCACGCGCACCCCGGGCGGCAGTCGATTCAGCACCGCCGCCAAAAGCGCCGGTACCACCACCACATCGTCTAACACCCCCGCCAAGGGAATCGCATCCGGCACAATGTCCACGGGACTAAAAAAATAGAGCAGCGCCACCCCCAAAAGTGCGCGCAGCTTGAGCGGCGTCCGCCGATTGAAGGCCGCCGACAACAGCACCAAAAGCTCCGCCTGAAAAAACCGCCACACCCTCCCTAACCACTTCATGCCACATCCCCCTATTCCGCAAAGGTCTTCGCCTCGTCAACATTCCTATCCTGTCATGTACGAAATCCCGGATCCTCTTGCCACGCTGGCCAAGTACCCATCGTATTCTACCATATTTTTACAGAAAGCTAAATTCCCCTACGCGAAGGCAGAACGCTTCGCCAAAAGTCTACCTGCGCGAAAAATCTCCGCTGCGCCTTTGCTTTTCTCCTGCGGTACGCTATAATAAATTTGCGCTCTGCCAAAAGCAAGGCAGAGCGCCGGAAGGGACGGATCCCCGCCAAAAACAGCGAAGGCGCTCGCCCCACGAAAAAGGAGGAACTAACATGCCGAAAAAGACCTTTCCTCTCTCTCCCGAGCGGTTAGAGGAAGTCATCCGCGAATATCCCACCCCTTTTCACCTCTACGATGAAGCCGCCATTCGCGGAAACCTCCGACGGCTCTTCGCCGCCTTTCGCTGGGCGCCGTCCTTTCGTGAGCATTTCGCCGTCAAGGCCGCGCCGAACCCTTACCTCTTACAGATCATGCGGGAAGAAGGCGCCGGCGCCGACTGCTCCTCCTTGGCCGAGCTTCGCTTGGCGGAAATGGCCGGGATCCAAGGGGAAGAGATCATGCTGACGTCCAACGATACCCCCGCCGACGAATTTCAAAAGGCCAAAGCCTTGGGCGCGATCATCAACTTGGACGACATCTCCCACATCGACTATCTGGAAAAATGCGCGGGATTCCCCGCCTGCCTCTCCTTCCGCTACAACCCCGGCGCCTGCGTGGCGGGCAACGACATCATCGGCAAGCCCGAGCAAGCGAAATACGGCCTCACCCACGACCAACTGCTGCAAGCTTACAAGATCGCCCAGGAGAGAGGCGTCAAGCGCTTCGGCCTGCACTGCATGGTCATCTCCAACGAGCTGCACGCCGAATCCTTCATCAATACGGCGCGGCTGATGTTTGCCACTGCCGTGGAAATTTACCAAAAAGTAGGCATCAAATTAGAATTTGTCAACCTTGGCGGCGGCATCGGCATCCCGTATCATCCCGAAGATCACCCCGTCGACTTGGAACACATCGGCGAAGGCATCCATAAAGTCTATCAGGAGATCATCGAGCCGGCGGGGCTCGGCGGCCTCGCCATCGCCATGGAAGCGGGTCGCGCCATCACAGGTCCCTACGGCTGGCTTGTCGCCACCGTCCTCCACGAAAAAAAGACCTATAAAAATTACATCGGCCTCGATGCCTGCATGGCCGACCTCATGCGCCCTGCCATGTACGGCGCGTATCACCACATCACCGTCGTGGGTCGTGAAGACGCCATCTGCGATCACGTCTACGACATCACCGGATCGCTCTGTGAAAACAACGACAAATTCGCCATCGACCGCTGGCTGCCGGAAATTCACATCGGCGACCGCCTCGTCATCTTTGACACTGGCGCGCACGGCCACGCCATGGGCTTCAACTATAACGGCAAACTCCGAAGCGCCGAACTCCTCCTCAAAGAGGACGGCTCCATCGCGTGCATCCGCCGCGCCGAAACCCTCGCCGACTACTTCGCCACCCTCTCCTTCCCCGGCTCTCTCTTCGCGGGAGAAAAATAACGTGAGCGGCGCTGGCAAAGACACAAACCATACGTGCAACAAAAAATCCCGCAACCCTTACGTCATAAGGTTCGCGGGATTTCATTTTCGTGGTGGAGACGAGGGGGATCGAACCCCTGACCTCCTGCATGCCATGCAGGCGCTCTCCCAGCTGAGCTACGCCCCCGTAGAATCGAGCTGACCTTCACCCGATGAAACGTAGTATACACCAAAAAAAAAGGAAGCGCAAGCAAAAATAGCGGGAAAATTTTCAGGGGGTAGATTGCAAGTTTAATTGTCGCATTGTTGTGTTAAACTTTACCCCTCATGCAACAGCTTCATACATGTCGTTCGCAGTCT
>JBQNAL010000028.1:0-12830 GCA_052170475.1 Schwartzia sp. (in: firmicutes)
AAGGTGGGAGAAAAATTTTTCTCCCGCCCTTGACCACAACATTTGACAAAGAGCCTATTTTTATGGCACTATCCTTTTTCCGCCTCCACATGGGCCAATTTCATGCGGAGGATGCGGCGGACGGAGGTGTCGATGCGTTCCATGGGGAGGTCGCCGGTGTTTAGGGCGCGGAGGATGGCGTTATAGGCGGCGGTTTCGGCTTCATAGCCGTGGCCGATTAAGAGGAGGTCACAGCCGGCATGGACGGCACGGAGCGCCGCTTCTTCCGGCGTGCAGTGCGCCGCTATCGCGCCCATGGTGAGGTCGTCGGTGACGACGACGCCGTCATAGTGAAGCTCGCCCCGGAGGAGGTCGGTGATGACGGCGGGGGAGAGGCTGGCGGGGACGCCCTCGATGGCGTCGCAGCGGACGTGTCCCACCATGACGGCGAAGTCGGTGGGCGGGGTATGGGCGATGAGGTCGGCGAAGGGAGCCATGTCCGCTCGGCGGAGTTCTTCTATGGACGCTGTGATGGCGACATCGCCGTCGTGGGTGTCCGCTTCGCCCTTTCCGATGCCGGGGAAGTGCTTGAGGCAGAAGGGGAAGTTTTCTTCTCGGTAGCCCGCCGCCGCGCATTGGAGGAAGGCGGTGACCATGGCGGGGTCGTCGCCGTAGGAGCGCCCGTCGGAAAGACCGAGGTCGGCGACGGGCGCTAAGTTCCAGTTGATGCCCAAGGCGCGAAGCGATCGGGCGGTGTCCGCTGCCCAGCGCTGCGCCGCCGCCGGATCTTCCGCTTCTCCTAGGGCTTTGGCAGCGGGGGGCGGCGGGAGAAAGTCCGTGAAGCGTGATACCGCGCCCCCTTCTTCGTCTAAGGCGATGAGGAGGGGGACGGCGGTGGGGCTTCCCTTTCTGAGGGCGGCGGTGAGGGCGCGGACGTCTTCGGCGGTATCGCCGTTTCGGTCGAAGAGGATAAAGTTGCCGATGGAAAATTCGTTTTGCAGGTAGGCGCAGTTTTCGTCGTAGGTATTTGTCATGAGGCCGACCATCATCATCTGCCCCACTTTTTCCGCCGGAGAGAGGCGCGTCAAGAGCGCTTCCACCGGGTCGGCGGGGACGTCGGGCGAGGGCGGCGCGGACGGGCCGAGGGCGGCGATGCCGCGGCAGCCGGTGAGGAAAAGGAGCGACGCTATGGCGAGGAGGAGCGGGCGGAGGAAGGGGTTCCTGTTCATGGCAGGCGGTCGGTCAATCCCGGCGGGCGATGGTGTCCACGAGGTAGCCGCCGCCGGAGAGCCGCCAGACGTAGACCGTGTAGGTACCATCGCCGCGCGACACCTGAAGCGTCCCCTCCCCGATGTCCCGCACTCGCCAGTCGCGGATGGAGGAAAGTTTTCCGATGCCGCCCGGGGCGCTCACCGCCTGCTGTACGTCGTCACAAAAGGCGTTTAAGCGCCAGCTCGTCCAGACGCTGTGGAGTCCCCACAAGAGGAGGAGCGCCGCCGCTGCCGCACACAGGGGGGTGAGAGACGCGGGACGCGGGGGGCGGGGCGTCGGGGGCTTTCGCACCGCGCGCGAGCGGGCGGGCGCGTCGGCACTGCCCGGTGGGGGCGTCGTGTCACTGCCGGTTTCGATGATGTCCGGTGTCGGGGCGATGGGGTCAAGGTCGGCTTCTTCGCCTGCCTGTGGCGCGTCCCCGGTGGCGATGATCTCTTCTCCTTCCGATGCTTCGGCATCATCGCGTTCTTTGGCCGCGTGGTCGGCCTCGTCCCAAGTGCCGCTCGCCGCGCCGGCGCTTTCGCCCTCCTCGTCGCCCATGGGGGGCGCGTCCTCGCGCGGGGGGTCGATGGCAGTCTCATCGGCATCCGCCACTAGGGCGTCGTCGCGTTCTCTCTCTTCCGTGGGGTCTTGGCGTTCTTCTTCGGCCATGGCTGTGCCTCCCTTGGTTGGGTTTTGTCCTTTATCCGGCGGACATTTCTATTTTTTCATACTCAGGGGAAAAGGTCAACGGGGCAAAGGGTGGGATTTCTTTTCCTATCATCGGTGATTGCATTGACTTTTTGGGCGGGAATCAGTATGATGGGAGTCGGGAAGGTTTCATCTATGTTTATGAAAAAATGGAGGGACGAGCATGTTTTCACGCAGTGATTTTTGGATCGGGCTGGCCATCGGCGCGGTGGCCGGGGTCTTTGGCTATCGCTTCATGCAGGAGCGTGAGCGGGAGATGATGGCGCTGCAGGAAGGCCAAGCGGGCGGACAGGTGCCTTTGGCGGAGCTTGAGCGGCAGAAGGAAGAGTTAGAGGATCTCATTGCGGCGCAGAAGGCGCAGGAGGCCTGAGTTTCGGCGAAGGGAGGCTGCCTTTTCGGACAGTCTCCTTTTTTGTCGGAGGGCTTTGGCGGGGAGGAGATCGTGATGAAGCAAAGTTCGTACGGCTGGCCGCTGCTCCTTTCGGGGGCGGGGACGCTGCTTTCGCTGGCGCTACCGTCGCAGCGGGGGCATGTCCTTTTCGGGGCGCTCTGGACGGGGTTTTCCGCGCTGCACGCTTGGCAGTATCGAAAGAAGCTTCAAGGGACGGTGCCCGGGGGCGGAGAATTTTGGAAAAAGGTGGAGAGGATCATGCTGCCGCAGTCGAAATTGGAGCTTTTTTTGCGGACGGTGGAGGTGGCGTCGTATCTGCCGGGGCGCGTGCGCCTTTACAGCCGCGCCCTCGTCGGAGCCCCTACGCTCGCAGAGGAGACGAAGACGCGGCTTTCGGCGCTTTCCGGGGTGACAGGGGTCGAGGTGAATCATGTCACCGGCTCGATCCTCGTCGTCTATGCTCCGGAGACGCTGCGGCGCGATCCGGCGCTCAAGCGGGCGGAGGAATATCTTCGCACCCATGCGAAAAGGAAGGGGTAACTATGTCATACATGTCAGGCATCATGATGGGCTGGGCGATAGGCAAAGGGCTGCGGCGCTTTGCGTCGGGGCAGGGCGGCTTTTCTTTGCCGTCTAAGACGGGGCGCGGGGCGCACGGTGATAGGGCGTCGCACGAGCTATCGGGGCGTTCGCCGCTCGATTTGCTGCGGGAGAGTTCCGTTGGCAGGAAGCTTTTGGGAAGTGCGCCCGTCGCCTTTCGCTTTGCGCACGCGCTGCCCGGGCGGCGGCGCTACTACGCGGCGGCGCTCCAAGGCGATGAGGCGCTGGCGGCGCGGCTGAAGGAGCGCCTTTTGGCGGCGGACGGCATCGATCGCGTGGAAGTCAATCCGCGCACGGGGAGCGTGCTCCTTTTCTACCACGGGACGGAGGCGGCGCTTGACCGTCTCATGGAGGAAGCGGCGCGTTTCTTCATGGCGCTTTCCTCGCCGTCGCCGCGCCCTGCCCGGGCGGAGGACGGCCTTGCCATCATCGGGCAGCGGCTGAAAAGCGCCGTGGGGGCGCTCAATCAGCGGGTGAAGGAGGCGACGCATGGCTGGATCGATCTCCCGTCGCTCTTTTCCGTGGTGTTTTTGCTGCGGGGCGTAGAGAAGAGTTTGCTCTTAAAGCAGTTTCCTTCGGGGCCGCAGCTTCTTTGGTGGGCGTTTTCCCTCTTGAGAGGATGGCGGATCGCATGAAGTGCGCGTGTGTGACGGTAGCGCTTTCGACGCCGCTTTCCCCCGACGTGCGGGTGATGGCCGGGGTGCGGCTCCGGGCGATTCCGGGCGTCGTCTCGGCGGTGGCGGAGGAGAAGGCGATCCGCCTCTGGTATCGGGGGAAGGCGCTTTCCCCCGCGGCGGCGCAGCTTTTACGGCGCTATCAGGCGGAGGCGGCGAAGGAAGAGCCGCAGCCGAGCATGGCGGCGTACCGGCGGGACGCCCTTATCTCCCTCGTCAGCTTCGCCGCGATGAAGCTCTTGGAAAAGAACGCGCCCGAGGCCTACGTCGGACTGAAATGGGTGCGCAGCCTTTTGGTCTTGGCGATGGCGCGGAACATCTTCAAAAACGGCTACGGCAGCCTTCTCCGCACCCGGCGGCCGAACGCGGATACCCTGACCGCGACGGCGGTGGCGGCCTCGGTGCTTTCCGGCCGCCCGGAGTCGAGCCTCACGCTTTTGACGCTCTCCAACGGGGCGGAAATGCTCACCTCCTACGCGGCGGAGCGCGCCCGAAAGCAGATTTCCGGACTCTTAAACCTCAATCAGCGCTACGTCTGGCTGATGGAGGGCGGCGTCGAGCGCAAGGTGCCGGTGGAATCCATCCAAGCAGGGGATAAGATCGCCGCGCACACCGGGGAGAAGATCTGCATCGACGGGCGCGTCCTCTCGGGGACGGCGGCGGTGAACCAGTCGTCCATCACCGGGGAATCGAATCCCGCCATGAAGCATGAAAAGTCCCCCGTCTACGCGGGGAGCATCGTGGAGGCGGGGGAACTCGTCATTCGCGTGGAAAAGGTGGGGCAGGATACGTCCCTCGCCCACATCGTCCATTTGGTCGAAGAGGCGCAGGCGCAGCGCGCCCCGGTGCAGAATTTCGCCGACCGCATGGCGGATCTCTTGGTGCCGGTGACGCTCTTCGGCGCGGTCATCGTCTACGGCGCGACCCGGGATTGGCAGCGGGTGCTGAATTTGCTCTTCATTGACTTCTCCTGCGGCCTTAAGCTCTCCACCGCCACCGCCATCTCCGCCTCCATCGCGGCGGCGGCGAAGCGGGGCATTTTGGTGAAGGGCGGCCACTACATCGAAGCGCTGGCCGAGGCGGACACCGTGGTCTTAGATAAGACCGGCACGATTACCGTTGGGATCCCGCAGATCTCCGCCGTCGAGACGGCACAGGGGGTGACGGAGGAGGAGACGATCCTCTTGGCGGCTTCGGCGGAAATGCACGCCGTCCATCCCTTAGCCGTCGCCATCCAGCAGTATGTGAAGATGCGGGGCTGGGAAGTACCGCAGCATAAATCCTCTAAGACCGTGGTGGCGCGGGGGATGGAAGCGCGGGTGCCGAATTTCGGCGACTATAAGGGCGGCAGCGTCTTGGTGGGCAGCCGAAAATTCATGGAGGAATCCGCCGTCACCGGCCTTGACGATTTCGCCGACGCATTTTCTTCCAGCCGGATCTATGTGGCGCGAAACAAGAAGCTCATCGGGCGGATCGCCATCGACGATCCCATTCGTCCCCAGATGAAAAAGACCCTGAACCAAATGCGCCGCTACGGCATCGACGAGATCGTCATGCTCACCGGCGACTCGGCAGAAGTGGCGGCGGCGGTGGCGCGGGAGATGGACATCGACGCCTACCACGCCGAAGTCCTGCCGGAGGACAAGGCGGACTACGTCCGAAAGCTCAAGGAGCGCGGCTGTATCATGATGGTGGGGGACGGCATCAACGACGCTCCCGCTTTGGCCTTCGCGAACGTGGGCGTCAGCCTCGGGGGGCGGCAGACGGACATCGCCGCCGAATCCTCCGCCGTCACCATCCGCTCCGAGGATCCCGGGGAGCTGATGACGGCGCTGCAATTAGGCCGCCGCACCATGAACCTCATTCACCAAAACTTCATGGCGACGCTCACCGTCAATTCCGCCGCCATGCTCTTAGGCGCCTTGGGGCTGATCACGCCCCTCTGGGCGGCCGTCATCCACAACACCTCCACCTTGGCCGTCGTCTTAAACAGCGCGCGCATCCTTCGCTTCTCGGAGCGAAAGCGCGGGTTTTTGCCGGGGTGAGGGGAGGGCGCAAAAAAGCCTGCCGAATTGGATCGGCAGGCTTTTTCGCGTGGCGCGTGGGGCGCGGTCTCATCTTATCGCTGCACCGCTACATCTTCCGGCGGGAGATGCGGCGGTTCCCCGTTCGCGAGGAGGCGGGCGTGGCAGTAGACTTCGGCGATTTCTTCGACGTAGGCGGCCTTGAGGAGCGCCTCGGCGAGGGAGGCCGCGTCCACCGTGAGGACGCCGTGACTGGCTAAGAGGATGGCGTCGCTTTCTTTTAGCGGTTCGACCACGCTCGCGGCTAATTGCGGGGATCCGGCGCGGGCGTATTGCGCCACGGGGATGCGGCCTCTTTGGCAGCGAAGGTGTGCCATTTCCGCCACGACCGGCGGAATTTCCTGCCGCAGGACGGCGCACACTTGCGCGAAGCGGGAATGGGTGTGGACGATGGCTGTGATGTCAGGGCGGGCGTCGTAGGCGGCGAGGTGCATGAGGGCTTCGCTCGTGGGGCGCCGATCGGGCGCGGCCTCCACGACCTTTCCCGCGCCGTCAACGACCACGATGTCTGCCACTGTCATGGTCTCTCTGTCTACGCCGGCGGGCGTCAGGCAGAGGAGACCGCTCTCTTTGTCTTTCAGACTGAAGTTTCCCGAGCGGTGGCGGCAAAGCCCCAGCGCTTGCGCTCGCTTGGCCTCTTGTAGGACGATTTCTTTGAGATGTTCCAGCATGGTTCTGCCTCCTTGTCGGTGGTTCACCCTTCATCATAGACGATTTCACGCGAAAAATCCATGGGAAGTGGCAGAGGCGGAGGCTCTCCGTGGGGGATAGGCAGTCGCTTCGGGCAGGGAAAAGAGGGGGAAGGTCTTTTTTTAATGGGGCGCTTATGTTATACTTCAAGGAAAGCATTCGTTGGTCGGTGTCGTTTCTTTCTCGTGGGGGGGCAAAATCTCTGCTGCTCGGCAGGACTTTTTTCGTGCTTGTCGAAATTCTAACGGGTGGGAAATGGGAGCGACCTCGCCGTTCCTCCGAGAGGGGTGATTGCGCTGCTGTATTTTCTCATCACGTTCGCCATCATGGCGGTCAGCATCCTGCTGATCTATCGGGCGGCTCGTTTTTTCGGCCTTCAGGTGGATCGCCGGGCGCTCATTTTGTGCGCGGTGATGGCGGTGGGCGTGAATTTTGCCTCCATTTATTTATCAAATATCCTGACGCTGGATCATCTCATGGTGATCATCGGCTTGGTGCTGCTTTCCGCTGCGCTGATGACGCTCCTCAATGAGTATCTTTTGCGGCGTCACGCCCCGGTCTTGGCGGGGGCGGAGGGGGCGCTCGCCGAGGAGGAGATGTTCTCGGCGGAGGACGAGGAGGAAGCGCCCGGTGGTTTGCTTGCGGCGTCCTTGGCGGCGGTCGGGGCGTCGGCGGCGACCGCTCTTTCGCCGCCGGAGACCGAGGCGCGGGCGGGCATGACGCGCGAGAGGGTATTGGCGGAGGTGGTTCCCCTCGCCCTCGTGGAGGAGGCGCGGGCGGATACGGCTTCCCCCGAGGAGGCGCTTTTCTCCGCAGAACGGCCGGAGGAGGAAAAGGTTGAGGTCGCTTCGCCTGAGGAAGAGGCGCGGGTCGCGGTGCGCCGCGCGGAGGATGCGGCGCCGGATGGCGGCGCTGCGGACGTCGTGCAGGCGGTCGAGGGCGAGGCGCAGGGCGACGCGCCTCCCACGGCGCGAGGCGGCGCGCTTACCGAGGAGGAGGCGACGGCTCCGACAGAAGACCTTTCGGCGCGAGCGCCTTCGCTGTCGCCGGATGAGCCGCGCAAGGCGCATGTGCCTAGGCATCGTCGGCTCCTTCGGGGCTTGCGCAGTGGTAAGCGTCGGTGCGCACGTTTGGAGCACGGCGTGCGGAGGGAAGAGCCCGCACGCTCGGCGTGTCCCGCACCCGCCGCCCTACGCGCGTCTTTACCCAAAGCGCCGCCCGTAGGCGTCGAATTGGCGCGTCTTACGACGCTCGACGATCATCTTGCGTACGCCTCAAAAAAGCGCGGCGAGGGCAATGGCGCGAGTGCGGTACTGGCCTATCAGCAGGCGTTGGGCAAATTCCGCCAAGATCCCTACGCGCCCTTCATCGTCATGGAATTGGGGAACCTCTACAAGGAAAACGGCGACTACGCGGAAGCGGTCAGCGCCTATCACAGTGCTCTGCGCCTCGCGGCGGTGAAAGCGAGGCCGATGATGGCGGCGGAGTTTCAAAAGAACATCGCTTATCTCGATACCGTGCTTTTGGTTCTGTCCCGCCGCCGGATGCCAAACACCCCCTTTTCGCAAATTCCCCCGGACTGCCACCGCGAGATCGAGCGCGACTTCGCGGCGCGGCAGCCGAAAAATATAAACGCATAGGAGGCACATCTACATGATTAAAAAAAGCGTGGAAATTCTTAATTTGCCGATCATCAGCATCACCGAGGGGCGCGAGTTGGGCATGAGCAAGACGCTCCTCATCGACGCGAAGAACGGCGTCGTCGCGGCGATCACCATCGAGGACGAGGACTGGTACCGCGGCGTCAAGCTGCTCCCGTATTCTTCCGTCATCGCCATCGGCCATGATGCCGTCACCATCACCTCCAGCGAGAACATCCTGACCCTTGAGGATGCCAGCGACTACGAGGCGATGATGGACGCGAACATCCGCATCATCGGCACGAAGGCGATCACGAAGTCCGGCACCATCCAGGGCAAGGTGTCGGAGATCTACATCGGCGAAGGCGGCAAGGTGGAAAAGTGCGCCATCGTCGCGCCCGACGGGGCGGAATCGGAAATCACGGCCGAGCAGATTTCCATCTTCGGCAAGCAAGTGACGGTCATCGACCCGACGGAGGAAGAGGAAAAAAAAACTGAGCCAGTGACGGTCGCCGCGCCTGCGCCCGCGCCGAAAGTCGAGGAAAAGCCGGCCCCCGCGCCCGTGAAGGCACCGGAGCCAGCCCCCGCGCCAAAGGTGGAGGAGAAACCGGCGCCCGCACCTGAGCCAGCGAAGAGCGCCGAATCCGCCGCCGATAAGGCCACGGAGGAGCGCCACCGCCGCTTCCTCTTAGGGAAGAAGGCCGCGCGGGACATCAAGACGGACAGCGGTGTCCTCATCGTCCAGGCGGGCGGCGACATCACGGAAGAAGTTCTCCAGAAGGCGAAGCTCGCGAATAAGTTCATCGAGCTTTCCATGAATATCCAGTAAGTCGTTCCCTTGACGGGCTGTCGTATCCTGCGGCAGCCCGTTTTATCCACGGATTCGCACTTTTCCCACCGATTTCTTTTCGGCGGCTTCTTCGGCGCCGAGGACAAAGGAGTTTATCTGGATGAAAAAGATTCCTCCCTTGGGTATTTTTTTGGCTTTTTGCGGATTCATTACCCTTTTGGCGGGGATCTCCCTCGCCGGCCTCGTGATCGGCTTTCTGCGGCAGGATCTCATGGCGTTTGGCGTGACCTTTGCCGGGCATCCCCTGAGCGGGCTGACGAAAGCGGAGGCGGAGCGGGAGATCGCACGCTATGTAGAGGAGAAACTGACCTCCCCTGCGCTCGTTCTCTCCTACGAGGACAAGCGTTGGGAAGCAGCGCCGGCGGACATCGGGCTTTCTGCGGACGTTTCGGCGACGGTGGCACACGCCTTTTCCGTCGGGCGGGAAGGATCGGCTTGGCAGCGGGGGGCGGAGGTGCTTCTCGCCGCACTCCGCCAGCGGGACATCCCCTTGGCGGTGCGCGTCGATCAGGCGGCGCTCGACGCCTACCTCGCCTCCATCGAGAAAGAGGTGCAGCGGCTGCCTAAAGATGCCGTATGCAACGTGGCGAAGGACGGCAAGGTGCTTCGCCACGAGGCGGTCGAAGGGCGGAAGCTCGATGCTGCGGCTTTGGCGGACGAAATCAAGCCGGCGCTCTATGCGCTGCGGCTCCCTGCGCGGGTCGTCCTCGCGCCCGAGACGACGCCGCCCCAGGTCACGACGGAGGACGTGGCTTTCGTGGATGCGGTGCTCGGGGTGTACACCACCTACTACGTTTCCGCCTCGAATCGCGGGGAAAACATCGAGATCGCCGCCGCGTCCCTCAATCATCGCCTCATCAAGAGCGGCGCTTCCTTCTCGTTTAACGACGTGGTCGGAAAGCGCGTGGCGGCGGCGGGGTACCTCACCGCGCCGGTCATCGTGGACGGCAAGGTCGAAGAGGATTTTGGCGGCGGCGTCTGCCAGGTCAGCTCCACCCTCTACAACGCGATCCTCTTAGCGAACCTCACGCCCACGCAGCGCGTGCCGCACTTTTATCCCTCGTCCTATGTTCCTGCCGGGCGGGACGCCACCGTGGCGGACGGGCAGATCGATTTCTGCTTTGAGAACCGTTTGCCCCACAGCGTCTATCTCTTGGCGGAAGCGGGGGAGGATACCCTGACCCTTCGGGTTTTGGGCTGCGCCGCCGACGTGCCGGAGGACATTTCCATCGAAACCGCCGTCGTGGGGCCTAATCCCATCGTGGACAGCTATCGCGTCTACGAGAAAAATGGCGTGGAAACGGCACGCGAGTTCCTCTACACCGACGAGTATGACATTCCGCCGCCGGAGAAAAAGCCTGTCCCCGAAAATAGCGGCGCGGTGCAGGGGGCAGGGAATACGCCGCGCGGGGCTTCCGGGGCGGCGTCGTCATCGGCTGATGCGCCGTCGCCCCCCGCCACGGCGCCTTCAGCGCCTCTGCCGGCCGTGGCACCGGCAGAGACGGACGCCCCGTCGCCTCCCGTTCGACGAGAGCCGCCGCCCGGCGTACCCCGTCGGATCTCCGTCGCTCCTTGAAGGCGGCGCGTTCCGGCTTGTCCATGCAAAAGGAGACATGATACCATGGCGCAGTTTCGTGAAATTCCCCCGTCGGAGATTTCCGACAATCCCTTTACCCTCATCGGGCAGGACTGGATGGCCGTCACGGCCGCTGCCGAAGGGCGCGTCAATACGATGACCGCCTCTTGGGGCGGTCTGGGCATCCTCTGGGGGCTGCCCGTCGCCACCATCTATGTTCGACCCCAGCGCTACACCCGGGAAATGATCGATGGCAGCAGAACCTTCTCCCTCAGCGTCTTTGACGAAGCCCACCGACCCACGCTCTCTTACTTCGGCTCGGTCTCCGGGCGGGACGCGGACAAGATCGAGGTATCGGGACTCACCGTGGCCTATGAGCGCGAAACGCCGTACTTTGCCGAGGCGCGGCTCGTTCTCCTCTGCCGCAAGCTTTACCGCCAAGCGCTTTCGCCGGAGGATTTCGTCGATCCCGTCCTCGCCCACCAGTGGTGCCCCGACGGGGATTATCACATCCTGTACGTCGGCGCGGTGGAAAAAGTTCTCCGCCGGGAATAACCTTCTTAGGCAGCAAAAAAGCCTACGGGACACGTCGTTCCGTAGGCTTTTTCGTCGTGTTTCGCCTCGGTAAAAAGGGCTGGGTCGCCGTGATGCGACGGTTAGGGCGTCGCGTGGGGCGGCGCGGCGTCCTCCGCCGGGGCCTTCTCACCGAAGGCTTGGACGGCGTCAGAAAAGTCCTGCACGAGTTCCACCGTGCCGAGGTACGCCCCGCCCTTATCCCGCACGGCTAAGTAGCGCACCCCCACCGGCTTTCCCTTGATGTAGCGGTAGACGTCCATGGAATCGCGCCGCCCCGCTTTGAAATCGGAGAGAAGCTGCTCCACCATGGGCAGGACGCTCGCGGGATGGCAGTGGCGGACGTCGCTTCGGAGTGCCAATCGGGGGCGGGCGAATACCTGTCCCGGATTGGAGAAAAAGCGCTGCGTATCGTCCTTGTCGATGAAGGTGATGTCGATGGGGAGCAGGGCTAAGAGGGCGGAGAGCTCGGCAACGCTCATCTCTCCCGTGGGGAGATGCACTTTCCCGGCCGCCATGACGGCGCGTTCCTCCGCTTCCGCAGCCGCTATGTAGGCGTCCCCCTCCGGCCACGCGGGGGCTTCGGCAAAAAAGGCGAAGCCCATGTCCGGCATATCGCGGTAGACCATGTGCCAGTCCGTTTCCGTGAAGAAGCGAAGCGTCAGGGGAAAGAGGATTTTTTCCTCCTTTTCGATCATCTCTCGGACGCGCTGGAGGAAGGCGGCGACCCGTTCCTTCAGCCCAGCGCCTCCGCGCGCGAGTTCCTTTTCCAGCGCCCGCAGTTCCGCTTTGATCTCGTCGTCCACGCCCCACATGACGCCGGAGGGGCCGGTCACGTCATAGCGATAGAGGACGGTCATGAGGAGGGTTTCCTTCTTGGCGTAGTGGGGATAAAGGCCGTTCAGCGCGTGCATCGAGGCGCGCAGGGCGGCCGTGTCTTTTTCGCAGAGCGCCGTTTCCGCTTCGGCGAGGACGCGGCGCAGCCCTTCATTCTCCGCTTCTAGTACGCGCAGGGGATGGCCGGCGGGAAGCGCCGCCATGGCCGAGGGCGCGGGCGCACTCGGGGCGCATCCTTCGCCGGTCGCTGCCGCCGCCGGGGCGATGTGGTCATGAAAGAGGGCGGCGTGAACGTCGCACAGGCGCTGCACCTCCCGAAGCGGCGTCCCGGATTTGATGAGCGCCTCTTCGGCGGCGGCGATCTCCTCTGCGGACACGCTGGCGAAATCCCGCACGAAATCCGCCCGTACCGCATCGATCGGATCGCCGGCGGAGAGCCGGGCGAGAAGCCCTTTCAGCGCTTCTTCGCGCCCTTTGGCCTCCGTTTCGCTCCGTGGCGTCGCTTCGTCCTTGAATGAAAAGCCCCGCGCCCGGAGCTTTTCGCGGATCGTTTCCATCGGGATTCCCTTCACCGCCGCTCCCTTGGGGAGGGTCATCACCCGTCCCACCACCTCCAAGGCGACGGGATTTAGGATTTCCTGAAATCCGATCTCTGCCATCGCCTGTCGAAGTTCGGGAAATTCCTTCACCAATTCCGTTACTGTCTTCGTTACATCCAATGCTTTCTCCATGTTTCTGTCTCCTATCGTTATGGGTTGTTTTCTCTGCGGGCGCGTGAGGCGCACGCGCTTCGCTTCGATTGCCGTCCTTCCGTGGGTCAGGATATATTCATATTATACCAAACAGGGAAAGAGCGAGGCGGTTTCCTTTGGTACAAAATCTAAACTTAAGGGAAGCGATGCGTGTGAGAAACGGTGGCAGATTGCAAGTTTAATTGTCGCATCGTTGTGTTAAACTTTACCCCTCATGCAACA
>JBQNAL010000029.1:0-12270 GCA_052170475.1 Schwartzia sp. (in: firmicutes)
TGCATGAGGGACAAAGTTTAACACAACAATGCGACAATTAAACTTGCAATCTACCCTGAAAATTATTATCAAAAATCCCCGCGGCTCCCCCGCGCATCACATGTTGCGCCATGTTTAGTCGTTTTTTGTCGAAATGATGCAAAAAAGACAGTTGATGTACGCAACGAGGAGGAGATAAGAAAGCACCTTCCTCACCGTCGCGGGGCTGTACGCCGCAAAGAGCTGGTCGAAGCTCGTCAGGGCACTGTCGTCTGCCATCGAGGCGTCGCGGGATACAGCATGGTAGGGCTTTCGGTCGCGTTTATCAGGCGCGGGACGGCAAGATGATGGATCGCCAAGCGCCACAAAAAGGTCGCCGCTTCCTCTTGACAAGAAGCGGCGACCTTTTTTTCCGATGCGCTTGGCGCGCCTCCTCAGGAGGCTGCGTGACGCGCCTTGTATTCTTGGTAGCTAAAGGGACGAGGAAAGCTAAAGCGTGCCTCGAACATGCGGTTCCACGGGAAGGTGACGGTGAGATAGGGAAGATCCGGGAAGGGCGGAAGATTATCCTCACAGAAGCGCTGCATGAGCTTCGTGGCACGAAACGCAGCCGCTTCCCGGCGCTCGTCAAGATTCGAATACGCGCCGCTCGCGCGGAACCAGCCAAGTTGGCGCGCTACGACACCCCGAATGTTGGCCTGATAGACCCAATCGTCAAGGTAGCGGCGCAAGAGGAGCTGATCGTAGGCTTCCGGCTCCATCTTCGCCGAGAGCATCCCTTGGCAGAGAACAAAGCCGGTGCTGTTCGTCGCCGTGTTCCAGCCGGCATACGCCCGAAGCTGAAAGAGAAGATCCCGCGCTTTCAAGGCGTCCATGAGGGCGTTATCCGCCCCGTTGGCAAATGCGATGTCCGCGACGCAGGTGGGGCCTTCTGCCACGCTCTCCGAGACCAAGTCGGCGAAGTACTTCGTCCCCTCGTGGGGCTTGCCGTCGTTGGCGCGGTCATTGGCTTCGTAGGTTTTCCCGTTGGGATTCGTATTGACGCAGAGGACGAAATCCGCATTCTTCGGCGACGCGACCAAGAGCGCCCCCGTCGCCGTGACGTGCGCTTTGATGGTGTCGGCAATCGTCTCGTCGGAATAGGACGGCACGGTGCTGCCCCCACGCCCCCAATTATATTTCACGTAGACGAAGGGCACCGTCCGCGTCCAGTCGTTGACAGCGCGGGTGAGCATCATCAGGCCGAACTCGTCGATCCCGGCCATGGCCTGAAAGCGCGACACCCCTAAATCCGCGCCGATGGCGGCAAGTTTCCGGCTCTCCATGTGGGTCTGGGAATAGGGGGCGTTGTCGTCCCGCCCAAGCGCAAAATATTGAAACGTCCCCGCACGAGTCAGGTCAATGAGCCGTTCGCTCGCGTGAAAATTCTTATTGCGGCGCGCCAGCCAATCCTCTAACGCCGCTTCGGGGATGAGCCGCTGCAAAAAGGCGTACTCTTTCTTTTCCCGTCGCGTCAACCCATCCGTTTCCTGCTTGTCCGTGAGCGCCGTAAAGCGAAAGATGTCGCTGCCGTAGTGCGCGTAGTAGCTCGGCTCTTCCCCGCCGGAAGCCTCCGCTGAACGCGGTGTCCGCATGATGGAGCCAAACGCGTAGAGGCGCAGCTTAGGATGCTGCGCCTTAAAGGCCGCAAAGCGCGCCAACCGCCCTTCGATCTCTTCGGTGGGGTAGGCGTGTTTGCGCGAGCCGACCAAGCTGCCGTAGAGAAGGGTATCGGTGGAGACCACGGCGATGTGCGCCGTGGGCGCTTCCTGTTCCAGCCACGCCCAAACCGCTTCCGGATCGCCCAAGATGCCCCGCCCACCCAGAAGATCGTCCGGCGGAACCACGATGTCCCAATCCATCATGCGCAGGGTATCCGCCGTCTGCTCGTCGGAAATGGGGCGATTGTCGTGGGGGACGAAGAGTACACGCGGCTTTTCGGGATGGGGATCCACCTTTTTCGCCCATGCGGTTGAGATGCCGCAGCCAAGGCAGAAAAGTAGGGAGAGCGCCGCAACCGCCAGGAAATACCGCCCCCTCATTTTTTCTCCTCGCGGATGTCCTGCCAGAGATCCCGCGAGCGATCATAGAGTTTTGGCTCCACGTCCCGCAGGGACTGATCGCCGATGAGACGGCTCAAGGCTTGGGTCGCCTGCTCGATGTCCCCCATGAGATAGAAGCAAGCGCCCGCCAAATAGATGGCCATGGAATCCGTCAAAGACCCGATGGGGTAGCGTTCCCGCATGACAGAATCCAAGTACGTCTCCGCCGCCTTTTGGAGAAACGGCTTTTCTTGGGCGCGTTCCTCGTCGTCTTTGCCCCCCGTGCGGTAGACCCACGCCAATTTGAGGTAAAGCCCTGCCCGATGCGCCAAGGATTCCTCCAGCATCTCCGAATAGAAAATGGCCAGCTTATAGGAGGCCACCGCTTCCGGCAAGCCGCGCTGTTCATGAAACTTAAAGCCCACTTTGCGCTTCGCTAAAAACTCGCTGAGGGTCTTCTTGTGCCGTTCCGGCATGTAGCCCAAGAAGGTCTTCTCGTCCGCCGCGTAGCCGCAATGCTCGCAGACCCATATCGTGTAAAAATACGGGTTCATGTCACGATAATGGGTGCAATAATCCCAATCTGTCTTTTCCACGATGAGCCGCGACTTCACCTTGACAATCCGGCTCGTCTGTCCGCAGACGGGACAGGTTTTCTTGACTACATACGTATGTTCATCCGCCATATTTTCCACTCCTTATCAGAGAAATCTCCGAACCGCACAGGTTTAGGGGTCTTACAAATTCCGCCGTCAGGGGAATCCCAAGACGCCAAGAATAGAATAGCACAAACGCCACAGAAAAGCCAACCCATCCTCGCCGCCCGCCAAATTCAGCGATGATAGCGCACGCAGAGGAGCTTTAGGCGCTTGGCCAAGACAGGGTTCAAGGCCGTGTGGTGAAGCCGCCAGCGCCAATTTTGCCCGCCCACGGTGCCGGGACGGTTCATCCTCGCCGCGCTGCCCAGTCCTAAAATATCCTGCACCGGCAAGATCACGCACCGCGCCTTCGAGGCATACGCCATCTCCACCAAGCGAACGGCCATCTCCACGCCGGACGCCTCCCGGGTAAATCCGGCATACGACGAGAGCCGCCGCCGCTCCTCTCTCGTCAATTCCTCCTCGTACCAACCGGCCACCGTATTGTTGTCGTGCGTGCCGGTATAGGCGACGGTGTTTTCCGCAAAGGCCGCCCCCAACCGGGGCGTCCCGTTGCCAAAAAGTGCAAATTGCAGTACCTTCATGCCGGGAAAGCCCCACGTCTCGCGCAGCGCTTCCACCTCGTCCGAGAGGACGCCCAGATCCTCCGCCACGAACGGAAGATCCCCGAGCGCATTCCGCAAGGCCGCGAAGAACGTATCCCCGGGTCCTTTCACCCAGCGCCCTTCGGCGGCAGTCTGCGCTCCACCGTCGATCTCCCAGTAAGCGGCCAAGCCTCGGAAATGATCGAGACGCAGGCGATCCACGCGGGTCAAGGCATGACGAAAGCGGTCGATCCACCAGCGATAGCCGGTCTTTTCGTGCGCGTCCCAATCGTACTGGGGATTGCCCCAAAGCTGCCCCGCCGCGGCGAAATAATCCGGCGGCACCCCGGCCACCTTACGGGGAGAACCATCTTCGTTCAGTTGAAAGAGCGTCGGGTGCTGCCAGACGTCGGCGCTGTCGAGCGCCAAAAAGAGCGGCATATCCCCGAGGAGCGTGATCCCCCTGCTCTTGGCATGACGGCGAAGCGCCGCCCACTGGCGGGCAAAGCAATACTGCTGGAACTTGATGTAGTCCATTTCGCGGCACACCCGGTGCCTTTGCTTCGCCATCGCCTCCGGCACGCGATGGCGAAGCTCCGCCGGCCACTCGTACCATGGACGCCCCTTCTCGCGCTGACGGGTCGCCTCGTAGAGGGCATAGTCCTCGAGCCAAGCGCTCTCCCGTTTGCAAAACACCTCGTACGCCTTCGGCGGCGCTGCGCAAAATCGCGTCCAAGCCAGCTGGAGGAGCTCTTCATGGACGGCCGCCCCCTCCGGCAGCGGATTCGCCGAGAGGGGAAGCAATTCCTCCTCCTTGAGCCAGCCCCATTCCCCGAGCCAATAGGGGGCGATGAGGCGCGGATCGCCGGCAAAAGCGGACGGCGAAGCATAGGGAGAGCCATCGTCTCTCACCGGGGCTAAGGGCAGAATCTGCCAAATCTTTTGCCCCGCCGCCGCCAAGAAGTCCACAAATTCGTACGCCACGGGGCCTAAAGTACCCGTCCCGTAGGGGGTGGGAAGGGACGTGGGGTGAAGCAGCAGCCCCGCCGCCCTCGGGGCGTCCGCCGCCACCCGCGCCTCCTGCCATATCCCCCCGGACAGGGGCGGCAGATGAAGGGTCAAGGATCCCTCGCGCCCGGTAAGGCGCGGCTCGTCCCCCTCTCTTCCTCCCGTCGTCAGCGCCGCGCAAAACGCCCCCGCGGAAATGTCCCCGACCGCGAGCGGTACCTCCGCCGCTTCATGGGCGCGATTGATCGCCACGACAAAGACCTCATTGGCTTCCGCCGCGCCAAAGACATCCTGCCCCCCGCGAATCACGCGGGCGTAAGCGTAGACCGCTCCCTCCCCATGGAGGGGAATATACTCTCCCGTGGAGAGCGCGGGGTGATCCCGACGCAGGTGGATGGCACGCCGTGTCAGATCCCGCAGCGCACCATCGCCGTCCGCCCAGTCATAGGGCGCGCGATTGTAGGGATCCCGATAGCCCTCCATGCCGATCTCATCGCCATAGTAGACAGAGGGAACCCCGGGATACGTCATCTGCCAGAGGATCGCCAGTGAAACGCGTGCCTTTCCCATCGCCGCCGCTTCTGTTGGCAGGCGATACGCCGCCCGCGCCCGCTGGGACATCCCCTCCGGCGAAGGGGCTTCGCCCAAGACGGTGAGAAGCCGCTCCACATCGTGGCTCCCCAATAGGTTCATCGAGGCGTAGAGATTGTGCGGCGGATAATTTTCCCGAAGCGACGCCAAGCGGCGCTCCGCCTCCCCGCCGTCGATCTTCCCCAGCAGAAAATCAAGCACGGCGGAGCGAAAGGGGTAATTCATCGCGCCATCGATCTCGTGTCCCGAAAAGTATGCCCGCTGCCTGCCGTAGGCCGTCTTATGCGAAGCGTCCTCCCAGACCTCGCCGATGAGTACTGCGTCCGGCGCACACGCTTTCATCTCCCGATAGAAGGCTTGCGAAAAAGCCGGCGGCAGTTCGTCGATGACGTCGAGCCGCCAGCCGCTTGCGCCCGCCGACAGCCAATGCCGCAGCACGCTGTCCGCATCTCGGATCATGAAGTCCATATAGGAAGGCTCAGTTTCTTTGACGTTCGGGAGGGTCGTCACCCCCCACCAGCTCCGATAGGCGTCGGGATAGTCCGTGAAATCGTACCAAGCGTAGTAGGGCGAATCCTTCGACTGATACGCGCCCACGCCGCTGTAACGCCCCAACCGATTGAAGTAGCGGCTGTTGCTCCCCGTGTGGCTGAACACCCCGTCGAGGAGGATGCGGATCCCCATGACCCGCGCCGCGTCGCAGAGGTCGCGAAACTCCTCCTCCGTCCCGAGCATGGGATCGATTTTTTTGTAATCGCCCGTGTCATAGCGGTGATTGCTCTCCGCCTCAAAGATGGGATTGAGATAGAGCGCAGAAATGCCTAAGTCCGCTAAATAAGAGAGCTTGGCTCTTATCCCGGCGATGTCCCCGCCGAAAAAATCGTAGGCCAAGATCTCGCCCGTCGTTTCGTCCTTATAATACTGGGGCGCGTCCTGCCACGAACTGTGAAAGACCGCGCCGAGCTTCTCCGGCCAAGTGCGCCCGCCCCGAAAGAAGCGGTCGGGAAAGATCTGATACAGGACGGCGCGGCGAAACCACGCAGGCGTGTCCGCCCCCCGATCGTACACGGTGATCTGAAAGGAAGGGGGCGGCTCCTTCGCCAGCGCCCCCTCGCCCCCTAATAACGCCCCATTATTTCCGTAGTAGAGGGTCTCCCCCTCGATCGTCAGAATGAAATAATACCAAACAAGACCGCTCTCCGGGGGAAGCAGGATCGTCGCCCCTAAAAAGACCGCTCCCTCGCCCGCCGAAACAGGCGAAAGCTCGTAGATCCGCTCCCCTTCGCCGTCGCGCCAGACGCGCACCACGCCCGCAGCCGCCTTTTTGGAAGCGACCCGGATCCCAAGCCAAAGGGGCGTACCCGCCGGGCGCGCCCCGGGCGGAAAACGATACGCTGCATCCTGGGAATGATGCTCTACATAAAGTTCCTGCCCCACCCTATCGTCCTCCCCGCCTCACCGCGCTACCCTTTCGTAGAGTGCCGCGTATTCCTTCGCCGACGCCGCCCAACTGTAATCAGCCGCCATGGCGTTCTCCACGAGCCCCTGCCACGACTCGATGTGCTTGTAGATTCCGAGCGCCCGCTTGATGGTATACATCAGCTCATGTGCATTGAAGTTCGGGAAGAGGAATCCGTTGCCCGTTCCCGTCGCCTTGTGGTAGGGCTGCACCGTATCCTTGAGCCCCCCGGTGGCGCGGACGATGGGAATGGAGCCATAGCGAAGCGCGATGAGCTGCCCGATCCCGCACGGCTCGTACATCGACGGCATGAGGAACATCTCGCTGCCCGCGTAAATGCGCTGCGCCAAGGCGTTGTCGAACCAGATGTGGATGGAGACCTTCTGCGGATGACGCCACGCCAATTCGCGGAACCACTCCTCGTAGGCACGATCCCCCACCCCCAAGAGGACGAACTGGAAATCCTCGTGGAGGAGCAGCTCGTCGAT
Organism: Schwartzia sp. (in: firmicutes); assembly: GCA_052170475.1. Taxonomy (GTDB): domain Bacteria; phylum Bacillota; class Negativicutes; order Selenomonadales; family Selenomonadaceae; genus CAJPQU01. Next base: position 6,850 of record JBQNAL010000029.1, read on the forward strand.
GACGCGCACGACCAAATCCAGTCCCTTCGCCTCCACCAAGCGCGTGATCATGGCGATGAGCGGCGTCCGGCGGCGCTCGGGAAGGTGCAGCTCCCGCTGGAGCGCCACCTTGTTGTCGATCTTGCCCATGGGGGAAGTGCGATCGTAGCGCTGCACAAGATTGGGATCCGTCGCGGGATCGTAGAGCGCCGTGTCGATTCCGTTGACGATACCCGTCAGCTCTTTTTTTCGGCTGCGCAAAAGTCCGCTTAGCCCCTCGCCAAAGTATTCATACTGAATTTCCTCGGCGTAGGTACGGCTCACCGTGGTGATGTGATCCGCGTAAATGATCGCGCCCTTCATGAAGTTCACGGCGTCGTAGAATTCTAAATCCCCGTTATTGAAATATTTCCAGTCGAGTCCCAAGACGTCAGTCATGACCGCCTTGGGGAAAACGCCTTGGTACTTTAGGTTATGGATGGTAAAGACGCTGCGGATCTTCTGATAGCGAGGCTCCTCCTGTGCGCCGAGCTTTAGAAAAACATTGACCAGCCCCGTATGCCAATCGTTCGTATGTACGATGTCCGGCCAAAAATCAACGGCGGCAAAAAGCGTCAAGACGGCGCGGCTAAAGAAGGCGAATCGCTCTGCGTCGTCGTCGTACCCATAGCAGCCATCCCTACCGAAGTATTCTTCATTGTCGACGAAGTACCACGTGACGCCGCCCTCTTCTAACTTTTCGATGCCGAGGAACTTCTTTCGCCAAGCCACCGCGATCTCCGTCCGGCAGACGGGCTCCATGCGCTTTCGGTACGATTCCGGGATCTGGGCGTATTTCGGCAGGACGACCCGAATGTCCACCCCTTGTTCCCGCAGCGCTTTAGGGAGCGCTCCGGCCACGTCGGCCAAGCCGCCGGTCTTGATGAAAGGAACCGCTTCCGACGCCGCAAACAAAACCTTTAACATAACGGCAAACCTCCTTCGCGCCTAAGCGTCGTCTCGTTTTAGACTCTCCAAAAGATCCCTCTCCCATCGCAGATAGATGGTCGCCAACGGCGGCAGCGTCAAGGCCAGAGAGTGCGCCTTCTCGTGCCAAGGGATCGCTTTCGTCTTGAGCGCCCCCTCGTTTTTGACCCCAGAGCCGCCGAAAGAACCGTCGTCGCTATTGAAGACCTCGCGGTAGATCCCGGCTTTCGGCATCCCCACACGGTAGTGGTGGCGCACCTCCGGCGTGAAGTTACTGATCGCGATGACGAACGCCCCATCCTTTGCCTTGCGCAGGAACGAAACCACGCTATTTTCTGCATCCCGACAGTCGATCCACGAAAATCCCTGCCAGTCGAAGTCCAGTTCCCAAAAGGCGGGATGTTCATGATAAAAGCGGTTCAAGGCCCGCGAAAAATCTTGCATTTCCCGATGCTTATCGTATTGTTCCACGAGGTGCCAATCGAGGCTGTCGTCGAAATTCCACTCGATGAACTGACCAAACTCGCCGCCCATGAAGAGGAGCTTCTTGCCGGGATGCGCCATCCAATAGGCGAAGAACGCGCGCAGTCCCGCGAATTTCTGCCAATAATCCCCCGGCATTTTGCTCAGGATGGAGCATTTCCCATGCACCACCTCGTCGTGGGACAGGGGTAGGATAAAATTCTCCGAAAACGCATACATCAGGGAAAAGGTCAGTTTATCCTGATTCCATTTCCGATAGATGGGATCGAGGCTCATGTAGTGGAGGACGTCGTTCATCCAGCCCATGTTCCACTTGTAGTTAAAGCCCATGCCCCCCATGTGGACGGGCTTCGAGATGAGCGGCCAGGAGGTGGATTCCTCGGCGATCATGAGGGCGTGGGGCTGGTACTTGAAGATCGCCGTGTTGAGACGGCGCAGGAACTCCATCGCTTCCAAGTTCCCCGCTCCCCCATAGCGGTTCGGCTGCCACTCCCCGTCCTCGCGCCCATAGTTCAGGTAGAGCATGTTCGCCACGGCGTCGATCCGAAGGCCGTCCACATGGTATTCTTCCATCCAAAAGAGGGCGTTCGAGACGAGGAAACTCTGGACTTCCGTGCGCCCATAATCGAAATTCGTCGTGCCCCAGCCGCGGTTCTCGGATAGCTGCGGATTGTCCGATTCATAGAGATTCAGCCCGTCGAAGCGGCGCAGACCTTCGTCGTTGTTGCAGAAATGCCCCGGCACCCAATCCATGATGACGCCGATCCCCGCCTGATGCGCTTTGTCCACCAAGTATTTGAAGTCCTCCGGCCGCCCGTAGCGGCTGGTGACAGCGAAGTAGCCCGTCGCCTGATACCCCCATGAGCCGTCGTAGGGATGTTCACAGAGGGGCATGAACTCCAAGTGGGTGTAGTGCATATAGGCGGCGTAGTCCACCAACTGATCCGCCAACGCCCGGTAAGAGAGATACCCACCCTCCATCGTGCGCCGCCAAGAACCAAGGTGGACTTCATAGATCAGCAAGGGCTTTTCATAGGAATCGCCCTTGCTCTCCTGCCACGCGTCATCCTGCCACTCATAGGGCGGGAAATCATAGGTGAGGGAAGCCGTCTCCGGCTTTTTTTGGGCAAAGAAGCCGTAAGGGTCGGCCTTTAGGATAAAGGGTCCGCCCCAAGGCGGCTCGATGGCGTACTTATACATCGTACCGGGCGGCAGATCGGGAATGAAGACATGCCATATCTCCCCGTCCGTGTGGCGTTCCATGGGATGTTCCTTCGTTTCCCAGCCGTTGAAGTCACCCACCACGCTCACCGTTTTCGCGTGAGGCGCCCAGACGGCGAAGCGCACGCCCCGACGCCCCCCCTGCTCCATATAGTGCGCCCCGAGCATTTCTTGGGCGTGGTAATTCGTTCCCTGATGGAACAGATAAACGTCGTAATCCGCCAGCGCCGACGTCCTCATGGGGTTTCACTCCTTTCGTTCAAAAACGCTTCACGGACTCCACACGCCATATATCTCGGGCGTATTCACGAATCGTCCGATCCGAGGAAAAGCGCCCGGAGCAGGCAATGTTCATCAGCATCGACCGCCGCCAACTTCGCTCCTCCGCATAGCGCCGCCGAATTTCCCGATGCGCTTTGTGGTAGCTGTCAAAATCCTTCAGGATGAAGAACTCGTCGTTATTTTGCAGGAGGTAATCGTAGAGGGAGCGAAAATCCCCATACGTTCCGTCCACCAAGAGATCGAGCGCCTGCCGCACGGCTGCATTTCCGTGGTACTCGTCCCACGCCGAATAATTCCCGGTGGCGTAATACGCGAGTACCTCGTCCGCCGTAAGTCCAAAGATGACGCAGTTCGCATCCCCCACGGCGTCTCTGATCTCCACGTTGGCGCCGTCCAACGTGCCCAAGGTGATGGCGCCGTTCATCATGAACTTCATGTTCCCCGTCCCCGAGGCCTCTTTGCTTGCCGTCGATATTTGCTCTGAGATGTCCGCCGCCGGGTAGACGATCTGGCCGAGGGAGACGCCGAAATTCTCCAAGAACACCACCTTCAGCCGCGACCCGATGAAAGGATCGTCATTGATGTGCCGCGCGACGGCACAGATGAGCCGAATGGTCTCCTTCGCGATGTAGTAGCCGGGGGCGGCCTTTCCCCCAAAGAAGAAGGTCGTGGGGAAGAAGTCGCTCTCCTTGCCCTTTTTCAGGCAGTCCACGAGGTACATGACGTGAAGGATATTCATGAGCTGGCGCTTGTAGGAGTGAATCCGCTTCACCTGAATGTCAAAGAGCATCGAGGGATCGAGCCGCTCCCCCGTCTTTTCCCGCACGTAGCGCGACAAAATCTTTTTGCGCGTCAGCTTCATCTTCGCCAGTCCGTCCAAAAGGGCGGTATTGCCCGCGTGGGCGGAAAGCTCTCCCAAGCGAAGCGGCGCTTTTCGCCACGCCGGGGTGATGATGTCGTCCAGCATGGAGGAAAGTTCCGGGTTCGTGGCGATGAGCCAGCGGCGATGGGTGATGCCGTTTGTCTTGTTGTTGAACTTCCCCGGGGTGAACTGGTAAAAATCCCGCAGCGTCGTCTTTTTCAGGATGTCCGTGTGGATGGCGGCCACCCCGTTCACGCTGTGGCTCCCCACCACGGCGAGGCGCGCCATGTGAACCTGTCCGTCCTCAATGATGGAGAGCGCGCGCACCCGCGCCTCGTCGCCCGGGTATTGCTGGCGGACGTCCATCAAGAAGCGGCGGTTGATCTCGTCGATGAGGAGATAGATGCGGGGGAGTAAGCCCCGCACCATGTCCACCGGCCACTTCTCCAGCGCTTCGGGCATGATCGTGTGGTTCGTGTACGCCATCGTCCCCACCGTAAGCCGCCACGCCTCCGCCCAGGGAAGATGTTCCTCGTCGATGAGGAGCCGCATGAGTTCCGCCACAGCGAGCGCGGGATGGGTGTCGTTGATGTGGATGGCCACCACGTCCGACAGTGAGCGCAGATCCATCCGCGATTTTTTCAGGCGGCGCAGGATGCTCTGCACCCCGGCGGAGACGAAGAAATATTCCTGAATGAGCCGGAGCCGACGCCCCTCGTAGGAACTATCGTCCGGGTAGAGAAACTCCGTGATGCTCTCCACCGTGCGCTTATACTGCTGCCAATCCTGCCGCCGCCCCTGCGTGGGAATCCCGTAGGCGGTGAAGTCCCGATCCACTTCCGCGTTCCAAAGGCGCAGGGTATTGACGACATGGTTGTCCGCCCCCACGACGGGGACATCGTACGGCACGGCCAAGATGGTGGTGTAGCCTTCATGCACCAATTCCAAGGAGCCGTCGTCCTTTTCCCGCATGTAGGCATTGCCGCCAAAGCGCACGTTCACCGCCTTGTCGGGCTTTCGGTACTCCCACGCGAAGCCGTCCCGCAGCCAGCGATCCGGCAGCTCCACCTGGTTGCCGTCGATGATCTTCTGCTCGAAGAGACCGTACTTATAGCGGATGCTGCACCCGTGGGCAGGGAGTGCCAAGGACGCCATGGAATCGATAAAGCACGCGGCAAGTCGGCCTAAGCCGCCGTTCCCAAGGCCGGCGTCCGGCTCCTCGTCGTAGAACTGCGCCAAGGAGAGGTTCAGCCCCTTTAAGGCCTCCACCAACGTGTCCTTGACCCCTAAATTGATGAGATTCGTATTGAGGAGGCGCCCCAAGAGGAACTCCATGGAAAAATAATACACCTGCTTGACGCGCTTTTCCTGGTACAGCCGATTCGTCCGTATCCAGTCCTCCGAGATCAATTCCTTCACGGTCGCCGTGATGGTGCGGTAAATTTCCTGATCCGTCAGCTCATCAATATTTCTGCCAAACAGGATGTGCGCCGTAGTGATAAAGCGCTTTTGAAGCGCCTCTACCGCAGCGTCCCGTTCCCTCCTTGCCATGTACATCCTCCTCTATCCTCTTCCCTTACGCGCCGCGCCGCAAACAGGAGCGCCGCCCGCCATTTCCCAAGGTGGCG
>JBQNAL010000030.1:0-11857 GCA_052170475.1 Schwartzia sp. (in: firmicutes)
CGCCCGTTGGCGTTCATCGCTACACGCGCCTTGGCGACACGGTGGCGGCGCTCTTCACGAAGTATGACGCCCTCATCTTTTGCATGGCGGTGGGGATCGTCGTGCGCCTCGTCGCGCCCTGCCTGAAAAGCAAGCTCACCGACCCGGCTGTCGTGGCGGTGGACGAGCAGGCGCACTACGCGATCAGCCTCCTCTCTGGCCATGTGGGCGGCGCGAACCGCCTGACCGAGGCGGTGGCGGCGGCCTTGGGGGCCGTGCCGGTCATCACCACGGCGACGGACGTGAACCATCTCACGGCGCCGGATCAGTTGGCGTCGGCGCTGGGCTTACGGCCGACGCCAAAGGCGGAGATACAGACGATCAACGGCGCACTCCTCGCGGGAAAGGCCGTTTCTTGGTACATCGCCGAAGGGCTGCGGCGAGCCGCTTTTTATCAAACGGCGCTGAAAAACCATGGCATCGAGGCGTCCCTTCTTCCCTTGGCGGAGATCGAGGCGCGGCCGGGGCTGCAGGTCGTTTTGACGGATCGTCCCCTTCCCGAAGCGGCAGGGCGATTGTCTCTCGTGCCGCGTCGCTTGACGGCGGGAATCGGCTGCCGCCAAGGCGTCTCCGAAGCGCTGATTCGCGAGGCGCTGAAAAAGGCCTGCGCGTCGATCGGACAGGACATCGAGGCGGTGTCTCTCATCGCCAGCACCGTGGTGAAGAGAGAGGAGGCGGGACTCTTAGCGCTGGCGAAGGCCTTGGGCGTCGAGATCCGCTTTTATGAGAACGCGGCACTGCAGGAGAAGATCGACGTCTACCGCTTATCCGAGTCCGCCTTCGTCAAAAAGACCATCGGTGTGGGCAACGTCTCCGAGGCGGCGGCCTTGTGCGCGGTGCGTGAGGGGCGCGTGGCCCTCGCCAAAACAAAATTTACGAAAGTGACGGTGGCATTAGTATGGGAAAAATAACCGCAGTGGGGCTGGGGCCGGGCGGCCAGGAGGACATGACGCCACGGGCGCTCAAGGCGATTCAGGAGGCCGAGGTCATCGCGGGCTACACGCCCTATATCAAGCTCATTGAGCCGCTGGTGGGGGATCGGGAGATCATCGGCACCGGCATGATGCAGGAAGTGGATCGCTGCCGCTTGGCGGTGGCGTCTGCCGCTGCGGGGAAGAATACCATCATCGTGTCCAGCGGAGATTCCGGCGTGTACGGCATGGCCGGCCTGATCTTGGAGCTTTTGGAGCAATATGACGAGGATCAGCGCCCCGAGGTGGAGATCGTCGCGGGGCTTTCTGCGGTGAACGCGGCCGCCGCCATCTTGGGCGCACCCCTCATGCACGATTTCGCCGTCATCAGCCTCAGCGACCGCTTGACGCCGTGGGAGCTTATCAAGAAGCGGGCGGCCTACGCGGCGCAGGGGGATTTCGTCATCGCCCTCTACAATCCCAAGAGTAAATCTCGGGTCAAGAACATCGACGAGATTCACAATATCCTGCTGCAATACAAGGCCCCAGAAACGCCGGTGGGGATCGTGAAGAACGCGTCTCGTCCCGAACAGCAAAAGATTCTCTCCAACCTGCGGGACTTCACCCAAGAGGACATCGATATGTTTTCGCTGGTCATCATCGGCAACAGCAAAACCTACATTAAGGACGGCTGGATGGTCACGCCGCGCGGGTATAAATTATGATTTTCATTGCCGCCGGGACGCAGGATGGCCGGGCGTTGGCCGGACGCCTTCTCAAGGCTGGCTATGCGGTGATCGCCTCCGTGGTCAGCAGCTACGGGGAAAAACTTTTGGAAGCGTACCCGGGTCTTCTCATCAACGACAAACCGCTGGATGAAGAGGGGCTGACGGCGTATCTGCAGGAAAAGGGCGTGAAGCTCTTCGTCGACGCCAGTCACCCCTATGCGGCCAACGTATCCCAGAACGCCATGAAGGCCTGCCGCCGCCTTTCGCTCCCGTATCTTCGCTATGAGCGGCAAAGCGTGTCGGTGGCTTACGACAGGGTTTACACGGCGGAAAGCTACGATGAGGCGGCGGAAAAAGCGGGGGCGCTCGGGCATCGCGTTTTCCTCACCACCGGTAGCCGAAACGTCCGCGCGTTTACCGAATCTCCTGCGCTTAAAGATCATGAGATCATCGTCCGCATCCTGCCCACCGCCGACGTGATCGCGGAGATGGAGGCGCTTGGTCTGACGCCGAAGCAGATCGTCGCTCTGCAGGGGCCATTTTCCACGGAGCTCAACGTGGCGCTCTACCGGCAGTATCAAGCCGACGTCGTCGTGACGAAAAACAGCGGTGAGATCGGCGGGACGGATACGAAGCTGGATGCTGCCGCGGCCTTGGGGCTGCCCGTGGTGATGATCGACCGGCCCCGCATCGCTTATGATCAGGTCGTCTACACCTTTGACGACGTGTTACAGTTCGTGGCAGAGAAGCTGCCCGAGAAATGAGGGAAAAATCATGGAATTTATCAAAGAACCGATGGACATCGAGAACAAGAGCATGGAGATCATCGCCCCCCATTTGGCGGATCTCCATCTGAGCGAGGCGGAGACGAAGGTGTATTCCCGGATGATCCACGCATCGGGCGATGTGGAGTACGCGCCCTTCATCCGCCTGCACCCGCAGGCCATCGCGGCGGCACAGGAAGCGCTCAAAAAGGGCTGCAACATCTATACGGACGTGGAGATGGTGCGCACGGGCATTCACAAGGCATCCTTCAACCGCTACGGCGGCAAGATCGAGTGCCGGGTGGCGGATCCCGAGATCGCGGAAATCGCCAAGAAGGAGGGGATCACCCGCTCCATGGCGGCGATGCGCGCCTTCGGCAAGGCACTGGCCGGTTCCATCGTCGCCATCGGCAACGCGCCCACGGCTCTCTTTGAGGTGCTGCGGATGATCGAGGAGGAGAACATCCTTCCCGCCGTGGTCATCGGCATCCCCGTCGGCTTCGTGGGCGCGGCGGATTCAAAAAAAGAATTGGCGGACAACACGAAGGTGCCGTACATCACGGTGGAGGGGACGAAGGGCGGCAGTCCCATCGCCGCCTCGGCCATCAACGCCATCATGTACCTTTTGGACAACAGAAGGTGAGCCATGGCGGATTGGCATATCCCGCGCGTGGTGATCGCGGCCACGCAGAGCGGATCGGGAAAGACCACCATCGTTACGGGGCTTTTGGCGGCGCTGCGGGCGCGGGGGCTGCGCGTGCAGTCCTACAAGATCGGTCCCGATTACATTGATCCCGGCTATCACGCTTTGGCAAGCGGTCATCCGGCGCACAATTTAGACACTTGGCTCATGTCGGAGGAAAAGGCACGCGACATCTTCTGCCGGACGGCAGAGGATGCGGACATCGCCGTGATCGAGGGCGTCATGGGTCTCTATGACGGCGGCACGAAGGGGATCAGCTCCACCGCTGCCGTGGCGAAGCTCTTGGACGCGCCCGTGCTTCTCGTCATCAACGCCAAGGCCATGGGGGAGTCTGCGGCGGCGCTGGCGCTCGGCTTTCGCGCTTACGATCCGGCGGTGCGCCTATCGGGTGTCATTTTGAACCGGCTGGGGTCGGATACGCACCGCGCCATGATCGAGGAGGCCATGGCGCATCTCGACGTGCCCGTCTATGGCGCGGTGCGCCGCGACGAGAAGCTGACGCTCCCGGAGCGCCACTTGGGTCTTTTGCCGGCGGAGGAGAACGCGCGGGATCGCGAGACGGTGGCCGCCATCGGGCAGGCCGTGGGGACGCAGGTGGATTTAGCCGGGATCGAGGTCTTGGCCAAGACTGCGCCGGACATTCCCCGGGGCGAGGAGAGACAGCGACCCGCCGAGGTGCGCGCCCGCATCGCCGTGGCGAAGGATGAGGCCTTTTCCTTTTACTATCCCGAAAGCCTGCGCGTCTTGGAGGACTTCGGGGCGGAGATCCTGCCCTTCAGCCCCCTTCACGATGCGGCGCTGCCGGAGGCGGACGGCCTCCTCTTGGGGGGCGGATTCCCCGAGATGTTTTCCGCCGATCTCTACGCCAACGAAGGGATGCGTCAATCTATCCGCCGGGCGTCGGCGGCGGGGATGCCTGTCTACGCCGAGTGCGGCGGCTACATGTACCTCATGGAGAAGATGATCGATTTTTCAGGGCAACCCTTTCCCATGTTGGGGATCGTCCCCGGCACCGTGGAGATGAATAAACGCCTCCAGACCGTGGGCTACGTCGAGGCCGTCACCTTGCGGGACACGGTGCTCGGTGCGGCGGGCATCCGATTGAAGGGGCATGAGTTCCATTTTTCTTCGGAGCAGACCTTGCCGCCGGAAGAAGAGGCGGCGTATCCCCGCGCGTTTCGGCTGCAAAAGATGCGCCGTCCTGCGCCCTATGACGCCGGATACGCGAAGGGGAACATTGTGGGTTCCTATCTCCATCTTCATTTTGCGGGCTGTCCACAAGCGGCGGAGGCTTTTGTCGCGGCCTGTGAAACGTATCGCCGACGGGAGGCTTGACCGTGGGAAAAATCGTTTTGGTCACCGGGGGCGCGCGAAGCGGCAAGAGCCGCTTCGCTGAGACCTATGCCGCTCGCCATGGGGAGCGCGTGGCCTACATCGCGACGGCGGAAGTCTACGACGAGGAGATGGCCTTTCGCGTCAAGCTCCATCGAAAGCGCCGCCCGGCGGAATGGCAGACCTACGAAGCCCCCTTTGACGCTCACGAGGCGATGCAAAAAGCGGGGGAGGCACACGACATGCTCCTCTTCGACTGCCTGACCCTTTACGTCAGCAATCTCCTCTGCTCTCTGGACAGCATCGAGGACTCGGATCGCAACTATCTTTTGGCGCAGGACAAGGTGGAACGGCTCATCCAAGCGGCGAAGGCACATCGGGGGACGGTGATCTTCGTCACGAATGAAGTGGGCAGCGGCATCGTGCCGGAAAACCATCTATCCCGCGAGTATCGTGACATCGCGGGCATCGTCAACCAATGGATGGGGCGAGCGGCGGACGAAGTGTATCTCGTGGCCTGCGGGCTGGCGGTGAACCTCAAAAAATTTGCGGAAAATGGGGAGGAATGATCAGCGATGGCGACCTGTATCATGATGCAGGGGACGAGTTCTCATGTGGGAAAAAGCATCCTCGTGACGGCTCTTTGCCGCATTTTTTATCAGGACGGGCTGCACGTCGTTCCCTTCAAGGCGCAGAACATGGCACTCAATTCCTATGTGACCAGGGACGGCAAGGAGATGGGGCGCGCACAGGTGGCGCAGGCGGAAGCGGCGGGATTGGAACCCATGGTGGAGATGAACCCCGTCCTCTTAAAGCCCACGGGAAATTCCTGCTCCCAGGTGGTGCTCATGGGGAAGCCGGTGGGGAACATGTCGGCGCGGGAATACCATAAGGGCTATTCCGTCAAGCTCTTTGAGGAGGTCAAGGCGGCGCTGGCGCATTTGCAGCAGGAATACGATGTCGTGGTCATCGAGGGGGCGGGCAGCCCGGCGGAGGTCAATCTCCGGGACAACGACATCGTGAACATGCGGGTCGCCCGCCACCTCCAAGCGCCGGTACTCCTCATCGCCGACATCGACCGGGGCGGGGCTTTGGCGTCTCTGGTGGGGACGCTGGCTCTTCTCACCGAGGAGGAGCGAGCCTTGGTGAAGGGGCTGATCATCAACAAATTTCGGGGTGACGTGACCCTTCTCCAACCGGCGGTGGATTTTTTGGAGGAAAAAACGGGCAAGCCCGTCTTGGGCATCGTGCCGCATATCGAAAACATCGGGATCGACGATGAGGATTCTGTCTCCTTGGAAGAAAAGCAAGCGGATCGAAAGGAGCGGGATCTCCACATCGCCGTCCTGCGCACGCCGAAGATCTCGAATTTCACGGATTTCGACTGTCTGGCGGGCGAAGCGGACGTGTCGCTCTACTATGTGACGGAGGTGCGGGAGCTGGGGCAGCCCGATCTCATCCTGCTACCGGGGAGCAAGAACACGACGGAGGACATGATGTACCTGCGCGATTCGGGGATGGAAGCGGCCATCCGGGAGGCGGTGTCGGCGGGAACGCCCCTCATGGGCATCTGCGGCGGCTATCAAATGTTGGGGGAGGAGATTCGCGATCCCCATCATACGGAGTCGAATCACGACGGGGTGAAGGGCATGGGCTTTTTGGCGATGACGACGACGTTTAGCCCAGAGAAGCTCACGTCGCAAGTGGAAGCGGACTGCCGGGATTGGCTCTTCTTGGGCGCGAAGATCTCCGCGACGGGGCTGAAGGGCTACGAGATCCACATGGGCGAAACGGTCTTTACGGGCAGCGACGACTGCCATCCTTTGACCATCACCCAGCGGGCGGGGAAGGCGTGCGCGGTGGCCGAGGGGACGGGTCGCGCCGACGGGCGGATCTTCGGGACGTACATTCATGGGATCTTCGATCACGACGATTTCCGTCGGCAGATCCTCAATGTCCTGCGGCAAAGGAAGGGATTAGCGCCCCTTGCCAGCACCCGCAGCGTGGCGGCGGAAAAGCAGCGCAGCTACGATCAGCTGGCGGATGTCGTCCGACGCAGCCTCGACATGGATAAAATACGCGCTATCATGGGCTTGGGCGCGAAATGAACGTCGGCGTTTTAGCCTTCGCGATGGATTGTCTCATCGGCGATCCACGGTCAAAGCTCCACCCCGTCGTCCTCATGGGGAACCTCATCGCCGCGTTGGAAAAATGGCTGTACCGCCCGGCAGACGGGGACAGACAAAAATTTTGTCGGGGGCTTTTCCTCATGCTCTCGGTGCTGGCGATCTGCTATGGTGCCGCCGCCGGCATCGTCTACGGCGTCCGAAGCCTTGGTATCCCGTATCTTTCTTGGGGCATCGAGGCGCTCCTTTTGAGCTTTACCATCTCCCCGCGCAGCTTGGCGGAGGCGGGGCGGGAGATACAGGGCTATTTGGCGGCGGGAGATCTGGCGAACGCCCGGGTCAAGGTGGGCTGGATCGTGGGTCGCGACACGGCGCAGATGAGCGCACCGGAGGTCACCCGCGCCACGGTGGAGACGATTTCGGAAAATATCGTGGATGGCGTCATCTCCCCGCTTTTTTTCTTTTTCTTGGGCGGCGTGCCGCTGGCCGTGGCCTATCGCGCCGCGAATACGATGGACTCCATGATCGGCTATAAAAATGAGAAGTACCTTTTCTTCGGCCGGGCGGCGGCGCGCGCCGACGACGCATGGAACTATCTCCCCGCCCGGCTCACGGGGCTGCTCCTCGTCTTTTCGGCGTGGCTCCTCCGCTACGACGGGCGCGGCGCGTGGCGCATGATGCGCCGCGACGCAGCCAAACATCCAAGCCCCAACGGCGGCTTCACGGAGGCGACGGTCGCAGGTGCGCTGGGCATTCGCTTGGGCGGTCTGAACTCGTATTTCGGACGGCCTTCTTTTCGTACCTATATGGGAGAGCCACGGCAGGAGCTGTCGCCGCGGCATATTTCCGATGCGATCCGCCTGATGTACGCGGCGACGATCTTGTTTTTGCTGCTTGGCTCCGGCGCTCTTTGGTGGGGGAGGCACGGGCTATGAGGGCATTTTTTATCGGTTTGCAGTTTTTGACGCGCCTCTCCATCGTCCATCAGGAGAATTGGACGGCGGAAGATTTTGGCCGCAGCGTCAAGTTTTTCCCCTTGATCGGGGCGGTACTGGGTCTTCTCTACGCCGGTGCGGCCTACGGGATGCTCCTCTTCCTCCCGTCCCTCGGTGTCGTCCTGCCGCCCCACGTCGCCTCGGTGATCCTCTTGCTCTTGCCGCCGCTCCTGACGGGGGGGCTTCACTGCGATGGCTTCATGGACACCATGGACGGCGTTTTTTCCGGGCGGGATCGGGAAAAAATGCTCTCGATCATGAAGGACAGCCGCGTGGGAGCCAACGGCGTCTTCGGCTTCGTCCTCCTCATGCTCTTGGAGTGGGCGATCCTGCTGGATCTTTTTCCCAGGCCGGAGTTTCTCCTCCCGGCGCTTTTTCTCATGCCCATCATCGCCCGATTGATGATGACCGGGGCGGTAGCGCTCTATCCATACGCCCGCCCGGAAGGGCTGGGAAAGGCCTTCGCCGCCTATACCGATGGTCGGACGGTGGCCTTCGCCGCACTGTCGGCGCTGTGTTTCCTCCTTCCCTTCGGCTGGGTCGCCGCCGCCGCGCTCATCGTCAGCCTCCTCTTTACGGCGTTTTTCGCCTCCTTTGTGATCAAGAAGCTGGGAGGGCTGACGGGGGATATTTACGGGGCTGTGACCACGCTGAACGAAGGCTTGGTGCTGCTGACCTTTTTGGTCAGTGCCGCCATCCTTCGCTGAGAGGGGGTGGACGCTGTGCATTGGGAAGTCAAAGTCCCCGGTTCCTGCGGGGAATTGGTACAGGGAACGAAAGAAGGCGTTCCCTTTTTGGTCACCTGTCCCATTGATCGCTACACCACTGTCACCGTGACTGAGGGGGCGGGGTTTCGTTGCGGCTTCGGGGCGAAATCCCACGCGGCGCTCCGGCGGGTGCTGGCCTACTTGGGGGAGGCGGCCTTCCCCTACGATATGACCCTCGTCTCGGAGCTGCCCATCGGCAAGGGCATGGCCTCCAGCAGCGCCGACATCGCCGCCGTCGCGTTCGCGGCGGCGCTCACGTTGGGCAAATCGCTCACGGCGGCGGAAGTGTCCCGCATCGCGGCGGGGATCGAGCCGACGGACGGCGTCTTTTTCCCCGGCATCGTGCGGCTCAATCACATGACCGGCGAATGTCAGGCGATGCTGGGCGACTTTCCCCCGCTGAAAATCGCCGTCTTCGATACCGGCGGCGCCATCAATACGGTGGACTTTCATCGACGGGGGGACTTGGCGCGGCTCAGCCGGGAAAACGAAGCGCAGACGATGGCGGCGTTGGAGCTTCTCTCCGGGTCGAAAGAGCCGGAGGTCATCGCGGAGGCCGCCACGAAGAGCGCTTTGGCCAATCAGACCATCCTGCCGAAACGCGATCTGAGCGCGATCATAGAGACGGCGCGAGATTTAGGCGCGCTGGGCGTCAATGCCGCGCACAGCGGCACGATCTTAGGGGTTCTCTTTCCTCCGGAGATAGACGACAAGTGTTTGGAGCAGCAGGCGTTTCGCCTCGCGGATCATCATCCGCATCTCAAGTATCTGCAAGGCGTGACGCTGATTTCCGGCGGCTATTTTTATGTGCAAAGGGAGTGACGGAGTGAAGCGGTTTCTTCATGGCGGCAACATCTACGCGACGGACGCGCCCGAGGGCGGCTGGCTCGATTTCAGTGCCAACATCAACCCCTTGGGTCTGTCCGAGGCGGTGCGCGCCTCCATCGCGGCCAATATTCCAAACATCGTTCACTATCCCGATCCCGAAGGGCGGGCGCTGAAGGAAGCGCTGGCCGCGCGTTACGGACTCTGCCGGGATTCCTTGGTGCTGGGGAACGGTGCGGCGGAGCTTCTGTACGTCTTTTTCCATGCAGTGCGCCCGCGCCGCGTGCTGCTCCCCGTGCCGTCGTTCAGCGAATATGAGCGGGCGGCGCTGGCGGCGGGGGTGGAGATCCGCTATCACCGCCTCGCGCTGGAAGCGGCCTTCGCCCTCTCCGTCGAGGAGGTGACAGCGACCCTGTCGGATCACGATTGCGTCGTCTTGGGCAATCCAAACAATCCCACCGGCAGCCTCGTCTCGCGGTACGAGGTGGCTCACCTCGTACATGTGGCGGAACAGACATCGACGATGGTGGTCGTCGATGAATCCTTTTTAGATTTTTTGCCCGAGGAAGGGGACTACACGGTGCGCGGCCTTGTCGCTCAGCGCGACAATCTTTTAGTCTTGCGCTCCTTGACGAAATTTTATGCTATCCCCGGCCTGCGCCTCGGCTTTGCCACCGCTGCCCCCGCGCTCGCCAAGCGCTTGGAGGAAAGCAAAGACCCTTGGAACGTGAACCTTTTGGCGCAGGAAGCCGGTGTGGCAGCTCTCGGCGACGATGCCTACTGCAGGGCGGCGCAGGACTTCGTTCGGAGCGAAAAGAGGTGGCTGGCCGAGGCCTTGTCGTCCCTTCCCGGCCTCACCGTATTTCCTCCGACGGTGAACTTCATCCTACTGCGCCTTGACGCGCCATGGCCGGAAGCGGCGGAGGTCTGCGATGCCATGCGGCGGCACGGGATTCTGCTTCGCGACTGCGCAAACTATCCCGGCCTTGACCGGCGCTACCTTCGCGTCGCGGTGCGCCCGCGCGAAGAAAACAAACGCCTCATCGAAGCCTTTCAGGCGTGCTGTCCCACCAAATAGGGAACAAAAAAGAGCCGTTTTGCGCGGCTCTTTTTTGTTCCCTATTTGGTGTAGGCGCGTGATAATCGCATTTCAGGATGTTCTCCTCGCAGACCCCCATCACCCTATGGCGGAGATACGGAGACGAAAGAAGAACATTCAGGCGCAGCTCGATGAGATTTTAGAGCCGACGAGAGCCGGGCTCAGAAGCGGGATGAAGCAGGGCGTCGATATTGTCGAGACGCAAGAGGGCGGCACGGCACGGGTGTCCAACAATGCGCCGTGGTATAGGAAATGGTACGCCGAGCATGGCAGAGCGCCGTCGAAGGCGGAGCTAGACAAGATTGCCCGAGACCTTGTGACGGGGGAGGATACCACGTACGATGATTTTGGCGTGGACGATGGCTCGCCGGAAGCGCAGGAATATTTCGACGAGGCCAAAAAACAATTAGCCCCGCTCGATAAGGAAATGGCTTCCTTAAAGAAGATGGAAAAAGCGATGGCGGACATTCGCCCCGGGGACGTATTCGCGACGGCGACGCTCTCCAAGGAAGCAAGAGGCGTATACCATTTTCTCCTCTCCGAAATGGAAAAAGGGAATAAGAACGTACAAAAGAGCGCCCGTGCGTCGGCGCTCCTAGCGGCAAGAATGACGGATCGCCTTGTCGCGCTCCATCGAGAGGCAGGGGATAAAGACTATACCGCGATGAACGCCTTGCCGGAGCTTTTGGCCAATGCCGAAGCGATGGCGCAGGGGAGAAAAGCGGCGCAGCTTTTCCAGGAAGAAATCAGGACGCAAAAAGAAGCCGTGCGCAGAAAGTACGAAGGCACGGCGATGTGGATGAAAGCGCCTAACGGACAGCCGACGAACCTCACGGAGGCGCAGTGGCTTCTCGTCCGTACCCCCGCGTTTAAGGCATGGTTTGGGGATTGGGAAGTATCTAACGCTCTTGCGTTTGCTTTGCATGGAGAACCAATAACAAGCATTACCGGCAAAGAATTTCAAAGTGACGGCGTTAAACTGACGGATAAAGTTCCGAAGTGGTATGCGGAAAACTTTAATGGAAGCGTCTCTCATCCCGAATTAGGCGAAGTGAAGCTTGATCTCGAAGGAGTAAAGGATTCTCTTGGCCATGGAATGGGAAGAGAAAAGGCTGCTGCTTATGCCGCCGTCCCATACATCATTCAGCATGGGATTGTTTATGATAGGCAATCAAATTGGAAACAGCGCGGTTTTGATACGGCGGTCATTATTGCCCCGATAGAAATTGGAGGGGAAAGGTATGCCGGTGAGGTTGTTGTCAAGAGACTTCCAGCCGGCAAGGCTTTTACCTGCATGAAGTTGAGGTACAAAAAAAGCTCGAACGTGCGTTCAAGACCTCCACTAAAGGAAGCGCACCTCAAGCTTCTAAGCTCATTATTGCACAAAAGTATGATGTCGTCAATACCGTCTCTAAAGTCGTCGATGAGAACGGCGAGCCGCTTGTCGTTTACCATGGGAGCGACGCGAATTTTGACGTGTTCGACAGAAGCAAAGGGCGAAGCGGTATGGACGTTCAAGGGATGTTCTTTTCGCCATGGAAGGATGACGCGCAGGGATACGGGAAAAA
>JBQNAL010000031.1:0-11610 GCA_052170475.1 Schwartzia sp. (in: firmicutes)
GCCGGCTTTGGCTCCGCCGGCTTTGGCTCCGCCGGCTTTGGCTCCGCCGGCTTTGGCTCCTGCGGCGCTGCCGTGCCGGCGTCCGCCTGCGCCGAAGGCTTTTTCTCCGACGCTTCCTTTTCGGGCGGCTTGGCTTTTGGAGATGACGTTTCCCATGAAGGCGCGGGCGCAGCCTGCTTTGCGGGCGGTTCGCCGCGCAGGGCGTGCCACGTCGCCCTGTCCACCTCCCCGCTTTCCGCTAAGCGCTGATCCCGCTGAAACGCCAGCACCGCCGCCCGCGTCGCTTCGTCAAAGACGCCGGTCACCCCGTCGAGCGCATAGCCCGCCTTTTGCAGCGCCGCCTGCACGATCCGAACATCATGCCCCTCTGCGCCCAACTTCAAAAGCGGCGCGGCGGCGACGACCCCCCCAAAGGAGAGGGCGAACGCCGCCGCCAAAATCCATACCTTTCCACGCCCCATATCAGTGTCCCTTGTCGCCGTGCGCGACATGGTCAAGCCCCTGCCGGATGAGCTTCACGACATGGTCGTCGTCCAAGGAATACCATGCTTCCTTCCCCTCTCGGCGAAACTTCACCAAGCGAGCATCCCGCAGCACCCGGAGCTGATGGGAGATCGCCGACGCGCCCATGGAAAGCGCCTCCGCGATGTCCCCCACCCGCATCTCCTCCGCCGTCAAAAGCCCTAAGAGCTTAATCCGCGTCGGATCCCCCAGCACCTTGAAGATTTCGGCCAAGCGTCGACTGGTCATCTCATCGATCTTATGCAGTTGCTCCGATCCGTGGGACGCCGCTGTCAAGGCCTCCATGGTATTCCTCCTCCACTGGGTCGCCAAAGAGCGACCCTTCTTTCCTCCGGCTTACTTCACCACCAAAACCGGGCATTTCGCCTGTTCCACGACATACTGACTGACGCTCCCCAAGAGAACGCCTTTGACGACCCCTAGGCCGCGGCTCCCCATGATCACCATGTCCATGGGATGATCTTCCAAATAGTCTAAGATGACCACCGCCGGTGAGCCCGTCTCGGAGGCCGCCTCCTTCTCGATCCCCTCCGGCACCTTCTCCATGGCGCGCTCCAAGATCACATCCCCCGCCTGGTTCACGGCGCTCAAGATGGCGTCCGACAGGCAGGCATTGATGGCCAATTGATTGATGTTCGCCACATAGAGAAAGTGCAGCTTCGCACCGCAGACCTTCGCGATCTCCACGGCGCAGTCAATGGCGCGCTCCGCCGTTTCCGATCCATCGACCGGAACCAATACATGTCGCAGCATATCATTCCCTCCTTCGCTCAACAGAAACTGCTTCAGCAATTCCTTCCCTTCTTCTCACATAGGAAAATTTCGTGTTGATTCCCCAAAAATCCTGCTTTCCTTCGGAGATTCCCCAATTTTCTCATCATCCTCTAAAGAATGTCTCGCAAAAAGGCGCCCGTGATACGAAAAAGCCCCGCACCGGCGGGGCTTTTCTCTCTACCTGTCCTATGGCTCAATAGCGGTACTTTTGCAGCGCGTCGCGCATTTCCTGCGCCATCTTCGCCAAAGAATCGCTGGCCGCCGCCAGTTCCTCCGACGAAGCGGAGCGCTCCTCCGCGCCCCCGGACACCGATCTCATTTCGTCCGCTACCTTGTGGGAACCGTCGCCAATGGATTTCATCTCGTGCGCAATCCCCTCGGCCTGTTGGTTGACGTCGAAAATCGAAGCCGACATGCCCTCCACGTCCTGTGTGACCCCCTCGATGAGCGACTTGATCCGCTCGAACGTGGCCTTCATGTTCTGCACGGAGCGGACTCCTTCGTCCACCGCCGTACTGCCGCCCTGCATGGAATCCACCGCGCTCGCCGTATCCGCCTGAATCGCCCCGATGAGCTCGGCGATCTGCTGCGCCGCCGTCTGGGACTGCTCGGCTAGCTTCCTGACTTCCTCCGCCACCACGGCGAAGCCGCGCCCGTGTTCGCCGGCTCTCGCCGCCTCGATGGCGGCGTTCAAGGCCAAGAGGTTCGTCTGGCTGGCGATGCCGGAGATGGTATCCACAATCGTGCCGATCTCCTGCGACCGGGCGCCCAACTTATCGACCAATTCCGCCGAAAGCTGCGCCGCCATCTCCACGTCCTTGATCTGCTTGACCGCCAAATCTATCTCCCGACTGCCGCCGGAAGCCTCTTGCACCGCTTTTTCCGAATTGCCCACCACGTGGGTCGCCTGCTGCTTCATTTCCTCCATGGACGCCGCGATCCTCGCCACATGCTCATTGGCGTTATCGACGTCGTTTTGCTGCTGGACAATCGTCTCCGTCGCACCGCTCACCGAGTCCGCGACAGCGACCGCCGACTGCGCCATTTCCATAGAACTCGTCGTCAATTCCGAAGACGCCGCCGTCAAGCGCTCGCTGGACTTGCCGATGGACCGGAAAAAGCCGTTGGCACTCTGACACATATCATAGAGTTTGCGCGCCGCATCGCCGAACTCGTCGCCGCGCGTAGGACGGTTCTTGGTCAAGCGGTAATCGCCGTCTTTCAGCCGTTCGCAGATGCGGATCATGTACGCCAACGGCTCTGTGATCGCCTTCGTGATGAAGAACGCACCCACCAAGAGCAGGAGCATCGCCACCGCCGTGATGGCCGTCATCGCGACCAGCGCGGCCTTATTATCATGATCGTTCTGCTCCGCGATGGCCGCCGCATTCTTGTCGGCACTCTCCGACAGTTTGGTCAGTTTGTCCCTGAGATCCACGGTAGCCTGCTTAGCCGCCCGATTGTATTCGGCGAGCGCCTCTTTTGTCTTTCCGGCTTCCGCCAGCGCCATGACCCGCTCCATGGAAGCGCGGTAGACCTGCCAATCCTTCGCTGCACCGTCCACGATGGGCGCAATGTCCGGAATGCGCCGCCCTAACTTCTCATACTCGCCCCACATTTTCTCATACTTTTCAATCTGTTCGCGCTGCTTCTTCTTTACCTCTGCCACCCGTGCCGGATCCGCAATGGCTTGATACGTACGCACCTGGATGACGCGCATCGCCTCCACGGAGTACCCCAAAAACTGGACGGCACGCAGCTTCTCGGCATACATCAGCTCCATGTCCTGCCCGGCCTTATTGAGTCCCATCCAGCCGCGAACCCCGATGACCGCCATTCCCACGAAAGCCACAACGACCAACAAGAGAATCTTATAGGCCACCTTCACATTACTCATACCTTTTACCCTCCATTTTCCTCAGGTGTGACTCCGCTTCCGCTATCCTCATTGCCAGATAAAACGAACGACCTAAGCTATTTACGAAGATTATAATGGCTGACTTTTCAAAAGACAAGTCCCATTGTTTTCGCGGCTTTTCGTTCGTCGAACCATAAAAGAAATGCTAATCCTGCGGTCTTTTCTCCCCCTTTTTCTGTTATGATCCCATATTTTTTCGATAAATAATAGGCATTTAATCCTACTGCACTTTCGCCACAAAAAAAGAATCCTATGTGAATGGTCTTTCTTTTATCCTCACCTTGTAATATAATGTAGCTATATGTATTGAAGCGTATCAAAGGAGGTCTTGCCGTGTCGAACCCGCAGAAATTTTACGCCGCCGCATTAGCCCTTGTCCAAGGCGCATCCCCTGATCCGGCGTACTTGCGCCGCGCCCTTCTCCTCTCGGAAGTCATGCGCCGCTTCGCGGCATTCTTAGGCCGTGAAGCGGAAGCGGAGACCTATGCCGCAGCGGGGCTATTGCGCCCGATGTGCGCGGGCAGCACGCCCCTCCTCTCCGCTGCCGCGCTGAAAAAAATCGGTGCGGCAGAAAGGCTGCTCCGCGCCGTCACCGCTCCCGAAGCGGATGCCGCCGAGCGGGACGACTTCGCCACCCTCTTGGTCACCCTCGACCATCTCGTCGCCCTCATCCTCGCCATCGCGCTGACCCGCCCCCAGCAAAGCGTCAAAGGGCTAAAGGTGTCCGCCGTCCAAAAGAAATTCCTTGAGCCGCGCTTCGCCCCCCAGAGCAGCCGCCGTCAAATCCAAGCCGGCGTGCGCGCCCTCCACTTTGAAATCGGCGACTTCACCTCCAAAACGCTCAAGGCCATCTTAGCGTCAGAAGAGGGCGTGCGAAACGCCATCGAAAAGATCGCCTAAAGAGAGCACAAGAAAGGGGAATCCCATGAAAAATATGCCTGCCCTCCTGCTCTCCATGATCACGCTGCTCTCCTGCGGGCTTCTTTCCGTCGGCGCTGCCGCTCCCAAAAAGCCGGATGCGGATGCCGTGTGGGAACTGGTTCGTGAAGCGTACCTCTATGCGTTTCCGCTGGTACTCACCGACGCGACAAAAACCGTATCGACGAATACGGACGGAACCATCGCCGGCCGCGCGCCCATCAATCAGTTCACCCACGCCAAAAGGCTGGCCGGCGCCTCTTTCCGCACCGTCGTGACGCCGAACGTCGATACCGTCTATTCCCAAGCATGGATCGACATCGGGAAGGAACCCATGATCTACGTCCTGCCGGAAACGGATCGGTTCTGTCAGGTGCAGCTCTTGGACGCATGGACGAACACCGTGGCCGTACTCGACAAAGCGGGGGCGTATGCGATTGCGCTGCCCGAGTGGGAGGGCAGCCTGCCCGACGGAGTGACGCGCGTGGACGCGACGACCGAAACGGTGTGGTCGATTGCTCGTGTCGTGCTGTCCGGGGAGGAGGATCTCCCCCACGTGTATGCGATTCAGGAAAAAATGCAGCTTCTTCCGCTCTCTCTTTATGAAGCGCAGGGATCCTATCCGGCGCCACAGGGAACGTACGTAAAGGAAAAGGACTTTGTTCCCGTGACCCACGTGCTTTCCCTGACGCCGACAGAATTTTTCCAGCGCGCAAACAGGCTGATGGAGAGCAATCCGCCGGCAGAGGCTGACGGGGCGCTGCTGCAAAAACTGGCTGCCATCCACGTGGGAGCCGGCATGACCTTCGATCCTGCCCTCTTAGGCGAGGACGCTGCCGAGCGCTGGAAGAAAATGCTGCAATCGCTCCGTCCCACGCTCGCTTCGGAAAGCGCCACGTATGCACAAAAACTCGGGCAGTGGCGCTACTACGGCAAGCCCATCGGCGAGTTTGGGACGGCATACACCTACCGCGCCATGGTGGCGCTGGCGGGACTGGGTGCGAACACGGTGGAGGTAGCGATCTACGCCAGAACCGCCGCCACCGAAGACGGCGCCGCGCTGCGCGGAGAAAAGACGTATACGCTCCACTTCCCGTCCCTGCCGCCCACCTTAGCGAAGGGCTTCTGGTCGGTGACCGCATACGGGGCGGACGATTTTCTCATCGACAATCCCCTCCATCGCTACTGCATCAACGACCGCTCTCTGTTCGATCTGAACGAGGATGGCACGCTGGACATTGTCCTCGCGAAGAACGCCCCGGAGAACGCCGCCAACTGGCTGCCTGTCTCGGATGGCGCCTTTCACCTCTTCATGCGCATTTATTTGCCGGATATGACCGCATTGGAGACATGGCAGCCGCCCGTCATCGTCGAGTCCTCCGCCGCCAACAGCGCTTGGTAGACGGCGCGGCGGGAGAGTCCCAAGGCGCGGGCAGCTTCTCGCATGGCGTCTTTTTTCGATTGGCCTTCGGCGATGCGCCGCTTGACATAGGCGACGGGTGTCTGGTCTTCCGCCGCCCGTGCGAAAGGCGGCAGTGCGCTGCTTTCCTCGCGCACTGCCACCTCCTTTGCCCCTTCGACGACGATCACAAATTCGCCGCGCATTTCCTTTTCGTCACAGTCCGAAAGGAGCGAGGCGAGGGTGCCCCGACGAAACTCCTCAAACTTCTTCGTCAGCTCCCGCGCCAAGACGGCCGCCCGATCCCCCAAGGCCGCCAAAAGCTCCATGAGCGTCCCCCGCAGGCGATGGGGCGCTTCGTAGAAAAGAAGCGTTTCGCCGTATCCGGCCACTTCCTCGAGACGCGCCCGCCGATGCGCCTTCGTCCTAGGCAAAAAGCCCACGAAGGTGAACCGCGTGGTGTCGAGTCCCGAGGCGATGAGCGCCGTGAGTGCGGCGTTCGCCCCCGGGAGCGGGACGACGGGGATCCTCGCTGCAATGGCCTCCTTGGCTAAAAGGCTGCCTGGATCGGCGATCCCCGGCAGCCCGGCATCGCTGACGCAGGCGACGACAGCACCGGCGCGGAGCTTTTCGATGAGCTCCGCGCCTTTCGTTTCTTTATTGTGCTCGTGGTAGCTGACGAGGGGCGTATGAATCCCAAAATGCGCGAGAAGTCTGCGGGTGTGTCGGGTATCTTCCGCCGCGATGAGATCGGCCTCGCCGAGGATCCGTACCGCGCGATAGGTCATGTCCTCGAGATTGCCGATGGGCGTGGCACAGAGGTAGAGGACGCCGCCCGCCGCGTTCTCCGTACGCTGCAGCCTTTCGCTTCGCTGCTCGTTCATGCCCCGCCTCCTCCGTAAATCGCCAAGATTTCCGGCGTATAGCCGCCGTCCGCGCCGTAGATCGTCAGCGTGGGCAGCCAGCGAATGGCGCCCGCCGCGCCCCCCACCGCCGCCTCGAGGAGGAGCAGGCAGGGGGGCTTATTTCTGCGCGGCTCCACGAGACGCGCCCTCTTGATCGCCATCCCCGCCCCCGAAAGCGCCGCCCCGATCTCATCGAAGCGCGCCGGGAGGTGTACCATCGCCAATCGCCCGCGAAAGCGGAGCGCGTACCGCGCCGCCCGCACCACATCGTCGAGCGTCGCCGTGATCTCGTGACGGGCGCACGCGAGCGAGGGCACAGGATTCTCCCGCCCCCGCCTCACGGGGTAATAGGGCGGATTCGCCAGCACCAAATCGAAACTCTCCCGCGCATAGAGGCGCTCGATGTGACGATAATCCCCCTGCCGCACGGTGATCTTCGCCGTCAGATCGTTCAGGGCGACGCTGCGCCGCGCCATATCTGCGAGCGTTTCATCCAGCTCCACCGCCTCGACATGCGCCGCCTGATCCGCCATCAAAAGGGGCAAAATCCCCGTGCCGGTGCCTAAATCCAAGACGCGCTCCCGCCTCTGGCAGCGCGGGAAGCGCGCCAAGAGGACGGCGTCGATGCCAAAGCAGAAAGCGTCTGGCCGCTGGAGGATGAAGCGCCCTCGGTACTGCAGATCGTCTAAGCGCTCATTCTCCGCTCGGCCGACGCGATCCATGATCCTCACGCCGCGTGTTGCGGCGGTCTTCGCGGGGGCGGCGTGGGCGGCGCTCCGCAGCGTCCACGTCCCGCCCCTTGGGGAATCGGCCTTTCCCTGCGCCCTCGCCATGATAACGGCGCGTTTTCCCATCGTGGGGTTTACCTTCGCTGCGGCTATCCCGTGCGCGCCGGTTCTTGCCGCCTTTCGGATAGCGCGGCGGCGGCACATCGCCCCCCGCTGCCTCCGCTTCGATGGCGGCAATCGCCGCCAAAGCCGCGATGTTCGCCAAATCCGTATCCTCTTCCTTTTCCACGATGTCTTCCCATGACGCCACGATGGTCTTCCCATCGTCCAAGAGGATGGTCGCCTGACGCCGCTGCTGGTTGAGGGAGACGATGCGCCCCTCCCCCTCGACGCTCACGACGCGGCTCTTCACCTTGGGCGTCAGCACCTTCTTCGGCACGGCGCGGGGGCAGGCATAGCAATCGCTCTCATACTTCAGGCAGCACATGAGCCGCCCGCAGACCCCCGAGATTTTCGTGGGATTGAGGGAAAGATTCTGCTCCTTCGCCATGCGGATGGAAACCGGCGCAAAATCCCCTAAAAACGTCGCGCAGCAGAGCGGCCGCCCGCAGCCGCCGATCCCGCCCAAGAGCTTCGCCTCGTCCCGCACCCCGATCTGCCGAAGCTCGATCCGCGTATGGAACACCGCCGCCAAATCCTTCACCAACTCGCGAAAATCAATCCGCCCGTCCGCCGTGAAATAAAAAATGATCTTGTTGACGTCAAAGGTATATTCCACTCCCACCAACTTCATGGGGAGACCGCGCGCGGCGATCTTTTCTTCGCCGATCCGAAACGCTTCCTTTTCCTGTGCTTGATTGGACGCCACGCGGGCGCGATCCTCCTCCGTCGCCTTTCGCTGCACCGCCTTCAAGGGCAGCACCACCGCGGTGTCCTCCACGTCCCGTGGGCCTGTCACCACCCGGCCAAACTCCACCCCCCGCGCGGTTTCCACCACCACCTCGTCCCCCGCCTCGAGAGAGACCTCACCGACGCCAAAATAATATATCTTGCCCGCTTGTTTGAAGCGGACGCCTACTACCGTCTGCATCCCTGTCCTCCTCAACGTCTATCCTTCCATCGGCTCTGTCAAGGAAATGAGCAGCGCCTCCACGACGAGCCGCACATTCGCGTTCGAGCTTGCGATCCGCCGCTCCGCCTCCGTCACCGCCGCCAGCATAGAAAACACCCGCGCCTCAGAAAATTGCGCCGCGATGTCCGCGATGTCTTCCTCCCGTCCGGCACTGTAAAGCGGCGGCGCCCCGCCGTAAAGCGCCGCCACATCCCGCAGCGTCTGCCGCAAGGTGCCAAGCCACACCCGCACGTCGTCCCGTGGGAGAGCGCCCCACTTTTTCCCCTCCGCCCAAAGATCGAGGGGGGAAATCTTCGAGAGCCGCGCCAAGAGCGCGACGGCTTCCTCTCGCCGCACGAGCGCCCCCTCGGCGTAAAGCGCCAGCGCCCGCCCCGCGCTGCCATTGGCGAGCGCCGAAAGCGCCGCCGCATCCGCCGCCCCCACGTCATGCTGGCGCAGCACCTCGGTGAGCGCCGACACCGAAAGCGTCCCGAAGGGAATCTCCAAGCAGCGCGACAGGATGGTATCGAGGAGCGCCGCCCGCGCACTCGTCACGAGGAAGAAGAACACCTCGCCGGTCGGTTCTTCCAGCGTCTTTAAGAAGCTGTTCGCCGCAGCCTCGTTCATGAGGTGCGCGTCGTCGATGAGCGCCACTTGCCGAGAGGCTAAGGCGGGGGGGCGAGAAAGCGCCGACGCGAGATCCCGCATCGCCTCGATGCGGATGCTCCGCGCACCTTTTTCCCCCGCCGCCGGCTCGACGAGGAAAAAATCGGGATGAATCCCTTGGCGAAACGCCCGACAGCTCTCACACCCCCCGCAGGGGCGCACCTCCGCCGGCGCAGCGCAGAGCAGCGCGGCGGCGAGCGCCTCGGCCGTCCGCCGCTTCCCCACCCCCTCTGGGCCGGAAAAGAGCAGCGCATGGGGCAGACGCTCCCTCATCAAAAGCCGCTCGAGCTTCCGCTGTGGCTCCGCCTGCCCGAGAATCGTATCCCACGCCGCGCCCATCAGCTGTAAAGATCCACCAACATGCCGCGGATGGCGTCCTGCCCCGCGACAATGGTCAAGGGATCCGCCTGCCCGAGGCGGATGTGTTCCGCCATCGTCTCCAATTCCTCGTCGATGCGGCGCACTGTCGTATACACTTTCTGCCGCCCCAGCCGATCCCAGCCCGCCGACGTGTGCAGCGCATACATTTGCGACACCGCCTCACCGACAAAATCCTTCACCAGCGTGCGATACGCCTTCAACTCGTCGTACGTCGGCGTATTCGTCAGCCGCGCCCCCTGCTCGTCGATCTTTTTCAAAAGCCGCTCCAATTCTTCCCGGGTCAGGCTCCTGTCCTGGTCGGTAAGCTCTGTGGAAAAGGAGGTATCCACGCCCGCCACACGCCCGTGCATGGAGCGCTCCCGACTCGTCATGGTACGAGACTGGGGCTGCGAGGATACCGCATTGATCTTCATTGCCATGCTGCCACCTCAATCTTTGGGAAGCACCGATAAAATACGGGAGCCTTTATCCATGCTTGCTCTCTTGCGTCCATCAAGGGAATCCCTCCCCCGCCGCCCCTTCTCTCCTGCGGCGGCCTCCTCGGGACACGCGCTCCCTATCGTAAATTATAGCGGTTTATGACAAAATACGCAATGCGCCCCACGACCATGACGGGCAAAAATTCCCCAACGCGCCTGCGCCCTTTCCTCTTTGTCCCACGTCCACCAGAAAGCTGCGCCCGCGCACAGCGGGATGCTGCATCGCCCGACCCGCGAATGCCACAAAAAAAGCCCCCGCCAAAGCGGAGGCTTTTAACCCTGTGTTGCCTGTCAAAAAATCAGAAGAAGAAGTTGATCTCGCCGAAGATCTTGGAGACATCATTCGTCGTCTGACCCTCATATTGTTCAAGCGTCTTGCCGCGGAAGTACTTGAAGGTGGTCTGCACGTTCTTCATGGGAACGTAGTCAAGACCGAACTCCCAGCCCTTCTGACCAGCGCCAACCCCATCATAGGTCGGCGCCCAAACGGCAAAGCGACCGAGGTGACGATACCCAGCGAAGAGACCGAAGGAGCCTTTATCCGCAGGATCGGCGCCCTTGTAATCCAGTTCCAACGTCCAAGCGCGCTTCGCGGCCGAGGCGACTTTCGGCCCGATGCCAGCTGCGCGATCCGGCGACGAGTTCCACGCGTAAGCGCCAACCAAGCCGACACTATCGCTGACCTTCAGCCCTGCGCCAACGGCAAAGAGATTCGCCTCTTTCTTCCCATAGAGAGCGGTGAACCCATCCTCATGGAGGAAGCGATGGTAGCCAAGACCCCAGGTGAACTTCTGGTCGCGGTCATTGTAGACCTCGACGCTCTGATAGCTGGCCGTATCGCCAGCAGGCCCAGTCGGATCCTGTTTGGCGCGCCCTGCCGTCAAGGTGAGCATGACGTTATTCCCGAAAGTGACCTGCCCGCCGGAGAGGTTCTCATCAAAGATCATACCGCCGTCCACATTGGTGACGTACGGCAGCTTACCGAGGAGAATGCTGGTGTTGCCGTACTCGCCCTGCACCCACATACGCTCTACCGTGACTGACGACGTATTCGCCGCCGTGTTCATGTCCGTATCGTAGTCGATGCGGGCATGTCCCGTCCAGTGCTCGTTGATCCGAGCCGACGGCTCAAGGCGGAAGGTCACAAACTGATTGTTCGTTCTGCTGGAAGGCGTCGCATAGTCACGCTCGCTGGTGTAGCGATAGCGGACGACACCTTCCCACTTCACGTTGTCGACCTTCTTCTCCAAGGCCGCCACGCGAACGCCGAGGTTATTGAGCTCGTCAGCAAACTCCGCCGCCAAGCGGTCGATGAGCGCCTTGTCCCCGTCGCCCACGCCGACACGCGCCATCGCGCGCGCGACCATCTGCGCCATCTCGTAGCGGGTGATCTCCTGGTCGCCGCGATAGGTGCCGTCGCCATAGCCTTCGATGACGCCGTCCGCAGCGAGCTGCGCGACCGCATCATACGCCCAGTGGTCAGCCGGTACATCCGCAAACGGATTGGCGGCCGCAAAAGTGGTCGCCGTAGCGCCGATGACGAGGGCGCCGGTCAGAGCGGATACGAGAGTTTTTTTCATAGAAACTCCTCCTTCAAAAATAGAAATAAGATTCGGCAAACCTCATCCCATGCGGAGAAATTTCGTCGAGTGTCCACGTTTCCTCAGCGCTTTCTCCTGCGCAGGATAAGATGTAACTATTACTATATCATGGAGTGAAAAAATGTCAATACCTTTCATTCTGAAAATTATTATCTGTAAGTTGTAAAATAAATTGACGCAAAAAGTTCCATTTTGGAACCCATTCAGT
>JBQNAL010000032.1:0-11481 GCA_052170475.1 Schwartzia sp. (in: firmicutes)
AATGTTGTGGATGATATTTTTGTCATACCACAACATTTATGATAGAGCCTATTTTATGGGTAGCTCAATGCTCCATGTCGTGAAGGGTGACGCGCTTTCTAAAGACCCAGTAAGTCCAGCCCTGATAGATGAGAACCACCGGGACGAGGCAGGCGGCGGCGATGGTCATGACGGTCAGGGTGTAGGGCGAGGAAGCGGCGTTGTAGATGGTGAGACTGTACGCCGGATCCATCTTAGAGATCATGAGATTCGGGAAGAGCGCCGCAAAGACGCCCACCGTCGTCAAGACGATAGCGGCGGAGGTGAGGGCAAACGCCGGCGCCGGCCGCCCCGCGAAGAAGAAGGCGTAGCCGACGATGAAGACGACGGCGGCACCGACTAAGAGGAGCGGCGCGACGGTCATGGAGAAGATCTCTGTGCGAACCGCCGTCAAGGCGAGGTACGCGGCGAAGGCGGCGATGGCCACCAGCCCGACGCGCCGTCCCATCCGCGATACCCGCTCCTCCAGCGGGCTGTGCGACAAGCGAAGGAGCAGGAACGCCGCTCCGTGGAAGGAAAACACGGCAAGGAAGGCAAGGCCGCCGACAAGGGTGTAGCCGGACAAAAGATCCAGCATCTTCCCGATGTAGATCATATTCGCATTGATCTCAAGCCCCACGCAGAGGTTCGTCACCGTGACGCCCCAAAGGAATGCGGGGAGCGCGCTCCCAAAGGAAACCGCCCAATCCCAAAAATTGTGCCACTCCGGGAAGGCGCTGCGGTTTCTCAGCTCAATCCCCGCGCCGCGCAGGATGAGCGCCATGAGGAGGAGGAAGAGCGGCAGGTAAAACGCGCTGAAGAGCGTGGCGTACACATGGGGAAAGGCGGCGAAGAGCGCTCCCCCCGCCGTGATCATCCACACTTCGTTGCCGTCCCAGACAGGAGCGATGGTGTGAAGGAGCAGCCGCCGCTCCTTGGCATCGGCGGTGATGAAGGGGGCGAGATGCCCGACGCCGTAATCAAAGCCCTCCAAGAGGAAAAATCCTGAAAAGAGGACGGTGATGAGGATGAACCAAACGATATTGAGATCCATCAGATATTCCTCCATTCCTGCGCGTCAGCGGGCGTCCGGCGGATGTAGCGAAGCGCCACGTAAAGACCGGCGATGGCCAGTACGAAGTAGACGATCGTGTAGCCGACGACGGTGATCAGGACTTCACGGGCGCTGACCATGGGGGAAAAGCCTTCCGCCGTTTTTTGCAGCCCGTAGACGAGCCACGGCTGGCGCCCCACTTCGGCGATGATCCAGCCGAAGGAATTGCTGAGGAAGGGCAGCGGCAAGCCTAAAATGGAGAGGCGCAGGAGCCACTTCCATTCCAATTTGCGCCAGCGCATGAAGGCCGCTCCCGCCGCGATGGCCAAAATCATCCCGCCGGTGGCGAGCATGATGCGAAAGCTCCAAAAGACGAGGGTCACCGGGGGCTGATAGTCATCGGGGCCGTACTGCTTCATGTAGACGTCCTGAAGTTCCCGCAGTCCCTTGACCTCGCCCGCGGGGCGGTTGTAGAGCATGAAGGAAAGGGCGTACGGCACTTTGATTTCCACGGGATTTTCCTGCTTCTCCTCGTCGATGACGGCGAAGAGGGCAAAGGGCGCGGGATCGGCGCTCTCCCAAAGCGCTTCCATGGCCGCCAACTTCATCGGTTGCACGCGGCCAATCTGCTGTGCCTGCATGTGGCCGCTCCCCATCGCCGCCATGAGGCCGACGATGGTGTAGACCGCCGCCGCCCCGAAGCATTTGCGAAACGCCGGCGCCGCGGGGCCGTTTTGCAGTATCTTATAGGCGCAAATCGCCAAGATGACACAACCGCCCGTCGTCATGCAGGCGAAGAGGGTGTGGCCGAATTGCAAAATGGCGTAAGGATTCGTGATGAGGGCGAAAAAGTCCGTCATCTCCACGCGCCCGTTCCGAAGGGCGTAGCCGACCGGGTGCTGCATGAAGGAATTGGCCACCAAGATCCAAAACGCCGAAAGATTGCTGGCCAGCGCCACCATCCAAATGCAGAGACAGTGGAGCTTCGGCGAGAGCTTCTTTCGCCCGAAGACCCAGAGACCCAAAAACGTCGATTCCAAGAAGAAGGCCGACAGCGCTTCCAAGGCCAGCGGCGCACCGAAGATGTCCCCCATGAACCGGGCGTATTCCGACCAGTTCATGCCGAAGTGAAATTCCTGCACGATGCCGGTGACGACACCGAGCCCGAAATTGATGAGGAACACGACGCCGAAAAACTGCACGAGCCCACGACATTCCCGCCGCGTCTCTTCGTCCTTCGCCTTTAAGGAATACGTCTGGAGCAGCGCCAAAAAGAGCGACAGCCCAAGCGTGATCGGCACGAAGAGGAAATGATACGTCGTGGTGATGGCAAACTGCCATCGAGACAGAGTAAGCACATCCATAATAGCCCTTCTTTCGTCGAGTTCTTTTCATCTTACCTGCCTCTAATTATAAAACGCCGGTGAAATAAATTCAATCTTTTATTGGATTTTAATCGTTTCGCCCCGTATGCGATGTGCCGCAAAGATCAGCGCTGCGCCGCTTCTTCAATCGGCCGACTGCATGAATAGAGGTGTTCCGGTGCAATATCTACCTCATCGTTCCAAATGACCGTGCCGTATGCCGCCTTCGCCCGCAGAAAAAAAGAGAGACTCCGGAGCGGGGCAAACCCTGCTTTTGCGAGAAGTTGGTGTGCATCGTAGAGACGCTTTTCACCGCCCGAAAACGTAATGCACAGCGTATAATCACGATGCGCTTCTACGTCCTCCACTACCCATGCCGGTTGTTTCATCACAGTACCCTCCTGTCCTCAGCGCAATGGTGCAATCTTATACAGGGGCTGCTCACTCATGGCAAGCTCCCAGTTGGCAAGAAGCTCTTCCCGATGCAATTCCACCCAAGCGGCGATGAGTTTCGTCTGCTTTCTTGGCATATTCCCTTCGGTGAGATCCCCCTCCAAATTAAAAACCGCATGATGCCCCTGATACGTCGCATGAAAATGAGGCAGGTTATGTTCGCCGGTATTATACATGCGAATGATAATGCCAAAAAACATGGAAATGGTCGGCATATCGCATCCCTCCTGATCGGTACATCGCATTTTTCTTCCAATGATATTATATTTTCATCCTCGCGGATTGGCAAGCGCTTCTCAAACGCCCACGCCCTTTCCGTGCCGTCCGGCTTGCCTTGACAGTTTTCGGAAAAATCATTACAATAAGTATGTATAGTTATGCCACATACGATCATTTTTTGTTAAGTACAGCAATGAAACCATGAAAAAATCAAAAAAGGGAGGTGCGTATTATCGTTGAATTGTCATTGGCGGTAATATTAGCGGTCATCGTTGGCGCGGGCGGCGGCTACATGGTGCGAAAGCAGCAGGCCGAAGGGAAGATCGGATCGGCGGAAGAAGAAGCGAAGCGCATTGTAGCGGACGCGGAGAGTAAGGGCGAAGCAAAAAAGAAAGAGGCGCTCTTGGAAGCGAAAGAAGAGATCCAGCGCCAGCGTCTGGAACTCGATCGAGATACAAAGGAGCGGCGCGGGGAGATCGCCCGGCAGGAACGCCGTTTGAGCCAAAAAGAAGAAAACTTGGATCGTAAATTGGAGACCCTCGAAAAGAAAGAGGAAACGCTCCTCCAGCGCGACGAGGAACTTCTCAAAGAGCGCGAGACCATCGCGGCGCTTCACGAAAAGCAAAAGACGGAGCTGGAGCGCATCGCGAGCCTGACGACGGAAGAGGCCAAGGCCATGCTGCTGTCGGAGGCGGAGGACGAACTGCGCCACGAAAAAGCCAAGATGATCAAAGAGTACGAGCAGCAGGCGAAGGACGAGGCCGACAAGAAGGCGCGCGACATCGTGTCCCAGGCCATCCAGCGCTGCGCGGCGGATCATGTGGCGGAGACGACGGTATCGGTGGTAGCGCTCCCGAGCGACGAGATGAAGGGGCGCATCATTGGCCGCGAAGGGCGCAACATTCGCGCGTTGGAAACCCTCACCGGGGTGGATCTCATCATCGACGACACGCCGGAAGCGGTCATCCTGTCCGGCTTTGACCCGGTGCGCCGGGAGATCGCGCGCATCGCCTTGGAAAAGCTCATCACCGACGGGCGCATCCATCCGGCGCGGATCGAGGAAATGGTGGACAAGGCGAAGCGGGAAGTGGATCAGCGCATCAAGGAAGCCGGTGAGCAGGCGACCTTCGATACGGGGGTGCACGGACTGCACCCGGAGGTCATCCGGCTCTTGGGACGGCTGAAATACCGCACCAGCTACGGGCAAAACGTGCTGAACCACTCCATCGAGGTGTCCCATTTGGCGGGCGTCATGGCCGCCGAGCTGGGCGTCGATGTGATGCTCGCGAAGCGCGGCGGTCTCCTCCACGACATTGGAAAATCGATCGACCGCGAAGGGGAAGGCACCCATGTGACCATCGGCGTTGACATCGCCAAGAAATATCGTGAATCGAAGGAAGTCATCAACGCCATCGCCGCCCATCACGGCGACGAAGAGGCGACAACGGTGGAGGCCGTCTTGGTGGCGGCGGCGGACGCCATTTCCGCTGCACGCCCCGGCGCGCGGCGGGAAAGTTTAGAATCGTATCTGAAGCGTCTCACCCGCTTGGAGGAGATCGCCAAGAGCTTTGACGGCGTCGATAGCTGCTACGCCATCCAAGCCGGGCGCGAGATCCGCGTGATGGTGAAGCCGGACAAGGTGGACGATGTGGCGTCCATCACCTTGGCGCACGACATCGCCAAGAAGATCGAGGCAGAGCTGGAATATCCCGGCCAGATCAAGACGACGATCATTCGGGAGACGCGCGTGGTTGACTATGCGAAATAAAAGGTATATAGTATAAGTAAGGCAAGGACTTTCGGAGGATGTTGTAAAGATCATTTGCAACATCCTCCTTTTTTCCGCAAGGGTACACCCTCGCGGCCGATGGAACGGAGGTGGAGCCGGTGGGCTTTCGCAGAGGAAAAAAGCCGAATATGGACGGAGTCAATCTGTTGGTTTCCATTTTAGTGTGCTACCCGGAGATCGGCACGGTGAGCTACGAGCCGGGAGACGACGCCCTGCACTTTGCCTTCCCCCTGCGTGAGGTGCCGCAGCGAGCAGCCTATGAGACGGTCGGAACGCTCATCAAGGAGAGCATCCTGACGTACCACAGCCTTGAAGGCTACGACGGCTCCCGCATTGAAATCTTCTTGGAGGGGCAGGGGCATACGGCATTTTTCCACATCATCCGCGACATGCGCTCCATCTCCCAAGGGGAGATCAGCATGATCGCGACCATCATGCGAGAACACTTCGGCGACATCCTCATCCGCGATCCCGACAGCGAGCCGGAAGAGGTGGAGCTTGACATCGCGGCGCACGAGGAGGCCATCGACCACATGATCGGCACCTTGAAGTTCGCCCGCGTACAGAATCGGATGATCGGCATCCGCGAGGAAGGCCGCGTCTTAGTCTTCAATAAGTGAGGGATACCACTTGCGCATTTTAATGATCGGCGATGTCATCGGCCGCCCCGGCAGGGCGGCCTTTGCTAAGTATACGCCGCGGCTGCGGCGGGAAAAAGGCGTAGATCTCGTCGTCGTAAACGGGGAAAACGCCGCCGGGGGCAAGGGGCTGACCCGCGCCGCCTTTGACGAGCTCCTGCGGGGCGGCGCGGACGTCGTCACCAGCGGCAACCACATCTGGGACAAAAAAGAAGTCCGCGACATCATCGACGCGGAACCTTATCTCATCCGCCCGGGCAATTATCCAGAGGGCGCACCGGGGCGCGGCTGGTGCGCCTATCCCCTGCGCACGAAAACCGTGGGCGTCATGAACCTTTCGGGGCGGGCGTTCATGCCGCCAATGGACTGTCCCTTTCAAAAGGTCGAGGTGCTGCTGCGGGAGATGAAAGACGCGGCGGACATCCTGCTCTTAGATTTCCACGCCGAAACGACGTCGGAAAAAATGGCCATGGCGTGGTACTTGGACGGGCGCGTGAACGCGGTGGTGGGCACGCACACCCACATCCAGACCGCCGACGAGCGCATTTTGCCCAAGGGGACGGCCTACATCAGCGATTTGGGCATGACGGGGCCATGGAATTCCGTCTTGGGCGTCAAGACGGAGGCCATCCTGCAAAAGCTCACCACAGGTCTGCCCGTCCGCTTTGAGGTGGCGGAAGGCGCGGCGGTATATTCCGGCGTTCTCCTCACCATCGACGACGCTTCAAACCGAACGACGGCCATCGAGCGCATTATGATCCGCGAAGCGGAAAGATAACATTTAGAGGGCGCCAGTGCGGCGGCTTTTGGGGAAGCACGGATCAAATGAATCCGTGCTTCCTTTGCCCGGGGAGGAATTTTTTTGGACAAAATCAGGCTTTTATGGATGGTATTCTTAGGAATGCTGGCCGCCCTCGCCCCTCTCGCCACCGACATGTATCTTCCGGCGCTGCCGGTGATGACGGCGGCCTTCGGCGTGGGAGCTTCCACCGTCCAGCTCTCTTTGACCATGACCATGATCGGCATGGCTGTCGGCCCGCTCTTCGCGGGCCCCATCAGCGACCATTGGGGGCGAAAGCGGCCGCTCTGCATCGGCATGTTTTTCTTCTCTCTCGCTACTGTCGGCTGCGTCATGAGCGACGACATCGTTCCCTTTCTCACCTTTCGCTTTCTCCAAGGCTTCACCGGCGCTTTCGGCCTCGTCACCGCCCGGGCGGTGGCCCGTGACCTTTACGAGGGGGCGGAACTGACCCGCTTTTTCTCCCTTTTGATGCTGGTAAACGGGCTGGCGCCCATTCTGGCCCCGATGATCGGCGGGCATATCCTGCTCGTCGCTTCGTGGCGAGGCGTCTTCGTCCTGCTGGCGATTTTAGGCGTCCTCCTGACCATCGCCTCCCTTTTCGCGCCGGAAACTCTGCCGGAACCGGCCCGCATTGATGATCTGACCGAGAGCTTTCAAAAGTTCGGCCATCTCATGAAGGACGCCTATTTTCGCGGACAATGCCTCGTGCAGTTTTTCTTCTTCGCCGCCTTTTTCGCCTACATCGCCGGCTCTCCCTTTCTCTTTCAGAATATTTACGGCATCTCCCCCCAGGCCTACGGCTTCATTTTTGGCGGCATCGGCGCCGCGGTGAGCCTCGCCGGGGCTCTTCCCATCCGGCTGGCGGGCCGGGTGCCGGATCATAAGGTTCTCTCTTGGACGCTCCGCCAGAGCATCGTCGGCAGCCTGCTCTTTCTCATCGCCTGTTGCACGAAAGCCCCGCTGCCCCTCCTCATCCTGTCGCTGCTCATGGTGATCCCCCTCGTCTCCGTCCTGGGCGCGGTGAGCTTTTCCTTGGCCATGAAAGCCCAGGGAAAGCAGGCCGGCAGCGCCTCGGCCCTTTTGGGCTTCTTTTCCATGGTGGCGGGGGGCCTGGCCGCGCCCCTGGTGGGCATCGCAGGGGAAGAAAACGCCCTCCCCATGGCGTTTCTCATGCTCACCGGCTGCCTCGCCGCCTATGCGTCCTACGCCCGCTGCATCGCCCCCGCCCATCGCGCCGGGGGACGGTGAATTTCTGTTATCATGGGATTGACAAGGCTCACCATACAATTGCACTCGACTTGACAATTCATCAAGAAAACTACCGATCTTTACCGCCTGTGGCCTCGCTTAGCCGCGATAAATCTCACGAAGGGAGCGGTTTTTATGGGACGTGGCAGAATGCAGAATCATCGTCATTTACCGGCCTTTATTTTGCTGGATTTAGCCCAGCAAAGCAACTACGGGAACGCCATACACAGTAACTTGATCCGGGATATCCCCGAATTTCAGTGCGACACCGCCGCTGTCTATCGCACCCTAAACCAGTTAGAAAAAATCGGTGCGGTCGTTTCGCGATGGGATACGGCACATCCCGGCGCAGCTCGAAAAATCTATAATATTACGGATAAAGGATACGAAGAATTAGCCTTTTGGAAAAATGACGTCGAATCTCGAATAAAAAAATTGACCTATTTTTTGCGTGTCTACAAAACGGTCAAAAAATAACTGACAACAGCGCTATGACGGAGCCTGCATCATCGGTCTTTCCCGATGATGCAGGTATTTTTATTGGAGAAAGTTCTTGCTATGGATCTCTGTCTTTGTTATAATAATGTCAAAAACATATATATGTAATAGTTCTCTACATTAACAAGGGAAACGAGGCGTGTCATGGCGAAAGAGACAGACATAGACATAAAGAAAACGTATCAGCAATATATTCGGAAGAAAAAAACGTTTCTGTTCTTCCTCCTGCTCTTATTAGTGATATGTTCTATCATTTCTCTGCATGTAGGTTCCTCGAAAATGACGGCGGTAGAAAGCTTTGCCGTTCTTTTAGGAAATGAGAACGCGACCTTGCGGGAAATCATATTTCAGATTCGCCTGCCCAGACTTTTAGGCGGACTTTTGATTGGAATGAATCTTGCGCTCTCCGGGCTGATCATCCAGTCTTCTCTAAATAATCCGTTGGCCTCGCCTACGACTATTGGCATTTCCTCCGCATCCGCAGCTGGCGCGAACGTCGCACTCATTTTATTTTCTCGGTGGGGAATCGAGCAAAACCTATGGTTGACCGCTCTCTCCTCTTTCCTTATGGCGATGGCTTGTATGAGCTTGGTACTTTTGATCTCAAACCTGCGAACTGCCAATAAAACGACCGTCGTTTTAGCCGGAACGGCGTTTCATGCCCTTTTCTTAGCTTTCATTACCATCATCCAATATTTTGCCGACGATACGGAATTGGCGTCGGCAGTAGCTTGGACATTTGGCGACCTGGGAAGAGTTCATTTCGACGAGATCGTTATTTTAGCCGTGGTCACAGCGCTCTCCGTTCTCTGTATGTATGCACTGCGCTGGCAGATGAACGCACTGGACATGGGAGAACAATCTGCACATTCACTGGGCATCCCCGTCCGACATCTCCGAAATCTCTGCATCTTGATTGCGGCTCTAAACACCGGTGTCAGTGTCGCTTTCGCTGGAATCATCGGCTTTGTTGGGCTACTTGCACCACAAATGACTAAACGCCTCATTGGCGAAGATAAGCGCTTCATGATACCGGCAGCGCTCCTATCAGGCGCTTGTATCGTACTGGCCAGCGATGCTTTGGCACGCGTCGTTGTCGCTCCGCTGGTTCTTCCAGTTGGGGCTGTTACCTCACTGTTTGGTGCGCCGCTCTTTCTTTATGTTCTCTTAAAGGGGCGATAATATGCCGCTGTTAGACGTTCAAGCGCTGACATTTTATTATGAGCAACGCATTTTAGATCATCTGGATTTTTCCATCTCCCAAGGTGAATTCGTCGCTCTGCTGGGCGTGAACGGGTCGGGAAAATCCACGCTGCTTAATACGATCAGTCGGTTCTTAAAACCCGCCGAGGGGCATATCTATATTGGCGGAAAAGATCTGCACACCATAAAGGCCCGATTGCTGGCACAGCACTTAGCCTATGTGACACAATACAATCTTCCGGTGCAAAACACGGTCTACGATGTGATCCTGACCGGTCGTATCCCGCACATGGGCGGAAATCCCCAACATGCCGATCACGAGCGAGTCGAAAACATTATTGTGGCCTTGGAGATGGAATCGTATGCCCTGCGTCAAGCCAACACATTAAGCGGCGGACAGTTTCAAAAGGTTGTGATCGCACGCGCCCTCGCGCAGGAGCCACGGCTCATTCTGCTTGACGAGCCAACCAGCAGTCTGGACATAAAAAATCAGCTGCAGGTCGTGCGCATGCTGAAAAAGTATTGCACCGAAAAACATATCGCTGTTTTTGCCAGCATGCATGATATCAATTTAGCGCTTCATTTTTCCGATAAATTTTTATTGCTGAAAGGAGGTCGTATCTACGCTTACGGCGACGCAAGCATTCTCACTGCATCGTCAATCAAAGAGGTATATGGAATTGAAGTAGCGGTATTGCCGTACCGCGATAAAAAAGTCATCGCTTTCTGTTAATGAGGAGGTTTTGTTATGTTGAAAAATCTTTTGGCTTGGGGTGCAGGACTGCTACTGTCCGCATCGATTATCACTGGCTGTGGCAGTGCCCCAACCAGCGGAGAAAAATCGCCTGCGAGTCCCAACGGCGAAGAAAAGTCGGCTTATGTGGTTACGGACATCCAAGGGCGTGAAGTCCGTTTTGAAAAGGTTCCGAAAAGCGCGGCGGTGATCGGCCACGGCGGCTTGAAGATCTATACCTATGTCTGCGGTGACAACGGACTGATCGGCGTGGAAGATATTGAAAAACGCGGCCGCACGGTAACGGGCCAATCCTTTCACCACGCCTATCCCAACATCCGTAATTTAGACACCGTAGGCAAAGGCGGCCCCGAAATTGTGCCCGATCATGAGCAACTGGCGTATAAGAAGCCGGAGGTGATTTTTGCCGCATACCAAAGCAAAGACGAAATGGATACCTTACAGGCTAAATTAAATATCCCGGTCGTCGGACTCCTCTCTGGTTCCAAAGACAATATATTCAACGAAGAAGTATATCAGACTTTTGCCATCGTCGGTAAAACCATGAACCGAACGGAGCGAGCCGAAGAAATCATTCGTTTTCTAAAAGAAACGCAAAACGATCTGCAAAAGAGAGCGGGCGGAGCGATCTCCGGGCCACGCGTCTACATGGGCGGCTGCAGCTTCCGCGGTGAGCAGGGGATTCTTTCGACAAAAGAACATGTCGATCTTTTAGATACCGTGAAAGTGAACAACGTAATGAACGATTTGACGAAAGAAAAAGGAATGATTTTAGATAAGGAAAAATTACTGGAGATTGATCCCGAGTTGATCCTATTAGATTTAAGTGGCAAGAAGCGAATTTTAGGCGAACTGGAAAAGGATCCACGTTTTTTCGATTCTCTGACCGCTTTTCAACAAGGGGAAACCTACGCGATCATGCCATATTTCACCTATGGTATGAATTTTGATACAGCGCTTTTGGATATGTACTATATCGGCAAGCTGACGCATCCGGACGGTTTTACGGATATTGATATAGAAGCGAAAGCTAAGGAGATTTACACGCTGTTTGTGGGGAAAAATGTGTACGACGAACTACGGCAAGTCTATCCTGAAGCGTTTAAGAAATTCCAACGCAAATAAAGGATTGCAAACAATTGCCAAGAACACCAAACCAAGGCTATGCTAAATGCTCCTATATTAAGGAACATCAGGTAGCGCGTGCAATTTGCATCACGAAAAAACATGTCTAAAAATAACAAATCATGTTATCACCATAAATTGTCAAAACCCCGTCATAGCCACGTGCATGACGGGGTTTTGACAGCAGTCAAAGAACGGCGGTATTCTCTCAGCACCGTAGAACGCGGCTTTTGATCGATAGATGAAATACTCCTTATATTTTTGTAGGTTGTAAAATAAATTGACGCAAAAAGTTCCATTTTGGAACCCATTCAGT
>JBQNAL010000033.1:0-8644 GCA_052170475.1 Schwartzia sp. (in: firmicutes)
AGCAGTCATGTCTCAAATTGCGCATGAAAAAAGGTGGGAGAAAAATTTTTCTCCCTCCCTTGACCACAACATTTGACAAAGAGCCATAAAATAACCCCCGCGTTCTCTTGGGGAGGACGCGGGGGTTATTTTATGTTCCGATAAACCTCTTGGAGGGTATGGCGCTGCAATTCCTGTTCAAAGGCGCGCTGGACAGCGTGCAGGGATTCGTCTAAGGCGCGGTGGATATTTTTTTCCACCGCGCAGGCGGGGTGGGGGTGTTCATGGAAGCGAAAGAGGGGGTCGTCACTTCTTCCTGTCAGCCCACCAAAATACGGCCGGCACATTTGAAAAGCACTGTGCCGGCCGTCGTCAAGAAGGCGCGGCCGCATATTCGGCGGCATTTTCTCCTTGGCTGTTATGTTTGGTGGCGTTCATTCGGGATCATTTCAAAGGTGACGGTTCGGTCGCCGCCGCCGTCGAAGATTTCCACGCCTTCGTCGATGTGGCCGATCGGGATGCATTCAACTTCTTCCCCATTTTGCTCATACAGGATGACGAAGCTGCCCCGGGGCGGCCAGTAGATGATGTCGCCGACTTCGTAGCGGTCGCGTCGGGCGCCGGCTTCCGGCAGGCCGCCCGCCCCGTAGTGGTAGCACATTTCCCGATCATAGAGGTTTTTCATGGGAAGAGACAGGGGAAGTTGCCCCAAAAAGGAGAGTACCGTCCGATTGTGTTCGATGTTCGCCGTCATGACTTTGCCGTCCACTGTGATCTTGAGCTTGACCAAAGAAATGTCAATCGGTTCGGGTGCAATTCTGGGCGCGGCGTTCGCGGTCTTCGCAGTTTTGACGGGCTTGTCGGTTGGTTTTGCCGGAGACTCCGCTTCCTTGGCGCTTTCGCCGCAGCCGGTGACGGCGAGTACGGTGAGCGCAGTTAAGAGCGCGGCGGCGCGTTTCATCATGGATTTCATCAGGGTCAACTCCTTTTCGTTTTGTTTGTCTTTTGGCGCGAGAACGTGCGTGTGGCTATTTCCACTGTGTCAGCCATCGCTCGGCGGCCGCCGCGATTGTAGCGTAGAGGCCGAGGACGCGGAAGAGCAGCAGGAGGTAGAGGGGCGCATCGCCTTGGATGGCGGGGGTGGCGAAGATCGGGTTTCCACTTTATCCTTCATGATTGTCGATGACTTTTTTAGACGAGCCCTCTACGATAATCGCTTGTGCGTTATTGATCGGACACAACTCCAAATGGGAAAATTCTTCTGCAATCTGAGCCGTCACTTTCTTAAACGGCGAGGTAAGATAATGGGGCAGGACATAGAAATCGATCAGATGCAGGCCGACATCATCCTTTTGCGAATAATTCCTCGGTTTCTCATCCATCCGTTCAATATATGAAATCGTTGGTGCGCATACAATCGCTCCGGCCGATTCGCCAATCAGCAGTTTTCCGTTGGACAACTGCTTCTTCAGCAATTCATCGATGCCATTCTTTCGTAATTGGTCGATGAGGAAAAAGGAATTACCGCCGGTAAAATAAATCACATCCGCAGTTTCAAAA
Source organism: Schwartzia sp. (in: firmicutes) (assembly GCA_052170475.1). Lineage (GTDB taxonomy): Bacteria > Bacillota > Negativicutes > Selenomonadales > Selenomonadaceae > CAJPQU01. The sequence continues at coordinate 1,540 of JBQNAL010000033.1, forward strand.
ACGGATTTGACCGCGGCATACTTCTCGCTGGCAATATCCATTTCTGTCACGGCGGCGCCCAGTTTTTTGAATAATTTCCGCGCGGAACCGACATAGCCCGTATACCCTTCATGAATGGACGCCGTGGGGATGAAAGCGACTTTTTTCCCTTCGATGGCTTCTTTCATCAAATTTCCTACATTGGAAAAATGTGAGCATAAAAATAATTTCATCATCCTGTCTCCTTTGCGGCTTCGATTTCGTGGAATTTACTTTCCTCGGCGTGGGTGATTCCCCTGACGGGGATATATGAGCAACACAAGGGAACTTTGCCGACCGTGTTGGCAAAGTCGACAGCGTGAATGCAGGGGTTGTTCTTTGTTTCCGGCAGGCTATGATAAAAGCCGGTGATAAATCAAAAAATCCTCGTCTTTGAATACGTTGAAAATCACGTTCATCTGACTGCCGGTTTCTTCGTAGTATTGCCGAACCGTTTTTACGGCGATTTCGGCTGCCGGTTGGTTGGGGAACAGGAACACACCGGTGGAAATGCAGCAGAAGGCCACGGTGCGGCATCCGTATTCAGCGGCCAGCGACAGAGAGGCACGGTAGCAGGAGGCGAGGAGATGTCGATGGGTCTCGGTCAGAGGGCCATCGACGATGGGGCCGACGGTGTGCAGGACGTATTTCGCGGGCAGATTGTAGCCGGGGGTGATTTTCGCTCGCCCGGCGGGTTCTTCATTCCCCTGCGCCTGCATGATTTCAAAGCATTTTTCCCGCAGCTCCACGCCCGCCATGGTGTGGATTTCGTTGTCGATGCAGAAATGATGGGGGACGAAGCAGCCCAGCAGCTGACTGTTGGCGGCATTGACGATGGCGTCCACCTTGAGCGTCGTGATGTCTCCTTGCCACAGGATCAGCCGGGGGTCGGCTTTTACCGAGGGGAGATGCTCGCTGTCCGTGACGCCCTTCGCCTCGGTGATGGCCGAGAGCACGTCCCGTTCGACCGCATAGAACGCTTCCGGCAGCTTAGACCCGCCGGGGCGTCGCACGTTGCAGAGGGTGCGAAAGAGGTCGAAAGCGGCGGCTTCGTCTTCCGGCAGGGCATCGGCTGCGTATTCCGGCATTTCTTTTTGCAGCGCCGCGATGAGAAAATGAAGTTGTTCCCGTCTTGTCATGAGGCGGCTCCTTCCTTCAGGGGCGCACGTTGCTTCCCCTTCCTATCCATGGTACGGCAAAGATTATCGCGCAGGGCGAAGGCGCTCGCTTTCTCAGAGGCGCGCTAAGAGGTCGCCGATGTCGCCGCTGAGGCACAGGGCTTTATCCCGTATTTCCGGCGGCGCGTAGGCCTCGCCGTAATTCAGGCAGACGTAGGCGGCGTTCGGCCACTCTTTTGTCATCTGCCAAAAGGGCAGTTTGATGATGCCCGGGGTGTTCTCGCCGACGCCCAATTCTAAAAATACCGTGCGCTGGGCGCAGTGCCGGTGCAGGTACTCGGCGTAAATGGCGGCGTGGCGGTGGCAGCCCTCGTCCTCGACGAAGGTGTCGTCGATGCGAAGGTTCATCGCCATGGGTTTGTCGCATCGGGGGCAATCGGGAAGGAGCGCGGACGGCACAGTCATCTTCGGCGGCGCGTCTTTCGGCGGGCAAAGCGTGCCGCCCTGTATCGTGTACCCTTGCGCCAACACCATCCGGCGGATGGTGTCCTCGTTATCGTAGGTGGCTTCATGACATGGCTCGCTGCACTGGAACAGACCATAATCCCCTTGGGTATAGAAGAGGCGTCGCTTATCGAAGCCCGCTTTTTGGAAGCAGTGATCGACGTTTGTGGTGAGGACGAAATAGTCCTTGTCCTTGACGATCCGATAAAGGTGGTCGTAGACGGGGCGGGGCGGATCCGTGTAGCGGTTGAGGTAGACGTTTCGGCTCCAATAGGCCCAAAATTCCTCTCGCGTCGCATAGGGATAAAAGCCGCCCGCATACATATCGGAAAAGCCGCAACGGCGTGCGAAATCCTCAAAGTAGGTGGAAAACCGCGTCCCGCTGTACGCGTACCCGGCGGAGGTGGAGAGGCCCGCTCCCGCACCGATCATCACCGCCTCCGCCGACGCTAAGACTTCGCGCAGGCGCAGGATCTCCGCCTCGGTGACGTCGTTTCCTTGTGTGTTCTTTTCCTTCATTGCGCCCTCCCTTTCCCCGCGCGGTGCAGTTCTGCCTTTCTATGGAAATTGTACGCTACAATGAACGGCGTGGCAAGCTGGTTTTTCGGCAGGGGCGGCCTTGCCCGATGGGCGAAGGGGCTTCCTCACGTTTTTTTCATGCGGTCGGCGGGCGATACGCTTATAATGGAAGAAAACGGCGCAAGGAGGGTGCGGGATGAAAATCAAGGGGATGCGGCGGCGCTTGACGGCCGTTTTGACGGCGGGGCTGATGGCGGCGTCGGCCGCCTTTTTTCCCGGGCGTGCCATGGCGGAGGGCGGAGATGTTCTAACGGCGCTGGTGGGGATTTTCGGGGCGGCGGGCATGTACGGCGGCTACCTTTCGGCGATGTTGGATGCGGGGAACAACGCCCTTTATCAGGAGCAGACATTGGCCTATGATCGGCGGGAGAACGGTTCTTCGGAAAATCCGATGGATCGGGCGCTGGTGGATGAGGTCATGGGGCGGCTGGTGAGCCGCGGCGCCTATGCCATGGACATCCGCTCTCTGCCCTTTCGCTGGCACGTCAATAGCAGCCAGGAGTTCAACGCGGCGTGCTTTCCCACGGATCACGTCACGGTGAACGAGGGGTTGATCCGCGGGCTCAATCGGAATGTGGACGAAGTGGCGGCGGTGCTGGGACATGAGATGACGCACGGGCTGAAGCTGCACGCGGCCTATACCTATGCTCGGGCGGCGGCGCAGTCCTTCGGGATCAATTTTATCAGCATGGCTACGGGGGCGGTACGCCCTGAGGTTGCCGGGGTGCTGGCGGATTATTCCGTGGCGAAGAATATCGTTTTGCCGGTGGAGTACGAGGCGGACGAGGGCGGCTTTTATCTTTCTTCCAGCGCGGGCTTTAATCCCGGCGGCGCGGCGGCGGCGATGGCGCGGATGCGATATTTAGCGGAGCATCCAGAGCATTTTGACCGCAGCTACGGGGCGGATGCCTACGATCACCCGGATACGGATAAGCGCGAGGCGCGCCTGAGCGAGATGCTGACGGCGTACAGTGCCGGACACGTGACGGTGCGGGATCGGCGGGAGGTTCTCATCGACGGGCAGCCGCTCCTTTCGGCGACGTACGCCTCTGAGCTTTACGACGATACGCCGGAGCAGGCGTATCTCATCGCCGGAGGATTGGCGCGGGCGTTTCATGATTTCGATACGTTAGCGGCGTGGAACTTTCGCCCCGGTGAGAATGGGCGCGTGGACTATCTGACGGAGGATCGGGTCTATGAACCGCTGAAAAAAGCCGTGTCGGCAAACCACGCGGCGGGGCTGTTGCAATCCCTTGTGACGGCAGCCTACCGTGCGGAAGCGGCGAGCGGTGCGCGCCATGCGCTTCGGGCAGCGGAGGAAAAGCGCGAAGCCGAGCGGGCAGAACGGCGCGAAAAAGCGCGGGATGCGAGTGAAAAGTTCGTCGAGCGGCTCTACCAGAACGCGGATTGGTACAATGACGTCAATCGCCCGGAGATGGCGCTTTTCGAAGTGGAACGGGCGCTTTCCTGTGACCGCCACGAAACGAAGGCAGCGGGGCTTTACGCGGTGCGAGGAAGGGCGAAGGCGCTTTTGGGCGATTTTGCGGCGGCGATGGCGGACTGCGACAAGGCGGTGGAGATGGACGGGCGCGACCCTTACACCTATCTGAATCGAGCCGAGGTCTTTCGGGCGCAGGGAAAGCCCGACGCGGCCATAGCGGACATCCGGCGGGCGACGGCGGCGAAAGAGGATACGCTGGCCGCGTGGAAGATGGCCGGGGACATCGAGGACGAATTGGGCGATAAGGAGGCGGCGATGGAGGATTATCGGCGCTATGTAAAGTTGGCCCCGGAGGCGACGGACATCGGGGACGACTATCTGAGAACCCTTTCCCCGAAGGTCTGGGAACAGGTGGAAAAAGAGCGGACAAAGGCGCAGGAAGAGGCCGTCAAAGCTGTGGAGGAGAAAAAGGCGGCGCGGGAAAAGGCGAAAGGCGACGCGAAAGAAACGCCCCCAGTATCAGAGGTGCCGTGACATCTTGCCTTCCTTTGCCATGAAGGGAGGCGTCGAACACTCACATTTTTGGCAGCGAAAAGGCGTATGTTTCCCGCGCCTGTTGTGCCGAGCGTCATCAAGTGCTATAATGGGACTATCGGGCAGGCATTCTATTCTTGCCATATTTCGAGTGCCGGTTGATCCATTTCAAACGAAAGGAGCATGGCCGTTGAAAAGGAATCTCTCTGTTCTCGATGAATATACGAACCGAGTATATAAGATCATCGTTTTGATCATTCCAATTTATTGTATATGCGCGTCAGCTACGATGAGCCTCATGCAGTATAAAGGCTGGTACCCGCCCCTCGATCCCGCTTTATGGCTGTTGTTTGTGGCTTCGACGTTCTTCTACCTTGCCGTTGGCATCTATTTCGTCCGCACGGGGTTCAATGCGGACGGCGTCGTTTACCCCCACAAGCTGAAGGCCGCCAAGCTCACCATGGCGACCATCGTCATCGTCCAGTGGAACGCCATCTCTTACTTGTGGCCATTGAGTGACTTTTGGGCGTATGTGTTGCTGTTCATCATCGTGGAAGCGTTTTTCTTCGATGTGAAGTTCGTCGCTTGGACGACGGTCGGGATTTTGCTTTCCCTCATCGTTTCGTGGATATTTGGCAGCGAGATGCTGTTGCCGCCGCACGATGATTTTTATTACAGCAGCTTGTTTCTGCGGATCGTCGGACTCACCCTCATGCTCTTTTCCATCAATGTCATTACTTATTTCGGCGGGAAATTTCTCGTTGGCACCTTGGAACAATATATCATTTACGATCCCCTGACCCATCTTTTGAACCGGCGCAATATGCACAAGTATCTCACCGACGCCCACCGGCAGGCCGCGTCGGGGGACGCCCCGTTTTCTTTAATCATGATGGACATCGACAATTTCAAGAAGATCAACGATACTTACGGTCACGAATGTGGCGATGAAGTTCTGCGCTTTGTGGCGGGTACCATTTCCTGCAGCGTACAAAAACAGGACAAGGTCTTTCGCTGGGGCGGCGAAGAAGTCCTCATTTTATTGAGAGGGACGAAAGAACAGGCGGTTTCTGCCGCTGAACGAATACGAAGGGACATCGAAAAATCCCCGATCAAGTATCGCGGCGATACGGAAATCGCTGTCACTGTGACTTTTGGCGTCGCCCCCTACCGTTCGGGCGTAAGCCTTCAGGACATGATGGATGAAGCCGACAAAAACCTTTACTACGGCAAGAACCACGGAAAGAATCAAGTCGTCTGCCACGAACCTTGAGGATACGCACGGGTACGGATTTTCCTCCGTACCTGTTTTTTTCCGTGGATTCGTAAGAAACGCACTTTACAGATTTCGTTTTCAGAATAGTTCTCAAAGGTATACAGTATTTTTATCGGTGGAATATTGTGTTTCATATATCAGTTGCGGTATACTAAGCAAGCCGTAAACCACATAGGGGGGCGCGACCCCACAAGAAAAAGGAGAGAATCGACGTGGCAGACATGAAAGCGTATGTGCAGGAAGTATTGGAAAAGATCGCCGTCAAAGATCCCGAGGAAAAGGAATTTCAAAATACGGCGAAGGAGATATTGACCTCGATCACCCCCGTGCTGGAAGCCCACCCCGAATATAAAGAAGAGCGGATTTTGGAGCGTTTCGTGGAGCCGGAGCGGGTCATTCTGTTTCGCGTGCCGTGGGCGGACGATCAGGGACGCATTCAGGTCAACCGCGGCTTTCGCGTTCAGATGAGCAGCGTCATCGGCCCCTATAAGGGCGGGCTGCGCTTTCATCCGAGCGTGAACCTTAGTATTTTGAAGTTCTTGGCCACGGAGCAGGTGCTGAAAAACGCCCTTTCCACGCTCCCCATCGGCGGCGGTAAAGGGGGCGCGGACTTTGACCCGAAGGGAAAATCCGACGGCGAAGTCATGCGCTTTTGCCAGAGCTTCATGACGGAACTTTACCGCCACATCGGTCCCGATGTGGATGTTCCGGCGGGGGACATCGGCGTCGGCGGCCGGGAGGTCGGCTACCTCTACGGGCAGTATAAGCGGCTCACGGGGCGCTATGAAGGGGTTCTCACGGGCAAGGGGCTGACCTTCGGCGGCAGCTTGGCGCGCACGGAGGCCACGGGCTACGGGCTTCTTTACTTCGTGAAGAATATGTTAGACGATAACGGCATCGACATCAAGGGCGCGACCGTCGCCGTCTCCGGGGCGGGGAATGTCGCCACCTACGCCATCGAAAAGGCGCAGGCCATGGGGGCGAAGGTCGTCACCTGCTCCGATTCCAACGGCTACATCTATGATCCGGCGGGCATCGATGTGGCGCTCCTCAAGGACATCAAGGAAGTCCGGCGGGCGCGGATCAAAGAGTACGCGGCGGCGAAGTCCGGCGCAGAATATCACGAGGGATGCGCCGGCGTTTGGTCGGTCAAGTGCGACATCGCCCTTCCCTGCGCCACGCAAAACGAACTGGATTTGACGAGCGCCAAGGCGCTCGTGGCGAACGGCGTCAAGGCGGTAGGGGAAGGGGCGAACATGCCCTCCACCCTCGACGCGGTGGAATACCTCCAGAAAAGCGGCGTCCTCTTCGCTCCGGCGAAGGCGGCGAATGCGGGCGGCGTCTCCGTCTCGGCGCTCGAGATGAGCCAAAATTCCGAGCGGCTCTCGTGGACGTTCGAGGAAGTGGATCAGCGCCTCAAGGGCATCATGGACAACATCTACGCCCAGTCGAAGAGCGCCGCAGAAAAATACGGCGCGAAGGGGAATCTCTTGGCCGGCGCAAACATGGCCGGATTCGTCCGCATCGCGCAAGCGATGCACGCCCAAGGGTGGGTGTGACGGCAGACAGGATGGTAAAACGGCTCTTTGTCAAATGTTGTGGTCAAGGGAGGGAGAAAAATTTTTCTCCCTCCCT
>JBQNAL010000034.1:0-8501 GCA_052170475.1 Schwartzia sp. (in: firmicutes)
TGAAGAACAAATTCGGCGATGTCGTCACGGAGCAGTCCTATCATCGCACGGGCGGCGACGTTGACGTCATCACCAGCGAAGACATCGCGCAGCGCCACTACGCCGATATGACGAGCGCCATCAAGGCACTGCCGGGCGTGCAGGTGAACAGCATCGGCTATCACGGCGGCGAGTATGGCACGGGAAGCCAGTACAATACGACGGTGACCATCAACGGCGACGACCGCGTCGTCGTCTGCTTGGACGGGCGGCGCATCGACAATGCCGTCAGCGGGATGATCGGCTACTATTCGTCGAATGGGACGAAGGCGCTGGCCAACCTCGATCAGGTGACGAGCATCGACAACGTGGAGGCCATCGAGATCATCAAAGGCCCGGGGGCGTCGAAGTACGGCGCGGACGCGACGGGCGGCGTCATCAACATCATCACGAAGAAGGGGACGATAGAGCCGCACGGCAAGATCGATCTCGCGACCGGGGCCTATTCGCACCATACATACCGCTTCAATTATGCCGGCTCGACGAAGGACGGCTCCTTCCGCTACTTTGTCTCCGGGATGCGCGATCAGGGCGGCAGCGGCAAATATTACGATCGGATGACGGCGCGAGAATACGAAGCGCACGGCACGAATTTCAAAGATTCGAGCTTTAATCTCCGCTTGGATAAATATTTCGGCGCGGATCAGCAGCTCACGTTTTCCTTCAATCACACCGACGCCTACGACGGCTATCCGATTGCCGTTCCCGATTATCGCTACATGAATAAGGCGGATTGGCTGGCGCGGCTGAACCGCATGAATGTGCTGGGTTTGTACGGATCCATCAAGAACCCGGGCTATCGCAATGATTGGTACCTCAACGGGCTGAAAGGCTCGGCCACGGGGCACAACAATTTTGATTACGATCTCACCTACTCGTTCGGCAAGGATCACGATATGGAAAGCTATATCCGGGCCTACTATCAGCTCCATCAATACTGGACGGTCTGGGGGCCGCGGGACGCCGACGTCTGGGGTTCGCGTCCGATACCGACGCCCTGGGATCCCGAGTGGGACGAATATGTCAAAGCCAAGACGGTGACCCGTAAGGACAAGCGTAACAAGGATAACGAGGATAATCACGGGATCGAGGGGCAGATCGGAAAATCCTTCGGCCCTCACGACCTCCTCTTTGGCTGGGCGCTCGATTGGTCGCGTCACGAGAACTTTTCCATCAGCTCCATCACCGGGAAGGAAACGACGACGGACGTCAAGCAGACGACCTTCGTCAGCTTCTTGCAGGATAAGATCCACGTCAACGACCGCTTTGAGATCGCACCGGCGCTGCGCTTCCAGTGGGCGAACGCGATCAGTACCACGCGGGAAACGGGGACGACTTCGGATACCCACAGCCAGTATTCCAAAGTGACGGCGGCGGTGAACGCCGAGTACCTCTTTTCCCCGGGCTTTAGCATTTTCGCCGGCTGGACACAGGTGAACCGCCCCTTAAAGTCTGGCGATTATAAGCCGTCCGCCAGCCTGTACTTGGATCAAAAGTTGGAGAATGAGCACGGCAACGCCTATACCATCGGCCTCAAAAAGGCGTTTTCCCCGAATACGTCGGCATTTATCAACTATGACTACATGCACATGGATAACGCCATTTCCCGGCAGTCCGTCTGGGATAAAAAGGTCGGCGACTGGCGGGCGAAATCCGTCAACGCCAAGCAGACGCGGTGGGCGTTCAACATGGGGATCAATCATCGCTTTAGTCCCCAGTGGCGGGCGCGGCTCTCGTATTCCACCATCGACGAGCACTGGTCAGCCAAGCACGGGATGATCTTTCAGCCGGGTCTTGGCCTCGACAGCAGTCTGATTCTCGTCAACGCGTACATCAATTCCACGCGGCCGAAGCATAAGACGGTGCTGGACGTGAGCTACGAGCAGGGGAAATGGTTTTCGTCGCTGACGGCGGTGATGTACAGCGGCATGGACACGCGCTACTTCACCGCCAATCGGTTCTTGATTTTGGATTGGGTGCTGAACTATAAGATCAATCAGGATACGACCGTCTACCTGACGGTGGACAACCTGACGAACCAAGGCTACGAGGTAAAATATCATCCTTGGGGCGGCAAGGGCACTTACGCCATGCCGGGACGCACGTTTATGTTAGGCGTGGAATACAAGTTCTGAACCATGGAGCAAAGAAAGGCTCTCTCCGGCGGCGGGGGGAGCCTTTTCTTTATGCAGACGAAGCGCGCACACGGGAACACGACGCAGTACACGATGGGCTTCGCCGAGCGCGGTACCTGGAGCAACAATCTGGACATCGCCCGCCGCTTCGGCACGGACGGCGAGCATGGTCTGCGCGTCAACGTCTCCTACACCACCGGCGCGACGGGGATCAGCGACGAACAGGTGCGCAATAAAACGTTTGCCATCAATTACGATCACCATTCGGCTTCGTCCTCGACGAATCTCTTCTTTGGTTTTCGCGATACATGGACGGAAGAGGCGCAGCGCTATTTCTATTTGGGCGCAGCCGCCATCACCGCCATCGGTGCGATCGAAAGCGTGGCGGGGGTCGATTATTACATTTACCAAGATCAAGAAGGCTAATACGCCCACGCCGACAACATTTTTTCCGACGCGCCGAACGTCCGCATCGACCCGGAAGCCGTGGCGCTCAAGAATCCGTCCGCACCGATCGCGTGCGGACGGTCACCGGCCTTTCGCGACATTCGAGCGCTAAGCGGCGGCGAACGGCAGCGCGTCTTCATCGCCCGGGCACTCGCGCAGGAGCCGCGTCTCCTCCTCTTGGACGAACCGACGAGCAGCCTCGACCCCTACCATCAGCTCTTCGTCCTCCACCTCCTTGCCTCCGCCGTCAAAGAGCGCGGCGTCACCGTGATCATGACCATCCACGACCTCAACTTAGCCGCCCTCTTCTGCGACCGCGCCGTGTTCCTCAAAGACGGGTACCTCTTCGCGGAAGGCGACATAAAAAGCGTACTGACAGGAGAAAACATCCGCACCATCTACGGCATCGAGACCGAGATCACCGAACGAGACGGCCACCTCCATGTGCGCCTCAAAAAGGATCTGCCGTAAAAACACCCCCCACACTTCAAATGAAGAACATACGTCCATTTTCTATGTACTCCAAAAAATATTTTCTTCCTCTTCTTGCTAAATTGTTACAGGTATGCTATGATAACCCCATCACGAAAAAGACGATGAATCGGAAAAGTACCGCGCGAAGTGCCGTGTAGAGAGCCGGGGTTGCTGGGAGCCGGTCGGCGGGACGCGAGGGGAAGTTCGCCGAGGAGTTGCCCGCTGAAGCGTTTTACCGTAGGCGGTGCCGGAGCCTTCGCCGTTACGAGAGGGAGCCTATCGGTCGGTGTGACCCGTAGGAAGCGAGCGTCCGCCACGGCGGGCAGTAAGGTGGTAACGCGAGGAAAAGCCTCGTCCTTTCAAGGACGAGGCTTTTGTGTTGAAACAGGAGGGGCATGATGGAAACGATGGGATATTTGGGGCCCTCGGGTACCCACAGCGAAGCGGCCGCGCTCTATTTGGCAAAGCGATGGGGAACAGAGATGGCGCTTCGCGCCTACCCGGACATCTTCTCCGCCATCGAGGGCGTCGCCAACGGGGAGGTGAACAGCGCCTTCGTGCCCGCCGAAAACTCCATCGAGGGCGCCGTGAACATCACCTTGGACACCTTGGCGGTGAGCGAGGATCTCCACATCGAGCGAGAACTCATCTGGGACATCCACCATCAGCTCATGGCACGCTGCCCGGCGGAAGAAATCCGCACCATCTACTCTCATCCTCAGCCGTTGGCGCAGTGCCGCCGCTTTCTCAAGGCGCGGTTCCCTTTGGCGCAGCTCCTCACCACGGCCAGCACGGCACGGGCAGCGAAGATCGTCGCAGAGGGCGAGGAAGGCGCCGCGGCGATATGCACCGCCCGCGCCGGAGAGCTGTACGATCTCACCCCCATCGCCACGGAGATTCAAGACGATATGCGAAACTGCACCCGCTTTTACCAGATTCGCCGTCCGCCGCTTGCCCCGCTCCCGGAGGGCGCCGGAGGGCGCGCCGCCATCGTCTGTCAGATCGAGGGGGCGAAAGCGGGCAGCCTGTGCGACGTGCTATGGGAATTTTCGTCGCGGCAGGTGAATATGACGCGCATCGAGAGCCGTCCCGCGCGGATGGGGCTTGGCGTCTACCTCTTCTTCTTCGATTTGGAAATCGAAGCGCTCCGCCCCCGCGCCCCCTTGGAAGAGGCGATTGCCGCCGTCCGAAAAAAGAGTCTCTGGCTCAAGGATCTTGGACGCTTTCCCGTCCTCACCCATGAGACGGAGCGCCACGGCGAGCCTGCCGCCCGCCCCGCTCGCCCTTGATCCATACGCCGCAGCGAAGCCTTCGCCGCGCACCGCACACAACAGGAAGCCTAAAAAAGGAGCTGACACCATGGTCATCATCATGCAGAGCGACGCCACCGAAAAAGACATGGCTGACGTCATCGCCGTCATCGAAAGTCAAGGCCTCACCGCCAAGGTCATGGAGGGGGCACAGCAAAAAATCGTCGGGGTCATCGGCGACAAGACGCGCCTCGCCGCCTGTGCCATCGACGCCTTGCCGGGCGTAGAGCGGAGTGTCGCCATTTCAAAGAGTTACAAATTGGTGAGCCGCGAATTTCATCCCCAGTCCAGCGTCATCGACGTGGCGGGGGTGCCCATCGGCGGCGACGAATTCGTCGTCATGGCAGGGCCTTGCGCCGTCGAGTCGCGCGCGCAGCTCTTAGAATCCGCCGAGATCGCGCGGCGCGGCGGGGCGCAGTTCCTCCGGGGCGGCGCGTATAAGCCCCGCACCTCCCCCTACTCTTTCCAAGGCTTAGAGGAAGAAGGGCTGAAGTATTTAGCCGAGGCGCGGGAAAAGACGGGGCTTCGCGTCGTCACCGAGGTCACGGAAGTGGACGCCGTCCCGACCGTAGCCGCCTACGCCGACCTCCTCCAAATCGGCGCACGGAACATGCAGAATTTCCGCCTCCTCAAGGAAGTCGGCCGCACGCAAAAGCCCGTCCTCTTGAAGCGCGGTCTCGCCGCGACGCTAGACGAATGGCTCAACGCCGCCGAATACATCCTAAACGAAGGGAACCCCAACGTCATCTTCTGCGAGCGCGGGATCAGGAGCTACGAAACGTACACCCGCAACACCCTCGATCTCTCCGCCGTCGCCGCCGTGAAGCACCTCTCCCACCTCCCCATCATCGTCGATCCGAGCCACGGCACGGGGAAATGGCGGCTCGTAAAGCCCATGTCGCTCGCCGCTGTCGCCGCCGGCGCGGACGGGATCATCTTGGAGATGCACCCGAATCCCGCCAAGGCGCTCTCCGACGGTCCCCAGTCCCTCACGCCGGTGAACTACGAAGACCTCATGAAAGACGTACAAAAATTAGCCCGCTTCATGAAGACCGAGGGCATCATCAGCACCGACCTCTCATAAATTTCTCCTTATCGACGGATAAGTTATCCACAAAATTCCAGTTTCCCCCCGCCTTTTGGGGATAATTTTGTGGATAAGTAAAGCCAAACCTCTCCTGTGCCTTCGCCATAAACAAGCGGCTCCTCTCTATCCAAAGAGAGGAGCCGCTTGTCTCTATGCCGCCGCTGCACCGATGGAGCAGCATGACTTTCCTGTGATTTAGTCTCTCGAGGGGAGAAGCGCGGAGAGCCAAGAGGCGAAGCCGTTGGGATTGCGGGTCTGGATGAGGATGCGCCCGGGGCCTTTGAAGCGGCAGACGATGCCCTCGCCGGAGGTCAGGCTGGACACCCAGCCGCTGGAGCTTTTCTGCACGTCATAAGCCATGTTGTCCTGCCAAGCGACGAGGTGCCCGTTGTCGATGACGATCTCTTCGCCGGGGGCGAGGTCGATGGCGTGCATGGCGCCGTAGCAGGAGATGAAGAGCGGGCCGCGCCCGTGGGCGTGGAGAAGGAAGAAGCCGGCGCCGGAGAAGAGTCCCTTGGCGAAATCTTGGGTCTTGGTATCGAGCTCCACGGAGGGAGCGGCGGCCAAGAAGCCGCCCTTTTGGATGATGAAGCCGTGACTGCCGTCAAGCTCCACGCTTTCGATGGCACCGGGGATGGCGTGCCCCAAGAGGACTTCGCCGTCGCCACGGGCAGCGGTGAGGTACTGGAAGAAGAAGCTCTCGTTGGTGACGAGACTGCGGACGAGGCCGCCTAAGAAGCTGCCTTCCCGCTTGCCTTCAATGTCCACGGTAGGAGACATGGCGATCATGGCGTCGGCTTCCGCCTTGATCTGCTCCCCCCGAGAGAGACGGCAACGAATGATAGGAAAAGCACCGCGGTAAAGAATTTCATGTTGCATAAACAAAAGACTCCTTTCAACATAAGAGAGTGAAGAAAACATAGCGAAAATACCCGCTATGGCGGTTCAGCGATACGTGTGGCGCTCCGAGGGTTCGCTGGGCGCGACCTCTCCCCGCGCATAGGCGGCGAGGAGGGCGTGGAGGTCGGCGATCTCTGCGCGGATGGCCGCGCCTTCGTCGGTGTCCCCCACGGTGGAGCGAAAAGCCTGAAGCTCTACCGTTTCGGAAACGGACTCAATGTCCCGATTTTCCCGCAGCGCCGTTTTGATGTCGGCGATCTCTTGGTGCGCTAAAAGCCTCAGGCCGCGGGAATTGGAGATGAGGGTGAAGCCCGAAAGGCCGGTTTTCTTGTGATAGGCACGGCAGAAGCCGCCGTCGATGACGAGGGCTTTGCCCCCTGCCTTGACAGGCGTTTCGCCCTTTTTGACGGGAACGTGGCCGTTGATGATGTGGCCGCTTTCCGGGTCGAGACCGAATTCCTCCAAGATGCGCGCGCCTGCGGTAGGATCTTCAATAAGCTGGAAATATGGATCGTCCGGCTCGTCCCACGTGCTTTTGTCGTCGATGAACATCCGCTCAAAGGTCTTAAATTCACGCCCCGAAAAGGGGGAGAGACGTCCGCACCAGAAGTACCACATGGCGTCAAGGTCTTCCTCGCGGCGCTCACGGTAGGCTCTGCGGGCGATGGTTTCCGCTTGATCGAAGGCGGCGCGGCCAAAAAAGTAGTCGCCGCCCAAGGGGATGGGGGCGAAGCTGCCGTCCTCCGCCATGGGCAGGCAGGCGTGAAAGAGGAGGTTGTTGTTGCAGCACTTGTAGACGCTGCCCTTCCGATAGAGGAAGTCGATGTGGCGGCAGAGCGGCTCGCTCTCTAAAAAGGAGGCGCGAAGATCCGCTAAAATCGCCGCCTCGTCGTCGGAGAGGGCGTAGGGATCGGCAGGGTCGATGGTCGGGAAATACGTCTGATTGAGGGGATAGCATTTCCCCTCCAGCGTGATGGCCGCCTTTTCGTAGTCGATGCACCCCAAAAGCGCCCGCGCCCCCATCTCAAATTCCGGCCTGCGCCGAATGATCTGCCCTTCCAATTTGAACATGAGGATGGAGATGAACCGCTCCGCCGCCTTGATCGGCGGTTCCTCCGGATATTGGTGGGACGCGAAGAGGGTGAGGGGGCGCAGGCTGATGGCGTAGCCCTTTTCCAAGACGTCGGTGTTCTGGTAGCGCAGGCTATTGCGGACGACGTTGGCGATGCAGGCATCGCTGCCGCAGGCGGCGCCCATCCAAAGGATGTCGTGATTGCCCCATTGGATGTCGATGCGCGGGTGATCGAGGAGCTTGTCCAAGATGGCGTCGGGGCGCGCCCCACGGTCAAAGAAGTCGCCGACGATGTGGAGCCGATCCACCGCCATCCGCTTGATGAGGATCGTAAAGGCGACGATGAGGTCGGCGGCGCTTTCGGTTTCGATGACGGCATCCAAAAGGCGATGGTAGTAGTCGCTTTGCGCCGGATCGGCTTTGGGGCGCGTCCCCATCAGCTCCAAGATCAGGTGGGAAAAGCGCGCCGGCATGAAGCCCTCGACAGTCTCGCGCGGAAATTTATACGCCATGAGGCGCGAGAGGTCGAGGAGCCGGATGAGATTTTCCCGATACCATTCGCCGTCTGCCCTCCGGCGTGCGCGCTGCTGCTCGATTTTTTCCTCGGGGTAATAGATGAGCGTGCAAAACTCGGCCTTCTCCTCCTCCGTCAAGGACGCGGCGAAGGTATAGTCCACTTTCTCCCGTATGACGCCGGAACAGTTGTTCAGGATGTGGGTGAACGCCTCGTATTCCCCGTGGAGGTCGCTCATGAAATGCTCGACCCCCTTGGGGAGGACGAGGCGGCTTTCCAGCTGGATGATTCGAGTGCGGACGGCGGCAGGGGAGGGGTACGTATCCCTCAGCAGGGTCAAATAACGGTGCGCGAGACCGCCGGATGGCTGCGCTTCCAACATATTCATGCCTCCTGCACGATGTTCGATAACGTCAGTGTATCATAGCGACGAGGAAAAAACAATGCGAAACGCGACCGTTTCTCACACGTGTAGGTTGTAAAATAAATTGACGCAAAAAGTTCCATTTTGGAACCCATTCAG
>JBQNAL010000035.1:0-8388 GCA_052170475.1 Schwartzia sp. (in: firmicutes)
AAGTTTAACTGAATGGGTTCCAAAATGGAACTTTTTGCGTCAATTTATTTTACAATCTACATATATGTGTGCGGCACGTGTCGCGTTGGTCAGCGCAAGGAGATACGAACGACAGCGCGGCTTCCAGGTCGAAGAAAGAAATCTCGCGGCGAAGGTAGCGATATGCGAACAATATTCTTTCCTTCATGCGGATTGTCTGGCTGAACCCCTTCCGTGTTGTACGGTATGGTCGCGGGCTCTGTTCTCGGCTCTTCCACCTCAAGCACGCTACCGGAAAGTGCCCGGCCTTCGACTCGATAGGAGGCATACGCCCCCAGCCGCAAATCTTCCCGTCGCTCTGGCGACACATAGGCCGCAATCCAAAGGTTAGCATCGTCGCCAATGTCCACGATGATTTCCCCTGCCCGAATCTCACGATCCACTGCTGCGTCCGTCAAATATACGGTACCGCTCACAGGCGCCTTCACTTCCGTAGCCGCCACCTCCTGCCGCGCCGTCGCTAAAGCCGCCGCCGCGAGGCGAACCTGTCGCTCCGCTTCACGGATCGCCTCAGGACTGGCGGGGCGCGTGACGACTTGATAGGAGGGGCTTCCATTCGCCATCGCCTGTGTCGCTTCATATTCGGCAGCAGCTTCATCCCTTTCGCGGGCGCTCACCGCGCCTATGGCATAGAGATTTTCCATCCGCGCCAACCGTTCTGCAGCCTGTGTAATCGCCGCGAGAGACGCACCATCGTCATAGACCGGCTGCGTCACGGCAACACCCGTCTGCAATTCGCTGAGATTGCGCTCTGTGAGTGCCACGTTTCGCTCCAACTGCCGAATTTGTTCTGGAGTGACCCGTACAGCGATCCGTGCAACGACATCGCCCGCTTTGACCTCATCGCCGTCCGTCACAAAAAGTTCAGTGATCCTGCCCGACGCCAGCGTCCGAACGTGTACCACTTGCCCCGCCACTTCGGCATCCGTCACGACCAGTTCCCCGTGAATCTGCTTGTAATACCAGACTGCCCCAGCCACCAAAAGCGCCGTGGTCAGGAGGCAAAGAAAACCGTATTTCATCGCCAGACCGACTTTTTGGCTAATATCAATTTCCAAAAGCTCACCTCATTGACGCCCGATGCCGTATGGAAAAAGGACACGCTGCCCTGAAAGCTGCGCGTCCTTTTCCGTCAAGCCAACTGCTGCGCGATGACTTCCCGCGCCTTGTCGAGCGCCTCCGGGATATGTTCGATCCATTTGCCTCCCGCTTGCGCCATTTCTGGACGACCGCCGCCACCGCCGCCGACGAGGGGAGCCATTGCCTTGATGATCTTGCCCGCATGAATCCCTCTTTCCACCGCGTTCGCATCCGCCTTTACGACGAAGCTCACCTTATCGCCAAAGATCGCCCCCAAGATGACCACGCCATTTTCCAACTTGCCGCAGGTCATATCGGCCATCTCCCTCAGTTCCTCCATCGTACCCACATTCGCCTTGCCGATAACAGCATGTACATCACCGTACTGCTGCACGGCCATGAGGAGCTTCTGCGCATCCGCCTTCTCCTGCATCTTTCGCACAGCGTCTAACTTCTGACGCATGTCCTTGTCCTCATCGAGAACCGCCGTTAATCGCGCCGTCACGTCGTCCGGCTGACACTTGAGCAGCACAGCAGCCTCATCTAAAGCAACCAATCGCTTCTTCGCCCAAGCGAGCGCCGCTCCGCCGGTGATGGCCTCAATCCGGCGCACGCCGGCAGCCACGCCAGTCTCGCTCAAAATCTTGAACATGCCGATCTGTCCCACGTTGGATACATGGGAACCGCCGCAAAATTCCATACTAAAGCCTGGCACGGCAACAACCCGGACAATGTCGCCGTACTTCTCTCCAAATAGCGCCATCGCCCCTAACTTTCGGGCTTCCTCCTGCTTCATCTGCTGGATGACCACATCCTGCCCCCGCAGGATGACGCTGTTGACCAACTCCTCTACATCGGCAAGCTGCTGGGGCGAAACCGGCTCAAAATTCGAGAAGTCAAACCTCAACCGCTCCGGCGTCACTAAGGAACCGGCCTGATTCACCTGCTCCCCAACGACCCGCTTCAAGGCCGCCTGCAAGAGGTGGGTCGCCGTATGGTTGCGCGCCGAAGCCAATTTTTTGGCAGCGTCTACCGTCATGCGAACCCTTTCGCCCACCTGCAAACGACCTTCTTCCATGTAGGCGATATGATAGATCGTTCCATCCGGCAGCTTTTTCGCGTTCGTCACCCGCAGGCGACCCAATTCCCCCAAGAGGAGACCCGTATCCCCTACTTGCCCGCCGCCTTCGGCGTAAAAGGGGGTCACATCGGTAATAATTCCCGCCTCTTCCCCGTCATTCAGGGCATCAACGAGCTGACCATCCTTCCAAATGGCCACGACCTTACCCTCCGTGGCAGAAAAATCCTGCCGCAAGCCACCGACATCCAAATTCCGCAAATCGGGTACGGCGACCCGCTGATTCTCCTGCCGCGCCGCTCTCGCTCGTTCGCGCTGCGCCTGCATGGCCGCTTCAAATCCCGGCTGATCCAGTGTTAAGCCGTTTTCCCGCAGAATCTCTTCCGTCAGTTCCCACGGGAAGCCGTAAGTATCATAGAGCTTAAAGGCATTGCCCCCAGAAAGCTCTTTCTGCCCCGCCGTCTGAAGCGCCGCGATATGTTCACTGAGCATGTCGCACCCCTGAGCCAGCGTTGCGTGAAAGCGCTCCTCTTCCAAGGTCACGACCTTCTTAATATAGTCCTGTCGTTCCACCAGAGCCGCAAAATCCGGCGCGTCTCGATAGATGTCCACCACCGCATCCACCGCGCCGGTGAGGAAATTGCCCGTGATGCCTAAAAGCCGTCCATGCCGTATCGCCCGCCGAAGAATACGGCGCAGAACATAGCCACGCCCTTCATTCGACGGCAGGATGCCGTCCATGATCATGATAGCCATACTCCGCGCGTGATCGGCAATCACTTTTAGGGAAATATCCGTCTCGGGATCCTCGCCGTACACCTTCCCCGAAAGATTTGTGGCATAAAGGATAATGGGGAAAAGAAGATCCGTCTCAAAATTTGTCTTCTTCCCCTGCACCACGGAAGCTAACCGCTCCAAGCCACAGCCCGTATCAATGTTCTTGTGCGCCAGCGGCTTATATTCGCCATCCTCGGTGCGATCAAACTGCGTAAACACCAGGTTCCATATTTCTAAATAGCGATCACAGTCACAGCCCACCGCACAAGTCGGCTGCCCGCAGCCCCGCTCTTCACCGAGATCAATGTAGATCTCAGAATCCGGCCCGCAAGGGCCGGGACCGATCTCCCAAAAATTGTCCTCCAATTTCACGATATGATCCGACACAAAACCCGGCTGCCGCTTCCAGATCGCCGCGGCCTCTTCGTCCTTCGGATAGATGGTCACCCAAAGCTTTTCCTTCGGCAGTTCCACTACCTCGGTCAAAAACTCCCACGCCCAAGGAATCGCTTCCTCCTTAAAATAATCGCCGAAAGAAAAATTGCCCAACATCTCAAAATACGTCTGATGGCGCGCCGTGCGCCCCACATTTTCAATATCGCCGGTGCGGACACAGCGCTGACTCGTGGTCACCCGAGGGCGCGGCGGTTTCATCTTCCCGGTAAAGAACGGTTTCAAGGGTGCCATCCCCGCCCCGATCAAAAGCAGCGTCGGATCATCCTCGGGAATTAACGAAAAACTCGGCAACCTTAAATGTCCTTTTTTCTCTGCAAAAAAACGCAAGTAAGCCTCCCGCAGCTCATTGCCTGTCATATACTTCAAATCCATTACCCCCACCCGAACGGTTTTTCATCAGTCACGTAACACTATCGTATTATAGTAAATACCCTCCGCAAAGTCAATTTTCCACACCCGCTTCCTCCATGGACGCACCTTGAATTCGTATGGTATGATAGATAGGGAAAACGCTTCCTGAATTTTATGAAAAACGAGGGAAACCGCATGGAAATCAACATCGTTCGTTTTGACATGGCATTGGGACACCAAAAGCCGGAAAATATCATTCATCGGGAAAATGACTGCCCCTTTTGCCAGCCCGAAGCGCTCACGGACGTCATCGCCAAAGAAGAAGACTTCATCTTCCTCCGCAATAAGTATAACGTCTTAGATGACGCCGATCAATTCGTCTTGATCGAAGCGGCGACTTGCGACATCGACACCCCAGACTATCCTCCCCAGTATTTGGCTCGCCTCCTGCGCTTCGGCTTTCGCCAATGGCAGATGTTAGAAGAGAGCGGAAAATATACCGCCGTCATCTTTTTCAAAAATCACGGTCATCTCTCCGGCGGCACGATGCGTCATCCCCACATGCAGATCGTCGGCTTCCGTCATATCGACCCGAAACTGCTCTTGGATCGCGACAGCTTTCAAGGAATCCCCGTTGTAGAGCGCGACGGCGTTCTCCTAAACGCCGCCACCCATCCTAGAGTCGGCTTCGGCGAATTTAACATCATCGCGCCCCACGATAAAATTGTACCCTTCGCCGCGCTTCTCCAAACAACGGTTGGCTTTATCCGGGATCGCTTTCCCAAAAGCCAAGACAGCTACAACCTCTTCTTTTATCATTTAGACGACAGGATCGCGGTGAAAGCACTCCCCCGCTTTCCCACCTCCCCCCTTCTCATCGGCTACGACATTCGACTCTTTCCCAGCAATTTCGAAAAAACCATCGCCATGCTGAAAGCACGCTGCGAAGAAATATAAGAAAAAGCGGCTGATACCAAAGTGGGTATCAGCCGCTTTTTATGCGTTATCCTCTCGTCCGCAAGATCAGCCTGTAATATTTTTTCTTTCCCTTTTTCACGAAAGCCGCGCCGCCCTCAAAATCTGCCGCGGTCAAAAGATAATCGGGGTCACTGATCTTTACGTCATTGAGAGAAAGACCGTCTTGCTGCACGAGGCGGCGGCCTTCTCCTTTGGATGCTAAAAGACCATTTGTCGCTAAAACGTCTAACAATTTCCGCCCTTCCGACAGTGTGATCTCCACGGTCGGCACATGGGTCGCATCGCCCTTCCCGTCAAAGAGGGCCTCCGCTGCAGCTTTGGCTTTCTCCGCTTCTTCGCCGCCGTGGACTAACTTCGTCACCTCGTAAGCCAAAATTCTCTTGGCCTCGTTGATGGCCGCATCTTTGAGCGCCCCCAAGCGCTGCACTTCTTCCATCGGCAAAAAGGTGAGCAACGATAGGCATTTCTCCACATCGCTATCGTCCACATTCCGCCAGTATTGATAAAAATCGTACGGCGACGTTTTCTCCGGATCGAGCCAAAGGGCGCCGCTGGCCGTCTTCCCCATTTTCTTTCCGTCACTCTTCGTCAAGAGATTGAACGTGACTCCATAGACCGGCTCACTCTCGACGCGCCGGTTGAGTTCCACTCCGGCGATAATGTTCGACCACTGGTCGTCGCCACCCATTTGCAGACGGCAGCCGTAGCGGCGCTGCAGCTCCAAGAAATCATAGGCCTGCATGACCATGTAATTAAATTCCAAAAAGGTCAGTCCCTCTGCCCAGCGCTGCTTATAACACTCCGCCGCCAGCATACGGTTTACGGAAAAATGCGCCCCCACCTCCCGCAAAAGGCCGATGTAGTTCAGCTTCCGCAGCCAGTCGCCGTTATTGACCAAGAGCGCCCGCCCTTCGGTAAAATCAATAAACCGTTCCATTTGCTTTTGGAAGCACGCACAGTTATGGGCAATGATCTCATCCGTCATCATCTTCCGCATATCAGTGCGCCCCGAGGGATCGCCAACCGTGCCCGTTCCGCCGCCCACGAGACAGATGGGACGATGACCCGCCTGCTGCATGTGCGCCATGCCCATCAGTGCGATAAAATGCCCCGCATGAAGGCTGTCCGCCGTAGGATCAAATCCGATGTAAAAAGTCACCGATTCCGTCGCGAGTAATCGCCGCAGTTCTTCCTCATTGGTGCATTGCGCGATGAACCCGCGCTCCTTCAGTGTATCGTAAACATTTCCCGTCAACGCATTTCGCTCCCTCACGCTAATTTCTTCCCTTGCCCATGCTGTCGTTCATGCTCGGCGCAGCAGAAGACGTCGTCGGATTGGACGATGGCGTCGCCGCCGGCTTTCGATCCTCTCGCTCCATTGGTTCCGGCGTCCCGATATTCTCCGGCGTTCCCCGATTGTCCGTTTCACGCTGTGTTCCCGTCGGATTCAGCTTTCCCGCATTACCTGTCTTTCCTTCGTGAGCACTTGGCCGAGTCGGAGCTGGGGTCGGCCTAGTCTCCTTCCCCTTCTGCTCTGACGCCGATGTCCGTGAGCGGTTCTCTTCACGCAGCTCTAATACCGTATCGCCCCGACTGTCGCTCACGCTGGGAAAATTTTGTACCGGCATCCCCGCCACCGCCACGCTCATGAAATCGTGCCAGATCGTCGCAGGCAGATTGCCGCCCGTCATCCCGCCCAAATCCGTATTATCGTCGCAGCCAACCCACACCCCGGCTACTAAATCCGGCGTATAGCCCACGAACCAAGCGTCCAAATAATCGCTGGTCGTCCCCGTCTTTCCCGCCGCTGGGCGGCCAATGTTCGCGCCGGTTCCCGTGCCGCGAACGACGACCCCTTGGAGCATGTCCGTCAGTTCCGCCGCGCTGGTCTCGCTTATGACGCTCCGCTGCTTAGGCTTCGCCTGTTCCAAGACCTTACCGTTTCGATCCAGCACCTTGAGGATGGCCACCGGATCTACATGCACCCCCTGATTGGCAAACGTCCCGTAGGCGCTGGTCAGTTCTAATGGCGTCACGCCCCGCGTCATACCCCCCAAGGAGGTTGCTAAATTGCGGTCGTTTTGCGGTCCATCCAAAACGAAAGTGGAGATGCCCATCTCCTGCGCATAATAGATAGGTTTATCCATGCCCAATTTCTGCGCGATCTTCACTGTCGGCACGTTGAGTGAGTGTTCCGCCACCGTGCGCAGCGTAACCTTACCGTTAAAATTTCGATTGTAGTTTTCCGGCTCCCAGTCTCCAATCCGCACCGGACTGTCCTCAATGATCGTCGCCGGAGAAAATTTATTTTCTAAGGCCGCCGCAAAGACGAAGGGCTTAAAGGCAGAACCTGGCTGCCGCTCTGCCATGGTGGCGCGATTGAACTGATCCGTCCCCCGACCGCCAACCATGGCTTTGATCTGTCCCGTATGAGGGTCGATGGCCACCAACGCCCCCTGCGGCTGCGCAATCCCGTTCACCGTCTCCTCGTAAAGGGGCAGATCCCGCATGGCTTCTTCCGCCGCCCGCTGCATGTCCATGTCGATTGTGGTGTAAATCTTGAGTCCTTCTTTATATACTGCATCTGCGCCGTAGCGATCAATGAGCGTTTGGGTGACATAATCGATGAAGTAGGACGCGACGGTGACACCACCCGACGATTTTGGCTGCACCAGCTTCAGTTCCGCTTTCTTCAGATCCTGCGCCACACTGTCACTAATGTAATGGTACTTGCTCATTTGTTCCAGCACGATGGCCTTTCGCGCCTGTGCTGCCGTTAAATTATTAAAGGGTGAATAATAGTTTGGACTCTTTGGGATTCCTGCCAACATGGCACATTCATTCAAGTTCAGCTCACTGACATCCTTGCCAAAATAGGTACGTGCTGCCGCCTGCACTCCGTAGGCACCCTGACCGAAATAAATCTGATTCAAATAAAATTCTAAAATTTCCTGCTTCGTATACTCCCGCTCGAGCTGCAAAGCCAAAAACATTTCCTGCACCTTGCGGCGCAGCGTCCGCTCTTGGGTGAGATAAGCATTCTTCGCCAACTGCTGGGTGATGGTGGAACCGCCTTCCGCCACGCTACCGTCGGAAATATTTGCCCACAAGGCGCGCAAAATCCCACGTGGATCGACGCCTGCATGTTCATAAAATCGAGCGTCCTCCACCGCCACAAAGGCATTCTGCAAATCCTTGGGAATCTGCGCCAATTTTACGGGTACCCGATTTTCCGTGGCGTGGATGTTGGCGATCTCATTGCCGTTCACGTCGTAGATTTGGGACGAGGAAGCTGGCTGAAGATCGTCCACCAAATTGGGCTTCGTATTCATGCTGGCAGTCAAAAAGCCGCAGCCGATTCCCGTCAGCATGACGATCACCACGATGATAAAGCCCAACAAGATCCGCCCGAATCCGCCGGATTTTTTCTTGGTCTTCTTTGCTCGACCGGCGGTCGATCGCTTTGCCCCGACAGCATGTTTTTCCATGGAAACCCTCCTCATCAGAAACCTGTTCCCATTTTATCATATCTTCTCCATTCGTGCAGGGGTATTTTCCCTATCGCCCCCCTGATGGCAGATTGCAAGTTTAATTGTCGCATCGTTGAGTTAAACTTTGCCCCTCATGCA
>JBQNAL010000036.1:0-5201 GCA_052170475.1 Schwartzia sp. (in: firmicutes)
TGAATGGGTTCCAAAATGGAACTTTTTGCGTCAATTTATTTTACAACCTACACGACCTCTTGTTTTTTAGGCGGGAGGCGCGGGTTGCGCCGATGGAAAAGATGTGGTATGATAGCGGCGTTGAATTTTTAGACGGTGCAATTTCATAGGATGTCTTTGGGGCGGGGTGCGATTCCCCACCGGCGGTACAGCCCGCGAGCCGTATGGCATGACTTGGTGCGATTCCAAGGCCGACAGTATAGTCTGGATGAAAAAAGACGCTGCATGCGATGTGTGGTAGGCGACCGCTCCTTTTTCGGGAGCGGTTTTTTTGTTGAGGTGATGGGGTTGCAGGACGAAGACTATATGCGCGAGGCACTGCGGGCGGCGGAGAATGCTCGGGGGCGAACGTCTCCCAACCCTTTGGTGGGGGCGGTGATCGTCCGGGAGAATCGGATCGTGGCCGTCGGCTGGCACCGAGCGGCGGGGACGTCGCACGCGGAGATTCATGCGCTTTCTATGGCGGGAGACTTGGCGCGGGGCGCGACCCTCTATGTGACGCTTGAGCCGTGCGCCCATTACGGCCGCACGGGACCTTGCGCCAAGGCGGTGATCGAAGCTGGGATTCATCGGGTGGTAGTGGCGATGGAGGATCCGAATCCCGCAGTGTCCGGTCGGGGGATCGCCATGCTGCGCAAGGCAGGCATTGAGGTGCGCTGTGGCGTCCTAGAAGAGGCGGCGCGGCGACAAAATGAAGTGTTTATCCGGTGGATCACGGCGGGGCGTCCTTTCGTTTGGATGAAGATGGCCATGTCGCTTGATGGACGTATTGCCACGGTGGGTGGGGAGTCCCAGTGGATCACCGGGGAGGAAGCGCGGCGGCGGGGACATGAAATGCGCGATGAAGTCGATGCGATCTTGGTCGGCGTGGGGACGGTGATCGCGGATGATCCCTCCCTCACGGCGCGCGCTGCCACGGGGGCGAAAAATCCCTGCCGGATCGTCTTGGACAGTCAGGCGCGGACACCGCTTTCGGCGAAGCTGTTGTCGGATGGCGCGGCGCCGACGATCGTCGCGGTGACGGAGAACGCCCCCCTCGAGCGGGTGGAAGCGCTGCGGCAGGGGGGGGCGGAGATCCTTCGCTGCGGCGCGGGTTCTCGCGTCGATCTCCCGTGCCTCTTATCGCGTTTAGGCGAGCGGGCGGTATGTTCCCTCTTGGTCGAGGGTGGGGGAACGGTACATTTTTCATTCTTGGCGGCGGGGCTGGTGGACAAGGTGACAGCCTTTGTCGCCCCTAAGTTCTTAGGCGGGCGCACCGCATTGGGGGCGGTAGCGGGAGACGGCTTTGCCCGTTTGGCGGATGCGGTGGAACTGGACGAGGTGGAAGTGAAGCGATTGGGCGAAGATGTGGCATGGACGGGGTATGTGAAGCAATCGGAGGAGGCGCACGGCGATGTTTACCGGCATCGTTGAGGAGATCGGCGAGATCACGGCGATGGAGAATGGCCGATTACGGGTCAGGGCGGCTGTGGTCTTGGGCGGCCTTCGCGTGGGAGACAGCATCGCGGTCAACGGCGTTTGCCTGACGGTGACGGCGTTTGATGCGTGCTCCTTTACGGCGGACGTCATGCCGGAAACCTTTCGCCGCACCACGTTCGGGGCGCTTTCCCTCGGCAGCTCGGTGAATTTGGAGCGGGCGCTGTCCTTGGGGGGGCGGCTGGGGGGGCATCTCGTCAGCGGACATGTGGACGGTGTGGGGCGGATCGTGGACGTGCGGGAGGAAAAGAACGCCCGCATCCTCCGCATTTCGGCTCCGCCCGATATTTTGCGTTATGTCATTGAGAAGGGTTCGGTGGCCATCGAGGGGGTCAGCCTCACCGTCGCTGCCGTGACAGCGGCGTGGTTCAGCGTTTCCTTGATCCCCCATACGCGAGAGATCACGACCCTTCACCAGAAAAAAAGCGGGGATCGGCTCAACATCGAAAATGATGTGGTGGGAAAGTATGTGGAAAAGTTTCTCGTGACGCCGGAACCCTCTTCGAAGGAGAGTGGCCACGGCGGTTTGACGCGGGATTTTTTGAGGGGCTGCGGTTTTTAGGGATGGGAAGGAATGGGCGCGGGTGCGTACCGTTGCCCCTGTATAGGAATAGGAGCGTGGAGGATATGGGATTTTCTACGATTGAAGAGGCGATTGAAGATATTCGGCGAGGGAAAATGGTGGTGGTCGTAGATGATGAGGAGCGAGAGAATGAAGGGGATCTCATCCTCGCGGCGGATCATGTGACGCCGGAGGCGATCAATTTCATGGCGACGCACGCCAAGGGGCTGATCTGCACGCCGATGGAGGGGGCGCGGCTCGAGGCGCTGAACCTGCCGCAAATGGTGGCGAACAATACGGATCACCACGAGACGGCGTTTACGGTGTCCGTGGACGCCTATGATACGGAAACGGGCATTTCCGCGTTTGAGCGCTGCCAGACGGTGAAAAAGCTCATCGATCCCGCCGCGAAGCCGGCCGATTTTCGCCGTCCCGGGCATGTGTTCCCCCTGCGGACGGTGCCGGGCGGCGTGCTGCGCCGGGCGGGGCATACGGAGGCCACGACGGATTTGGCACGCTTGGCGGGGCTTTCGCCCGCCGGCCTTTGCTGTGAGATCATGGAGGACGACGGCCACATGATGCGGACGCCGCGGCTCATGGCGTTTTCTGAGCGGCACGGACTTCGCATCGTGACGATCAAGGCGCTGATCGAGTACCGAAAGAGGACGGAGACGTTCATAGAGAAGGCGGCAGACGTCGATTTCCCCAGCAAGTACGGCCATTTTCGCATCAAGGCGTACGAAAGCACCTTGGACGGGAAGTGCCATTTGGCTATCGTCAAGGGCGAGGTGGCGGGCAAGGCGGATGTCTTGGTGCGCGTCCACTCCGAGTGTTTGACGGGGGATGCGCTCGGTTCCATGCGCTGCGACTGCGGGGAGCAGCTGGCGGCGGCGCTCTCCCGCATTGACGAGGAAGGCTGCGGCGTCGTACTCTACATGCGCCAAGAGGGGCGGGGCATCGGACTGGCGAATAAAATGCGGGCTTACGCCTTGCAGGATCAGGGCAAGGATACGGTGGAGGCCAATGTGCTCTTGGGCTTTGCACCGGATCTTCGGGACTATGGGATCGGCGCACAGATTTTATCGGATTTGGGCTTGACGACGATTCGCCTTTTGACGAACAATCCGGCGAAGCGTGCCGGCCTTGAAGGACATGGACTTCACATCGTGGAGCGGGTGCCGCTCGAAGTTCATTCCAATCCATTCAATCGTCGGTACTTGAAGGTGAAGAAAATAAAGATGGGGCATCTTTTGAAAGAGGAATAAAGGAGAGGGGTAAAGAAGATGGCACACGTTTTGGAAGGAACGTATGAGGGCGCAGGGCTTAAGGTCGGCATTGTGGCGGCTCGCTTCAATGAATTTATCACGCATAAGCTCTTGTCGGGGGCGCTTGACATGCTGCGGCGGCACGGGGTAGAAGACGACGCGGTGGACGTCGCCTGGGTGCCGGGTGCGTTTGAGATCCCCTTGGCGGCGAAAAAAATGGCGGACAGTCGCCGCTACGACGCTGTGATTTGCGTGGGGGCGGTGATTCGCGGCGCGACGTCTCACTATGATTACGTTTGCAGTGAGGTGGCAAAAGGGGTGGCGCAGACGGGACTTTCCGCCGGCGTGCCGGTGATCTTCAGTGTGCTCACCACGGACAGCATTGAACAGGCCGTGGAACGCGCGGGGACAAAGGCGGGGAACAAGGGCGCCGAAGGGGCGATGGCGGCGATGGAGATGGCGCGTCTTCTCCGACAAATCGGTTGACGGCGGCAGAAAGAGCGGTCAGGAAACGGGCTTGTGCTTCATTGGATCAACGATAGAAGGAGACACGATGGATCATTTAGTGAAAGCGACGGCAGAGGACGTGCGCGTTTATGCCGCGGTGACAACGGATCTCACGGGCGAGGCCGCGCGTCGCCACGGCTGCGGCGCGTTGGCGTCGGCAGCCTTGGGGCGCACGATGACCGGGGCGTTGCTCTTTGCCGCGACGATGAAGGAACAGGAGTGTATCACGATGAAGTTCGCCGGGGATGGCCCTTTGGGCGCCATCACGGCGGACGCTTCGGCAGACGGCGCGGTGCGGGGCTATGTGGCGCACCCGGAGGTAGAGCTTCCCTTGACGAACGGAAAATTATCGGTGGGGCAGGGCGTGGGGCGCGGTCTTTTGTCGGTAACGCGGTTCACGGGACTAAAGGAGCCGTTTACGGGAAGCTGTGAAATTTATTCCGGGGAGATCGCAGAGGATCTGACACATTATCTCTTGCAGTCAGAGCAGACGCCCTCCAGCGTGGGTTTGGGCGTGTTGGTGGAAACGGATGGCCGCGTCGGAGCGGCGGGAGGCTTCCTGCTCCAGCCGCTCCCTGGGGCTTCGGAAGCAGCGCTTTCCCGCTTGGAAGAAAATTTGTCTTCGGTGCGTGCCGTATCGGCGATGATTGCGGACGGGCTTGATGCGAAGGGGATTATCGCGGAACTTTTGCGGGGGATGGAGATTCACTATCTTTCGACGACCGCGCTTTCCTTTCGCTGTCAATGCTCCAAGCGGCGCACGGAAGAGCTCCTTATGACTTTGGGACATGAGGAGTTAAGCGAGTTGGTCGAGGACGGTCAGGCGGAAGTCTGCTGTCATTTCTGCGGGGAAAAATATCACTTCACGCGAGAGGAACTCACCGCGCTCCTTGCGGTCGCGGATCGGCTGCGGGCGAAAAGGGGCTGATCGTCGCCATGACGTACAAAAAAAGCCTGTCCCTTTTGGGACAGGCTTTTTCGTATCGCTGATCGAGAGGAGGTCAGACGGCGCGCTGAACCTTGCCGGAGCGCAGGCAACGGGTGCAGACGTTGATGCGCTTCACCTCTCCGTTCACTACGGCGCGAACGCGCTGAATGTTCGGATTCCAGCGGCGTTTTGTCTTCAAATGGGAATGGCTGACATTCATGCCGCTCATGACTCCCTTATGGCAGACTTCACAAATATGTGCCATATAACACACCTCCTTACAACAGCCGATAGGCTTTCTTATACAATACACGTTATTTTATCACAAGGGGTGAAGGTTTGGCAAGGAGTTTTTCTCGATACATGCGGGTGGGGTAGATTGCAAGTTTAATTGTCGCATTGTTGTGTTAAACTTTGCCCCTCA